>DAOUKL010000012.1:0-9248 GCA_034421335.1 Dehalococcoidia bacterium | reverse complement strand
TGTACTGACCCCGCCGGTAGATGGGCCCCAGGCGCCCAGGCACGAACCCGTGCCGGCCGAGCAGTTCGAGGCCGCCCAGCGTCGAACGCGTGAAGAACAGTACCGCCACCACGAGAAACACCGACGACAGCGGAAAACCGCCCACTACGAGCCCGAACAACTGAGATGCGACGAGGAGCGCCGTTCCCCCCAGCGCGATGACCAGGTTCCGCGTCGTGGGCCGCAGCAGGTCCTGCCGCGACGACTGCCACGCGAGCCGGAACCGCATGCCGCAATGCACGCACGTCGCGTCCCGCGTCAGGTACAGGTGGCGGCACTCGCCCGACGCGTCGGTCTGCATGGGAGGAGGCTGTCGGTTCACGCGACGCTCCCGCCCATGTCGCCAGCCTCGTACCGCTCCGCCCAGCCGATGTGCCAGTCGAACAGCTTCAGAAAGCCCTTCGACACCTGGTCCTCATTCTCCGGGTGGAACTGCACGGCGATGAGCCACGGATGCTCCGGGCTCTCGACGGCCTCGATGATCCCGTCGTCGGGAGAGTAGGCGCATGCGCGCAGGCCGGGAGCGCGCTGCGGCTCCTTCAGCCCTTGGTGATGCCTGCTGTTCGCGCGGTAGTTCGCCCCGGGGCCGATGATCGCCGCGAGCCTGCTCCCTGGCGACACGTACACCGGGTGCTGGACCTCCCGCCCGCTCCCTTCCGTCAGCCGGTGCCCCGGCAGGTCCTGGATGAGCCTGCCGCCCATCGCCACGTTGATGACCTGCATCCCCCGGCAGATGCCGAACGTCGGCATATCGCGCTCCAGCGCGTAGCGCACCAGCTCCGCCTCCATCGCGTCCCGCTCCCGGTGCGGCGGCGCTGAGCCGTTCGGCGTCTCCCCGTACATCGCCGGGTCCACGTCGGCGCCGCCGGTCAGCAGCAGACCGCCCACGCCGTCCATCGCCTCCGCGAGCGAGCCGTAGACGTCCGGCGTGAGGATGCGGACGTCGCCGCCGCGCGACCGCACCGACTCCGCGTACGCGGCTATGTGCCTCTCGTTCGAGGCGGTGATCGCGATGAGCGGCATCCTTCCTCCTGTGCGCTATGCGGCGCCGACGGCCTCGGCCATCGCCGCCACGTCGGCGTGAGCGGCGAGCAGTTCCGCCGCGCGGCGCGCCTTCTCCGGGTGGCGGACGTGCGCCGCCCCATCCAGCCGTTCGAGCGCCGCCGCCGCCTCGTGGGTGTCCTGCCCCACCGCGATGAGCGGAGCGTCGAGGTCGTCCGCGCGCTGGTGCACGTACTGCGAGGGAGCATCGCAGCCTGTGAGGATGAGCGCGCTCAGCGGGAACTGCAGCGCCGACATCTGGATGTCGATGCGCCCTCCCCGCACGATGACCGCCTGGTTCGGGAGCCGCCCGAAGTAGTTGCCCCCCCACTCCGTTATCAGCCCGCCGATGAGGAAGTGCTCCACCAGCGCGGCGCCGCCCTCCGGGGCCGTGAAGTACACGCCGCCGAGGCAGTCGACCACCTGTTGCACGGTCGGCGCGAGCAGCAGCCGGTCCTCCGGCAGCGCTCCGAACGCCGACAGCCCCGCCCCCGCCAGCTCCGGCAGCAGACGCTCGGCGGCGTCGTGCTCCGCGTGGCGCGTCCGCCTGTTCACCAGCAGGCCCGCCAGCCGCTCCCCGAACGCCGCTCGCCAGGGCTCGACGGCGCCGGCCCCCAGCGCGCGCTCGTAGGGCGCGACGCCCACCACCCGGGCGCCGCAGGCCTCGGCCAGTTCCGCCGACCCTTCGCCGCCCAGCGGAGGCCCCTCGACGATGACGACATCCGCCGACTCCGCGAGCGCCCGCACGATGCGCGCGGCGCCGTCCACGTCGGACGCCGTCTCGCCCGAGCCTCCGAGTTCCGCAAAGAATGCGCAGTCCGCGTCGTCCGGCGGCGCGAGCGGCTTCGCCAGCGACACGCGCTTGCCGGCGGAGCGCCACACGCCCCCCAGCCCGGCCGCGACCGTCGTAACTCCCACTCCGGGGACTTGCCCCGCCAGATACGCCACGCTCATACCGCCCCACAGTATAGCCCGACAAGAGCGGGGCGCATGGCCCTCCCCTCAAGGAGGAGGCCCTGACCGTTCTCCCCCTGAGGGGGAGATGCCGAAGGCAGAGAGGGCGGAGCGTCCTCTGTATAATCTCCCTGCGCCAATCCCCTGCGTGCATATGCCAGACTCCGTCAACATCCGCGTGCCCGCCACGACCGCCAACCTCGGCCCCGGCTTCGACTGCCTGGGCATGGCGCTGTCGCTCTGGAACACCATGCGCGTCGGATGGGCCGACAGCCCCCGCGTCGTCATCCACGGCGCCGGCGAGGAGCGCCTCCGGCGCGACGACCGCAACCTGATGTACCGCGCCGCCCAGCGCCTCCTCGACGAGGCCGGCGCCGGCGCCCGGAGGCTCTCCATCGAAAGCTGGCAGGAGATCCCCCTCAGCCGCGGACTCGGCAGCAGCTCAGCCGCCATCGTCGGCGGACTCTACGCCGCCAACGCCCTCCTCGACTGCCCCGTCGACCCCCACGGACTCCTCCAGCTCGCCGCCGACATCGAGGGCCACCCCGATAACGTGGCGCCCGCGCTCATGGGAGGACTCAGCATCGCCGTCGCCGACGGCCCCACCGTCCATGCCGCGCCCGTGCCCCTCCCGCCCAACCTCCAGTGCGTCGCCTACATTCCCGACGCTCCCATGGCCACGCGCGAGGCGCGCGCCGTGCTCGAACCCCGAGTCCACCGCCGCGACGCCGTCTTCAACGTCGGGCGCGCCGCCCTCCTCGTCGCAAGCCTCGCGCTCGACCGGCCCGAATACCTGCGCCTCGCCACCCAGGACCGCCTGCACCAGCCGCAGCGCCAGAAGGTCTACCGCCAGATGAAGGTCATCTTCCAGCAGGCGATGGCCGCCGGAGCGCGCGGCGTCTTCCTCTCCGGCGCCGGCTCCACCATCCTCGCCTTCACCACCCGCGGCGAGAACCGCGCCTTCACCATCGGCTACGAGATGGCCGACGCCGGCGACAAGTCCGGCCTCCCGGGGACCTTCCGCGTGCTCGAACCCGCCGCCGAGGGCGCCGGCCCCGTCGACGCCCCCCCGGAGCCGCGATGACCACCATCGTCCAGAAGTACGGCGGGACCTCCGTCGGCGACGCAGACAAGATCAAGCGCGTCGCCCGGCGCATCGCGGCGGCGCACGCCGGCGGCGTACGGATGGCCGTCGTCGTCTCCGCGATGGGCGACACGACCGACCAGCTCATCGACCTCGCCCGCAGCGTCTCCTCCGCGCCCGAACCCCGCGAGCTCGACCTCCTCCTCTCCACCGGCGAGCTGGTCTCCTGCACCCTCATGGCCATGGCCCTGCGCGAACTCGGCTGCGAGGCCATCAGCATGAGCGGCGCCCAGGCCGGCGTCCGCACCGACACCGCGCACGGCCGCGCCACCATCGTCGGCTTCGACGCCGACCGCGTCCAGGCCGAACTCGACGCCGGACGCATCGTCATCGTCGCCGGCTTCCAGGGCGTCACCAGCGAGATGGACGTCACCACGCTCGGACGCGGAGGCTCCGACACCACTGCCGTCGCCCTCGCCGCAGCCCTCGCCGCCGTGCGCTGTGAGGTCTACACCGACGTCGACGGCATCTACACCGCAGACCCGCGCGTGGCCCCCAGGGCCCGCAAGCTCGCCGAAATCGGCTACGAGGAGATGCTCGAACTCGCCAGTTACGGCGCCAAGATGCACCCGCGCTCTATCGAGCTCGCCACGTGGTACAGAACCCCCGTCCTCGTCGCCTCCAGCCACGAGGACCTGCCCGGTACGCTCATCCACGACGCCGACCCCGCGCAGGGCGCGGGCGGCGACGCGCCGGAAGGACAAGCCATGGAAGTCCCCAACAAAGTCAGAGGCGTCACCTACGACCGCGGCGTCGCGCGCATCACCGTCCGCGCCGTTCCCGACCGCCCCGGCATCGCCGCAGCCGTGTTCAAGCCCCTCTCCGACGCCAACGTCAGCGTCGACACGATCGTGCAGAACGCCAGCGCCGACCGCCTCACCGACCTCTCCTTCACCGTCGACCACGCCGACCTGCGCGTCGCCCTGCAACTCACCGAGCAGGTCGCCCGCGAAATCGGCGCCGCCGACTGCGTCTCGCACGACGGCCTCGGGCAGGTCAGCATCGTCGGCGCCGGCATGCAGAACGCGCCGGGCGTGGCCTCGCTCATGTTCGCAACGCTCGCGGACGCCGGCGTCAACATCGAGATGATCACCACCTCCCAGATACGCATCACCTGCATCGTCGACGAAGCCCAGATCGACGACGCCGTCCGCGCCCTCCACACCGCCTTCGAGCTGGACGGCTGACGCGCAAATTCCCGCGTAACCTCACCCCAATCTCATTGACCCTTTTGCCGCGCTCCTTCATGCTGCGCGAAACGCCGCTGAGTGGCCGTCCGGGGGCGCGCCGTGGCCGCCATCGAGGAGATACTGACAAGAAGCAAGGTCATCGCCGTCGTTGGCCTCTCCGACAGGCCCGACAGGCCGTCGCATGGAGTGGCGGCGTACCTGCAGGCGCAAGGCTACCGGATCATTCCCGTCAACCCCGCGCTGAAGGCTCCCGTGCTGGGCGAACAGCCGTACGCGAAGCTGGAGGACGTTCAGGAACACGTAGATATCGTCGACATATTCAGGAGACCCGTCGATGTGCCGCCCGTGGTCGATGCGGCCATCGCCGTAGGCGCCTCCGCCGTGTGGATGCAGCTGGGGATCGTTCACGAAGAGGCCGCCGCGAAAGCTCGGGCCGCCGGCATTGACGTCGTGATGGACAGGTGCACGGCCATCGAGCTCAGAGCGCTGCTCAACGACCGGAAAACCTAATACCACCTGGGCTCACCGCCGTCACGGAAAGGGGGTACGTGCGCGTGTCGAGCGGAGCGCAACCATGGTCTACCGTGAAACGGAGCACGAACGCCTCCTGAAAGAGCGCACACGCGCCGCAATCACCTTCGCCACCGAGGGCAAATGGGCCCAAGCAGCCCTCCTTAACCGCGAAATCCTCGACGCCGACCCCCACAACGCGCAGGCCTTCAACCGGCTCGGCAGAGCCCTCACCGAACTCGGCAACCTCGACGAGGCGCTGCTGGCGTTCCGAAGCGCGCTGCAGCTCGACCCGGAGAACGCCATCGCCGCCAAGCACGTCGCCCGGCTCAACTGGGCCGCGGAGGCCCCCTGCCCGCCTCCGGCCCCCGCGGCCGTCGGACTACGGGCCAGGGTCTTCACCGGCGACAGCGGCAAGAGCGCCGAAGTGGTCCTGCTCGCCTCCGCCGACGCCGCCCACGCCTCGCCCGGAACGCCCGTCTTCCTCGAAAGCGACGGTCCGTCGCTGCGCGCCCTCGACTCCTCCGGCGCATGCCTTGGCTTCGTTCCGCCCAAGACGGCGCGGCGCCTCGCAGCCCTCATCGCCGGCGGCAACCAGTACGACGGCGCAGTCTCCGGCTACGCCGACGGCGCCCTCCGCGTCGTCCTCCGCGAGACCTACCAGCACCCGAGCCAGCGCTCCAAGATTTCCTTCCCTCCAGCCCCCGGCCCCGAGCCGGAGCGCTCTCCCGACAACGTCGAAGACCGAAGCCACGAGCCCTCGACGATCCCGTCGAGCGTCGAAGCGCTCCTCGCCAGCGGCGACGAGGGCGCCGTCCTCGAGCTCGTCGGCGCCGGCGCGACCCTCGACGACCCCCTGGTCGACGAACTCCCGCCCGACTTCATCGACGACGAGGAGTTGTAGAAAAGGGTGGATCCGGCCCCCTCCCCCCCGAGGGGGAGGGCCGGGGAGAGGGTGGTTCGTGGTTCGACAGGCTCACCACGAACCATGGGCAGGAGGAGAATGCCCGCGCGTTACTCCTCCAGCGATTCCGCGAGGAGTTCGAGCAGGTCCTTGGCGGACTTCCGGTCGGCGACGCCCTTGGCGCTGAGGCCCTCCTCCATCATCTGGAGGCAGAACGGGCACGACACCCCCACGGCGTCCGCGTCCGTTTCGAGGAAGTGGTCGGCGCGGATGTGGTTCACGCGCGTTCCGGGCTCCTCCATCCACATCCGCCCGCCGCCGGCGCCGCAGCAGAACCCGCGCTCACGGCAGCGCCCCTCGCCCATCTCCACCAGTTCGAGGCCGGGGATGGCGCGCGCAATCTCGCGCGGCGGCTCGTAGATATCGTTGTGCCGCCCCAGGTAGCACGAGTCGTGGTAAGCGACCGACAGCGGCACCGCGCGCTTCGGCTTGATGCGGCCGTCGCGCAGCAACTGCGCCACGAACTCCGTGTAGTGAACGACCTCGAACTCGCCGCCGAACTGCGGGTACTCGTTCTTGATCGTGTTGAAGCAGTGCGGGCAGAGCGTCACGATCTTCCGTACGCCGTACCCCTGCAGCGTCGCGATGTTCTGCTCCGCCATCATCTGGTACAGGTACTCGTTGCCCAGGCGCCTAGCGGGGTCGCCCGTGCACGTCTCCTCGCTGCCGAGCACGCGGTAGTTCACGCCCGCGAGCCTGAGCACCGACGCCATCGCCCTCGCCACCTGTCGCCCGCGCCCGTCCAGCGCCGACGTGCAGCCGACCCAGAGCAGCAGTTCGGCGTCCGGGTCGTCCGACATCGCCACGGCCCCGGTCCCCTCCATCCAGTCATCGCGGGAGGCCTGCGCGCCGCGCCACGGATGCCCGCGCTGCTCCATCGAGGTCAGCGCGCCCATCGCCGTTTCCGGGACGTCCGCCTCCTCCATCGTCAGGTAGCGGCGCATGTCCACGATCGAGTCGATGTGCTCGACGAACGCGGGGCACGCCTCCATGCAGGCGCGGCACGTGGTGCACGACCACAGCGCCTCGGGGCTCACGAATCCGTGGACGAGGTCGCGCTCCGTCGGGGGCGGCGGAGCGTCCGGCCCTTCGGCGAGAAGCGCGGGCGCGCGCTCGACCATGTACGCCTTCGCGTCCTGCACAAGTTTTCTCGGCGAGAGCGGCTTGCCGCTCCTCCACGCCGGGCACTGGTCCTGGCAGCGCCCGCAGTTCGTGCACGAGTCGTAGTCGAGCAACTGCTTCGACGTGAGCTGCGTCAACTCACGCGCGCCGAACGTCTCCAGCGTATCGAGGTCGCCCATCGGCCGGAGCGCTCCCTTCGGGCGCGTGACCGACGACCGCATGACGAGGTTGAGCGGGCTGACGAAGATGTGCATCAGCGGCCCGAACCGCCACGCCGCGTAGACGAACGTCGCCGACATCAGCGCAGCATGCGCCCACCACAGCCAGAAGTGCGACGCCTCCATCGCCCACACCGTCGCGCCCGTGGCCCGTATCCCCACGGCGATGACGTACGAGAACGGCGACCAGTACGCCGACGCGACGCTGTACAGCTCGCTCGACGGCTCCAGCTCCGTCGCCGCCATGCGGAGCGACTGCAGCACGAACCCGGAGACCGCCATGCTGAACAGCAGCGCCAGCAGCACCCCGTTCTCCAGCAGCGTGTTCAGCCGGGGCGGACGCAGCACGTAGCGGCGGAAGGCGGCAAGCCCCACGCCGGCGATCAGCATCATCCCGCCGATGTCCCACACCAGTTCGAGCTGCACGCCGATGCGGCGGCTCGCCAAGTGCCACCCGAACCAATTCTCCGCGTTGAACTCCACCGCGTCGAGGCTCGTCGCGATGAACAGGATGACCATGCCCCAGAAAATGAGCGCGTGCATGGCGCCGGGGTAGCGCTCGTGGCTCACGAACCGGCGGTGTCCCGCCGCGTCGGTGAACAGCGACCGCAGCGCGGCGCGGAGGCGCGGCCCCCACGGCCCCACGTCCGGGTTCGGCGTCCCCAGCCGCCAGTAGCGCGACCGCCGCCACAGCGCCCACGCCACCGCAGCAGCCGACACGACGCCCACCAGGTACACGAGCGCGCCCAGCGGGTAGCCGATGTTCCAGAAGTCCAGCCGACCGTTCAGCTCAGGAGGCAAGAGCGTCCTCCGCGTCAGGGTAGGCGAGAGTGTAGCAGGGCGAGGTTCCAACCCCCTCCCCCCGAGACGCGTGATTAGAAGTGCCCCGAAGCTGCGCTCCACCGCTTCAAGTCCGGGCGGAGCGCGGACCGGAATGGCCCCACGGCGGCTTTCCGTGAGATAGGGTCATTTCGGCTCATTTTGGGTCATTTACTCGTGGAGTCGGTCTTCTCCCCGGCCCTCTCACCCAGGAAGACTCACCACAGGCGTGGGAACGGTCGCAGGTTCTCCTGAATCGGAGACATTCGGTGACATTTGCTCGTGAGGGGCGCATACAAAGGCGCCTCTACAGCCCTCCCCCGAAGACGGAGGGGCTATCAAATTGTAGGCGACGGGGGAGCCCAGAGGTAAGGGCCAGATGTCGCAGTGGCCGTCCAGAAAACCTCCCCATTTCTAATCACGCGTCCGAGGGGGAGGGGGCCAGCCCGCCCGTCGTTCCTGCGAAAGCAGGAATCGCGCAGCCCATGGCCGTAGAGCAGGCGAGGTTCCTGCTTTCGCAGGAACGACGGATAGCGCGTCCCCTGCAACTTGCGATCCTCTCTCCCGACCTCCTCCGCCCTCTCCCCTGCCCCTCCCCCTCGGGGGGAGGGGGTTAAAGTCTCCCCCCGTGAGGGAGATGCCCGAAGGGCAGAGAGGGCATACCGGCCTGCCGATTGACGGCGCGCCCCAACGGGGATAGTGTCGGGGGCGCCGCGCCCGGCGCGGCCCGGCGGCGCGCCGGAAGCACACAGCAGGAGGAGCAAGATGACGAACAAAGAGATTGTCGTGCAGAGTTACGACCCGTCGGTACTACAGGACTTCGAGCGCATCGACACCTACGACGAGTGGCAGAAGGACGAGGGCGCCAAGCTCCACGGAGGACTCTACGTCAAGAGCCTCCTCACGCTGGAGCTCGATTACTGGCCGCGCAAGGGGTGCAACGGCGCCGTCGTCTACCTCGACGGCGACGAAGGGACCGACGAGCATGTGATCGAGATCGGCCCCGCCGGCAAGACCAACCCCGAAAAGCACATGTACAACGAGGTCATCTACGTCCTCAGCGGACGCGGAGCGACCTCGGTGTGGTACGACGAGTCGAAGAAGCAGACGTTCGAGTGGGCCAAGGGCGCCTACTTCTCCATCCCCATGAACGCGACCTACCAGCACTTCAACGGCAGCGGCTCCGAGCCCACCCGCATGGTGTCGGTCACCAACCTCCCGTACATGATCCGCAAGTTCATCACCCC
>DAOUKL010000011.1:0-26992 GCA_034421335.1 Dehalococcoidia bacterium | reverse complement strand
CCGAGCCTTCGAGCACGTCTTCCACCACCGGCTCGAGCAGACCGTGCAACGCGCGTTCTATGTCCTCGCTCAGCCGGTAGATGATGTTGTACTGCCGGATCTGCACCCGGTCGTGGTCGGCGAGCCGCTGCGCGCCCTGGTCGGGGCGCACGTTGAAGCCGATGATGATGGCGTCCGACGCCATGGCGAGCAGCACGTCGCTCTCGGTGATCGCGCCGCCTGCTGCGTGGATGACTCGCACCTGCGCGGCAGGCGTCGACAGCCGGTCGAGCGCCTGCCGCACCGCGTCGATGCTTCCCTGCACGTCGGTCTTGAGCACCAGGCAGAGTTCCTTGGTCTGCCCCGACGAAATCCGCGCGCCCACTTCCTCGAGCGTGGCGCCCCGGCTGCGGTTCAGGTCCTCGCGGCGCAGACGCTCCGCCACCGTGTCGCGGGCCGTCTTCTCGTCCGGCACGACGACCAGCCGGTCGCCTGCGTCGGGAAGCTCGCTCAGTCCGAGCACTTCGACCGGCGCGGCGGGCCCGGCGCTCTCGATGCGCTTGCCGGCGTCGTTCGTCAGGGCGCGCACCCGGCCGCGCGTGGAGCCGACCACGATGTGGTCGGCGACTCGCAGCGTGCCCGTCTGCACCAGCACCGTCGCCAGCACGCCGCGGTTCCGGTCGAGCCGCGCCTCGACGACGACGCCGACGCCGGGGCGCTGCGGGTTCGCCCTCAGGTCGGCGATCTCGGCCACGAGTTCGATGCTCTCCAGCAAGTCGCCGAGACCGTCGCCGGTCCTGGCCGACACCTCGGCGTCGACGATGTCTCCGCCCCACTTCTCGACGAGCAGTTCGTGCTCGGAGAGTTGACGCCGGACGCGCTCGGGGTCTGCCTCGGGGGAGTCCATCTTGTTGATGGCCACGATAATCGGCACGCCTGCGGCCTTGATGTGGTTGATGGCCTCGATGGTCTGCGGCATCACGCCGTCGTCGGCGGCCACGACCAGGATGGCGATGTCCGTCACCTGTGCGCCTCTGGCTCGCATGGCGGTGAACGCCTCGTGCCCCGGCGTGTCGATGAACGTGAGGGGCGAGTCGTTGTGCACGACCTGATAAGCGCCGATGTGCTGGGTGATGCCGCCGGCCTCCCTGCCGACGACGTTCGTGCGGCAAATGGCGTCGAGCAGCGTCGTCTTGCCGTGGTCGACGTGCCCCAGGATCGCGACGACCGGAGGCCTCGACTCCAAGAGGCCCGCGTCGTCCTCGGCGACCGCTCGGGCCGCCGCGCTCGCCACGTCCTCCACCTTGCGGGCCGCGTAGCCGAAGACGCGGGCCACGGCGCCGGCGGTTTCGAAATCGATGACCTGGTTGATGCTCGCGAACACGCCTGTGCGCATCAGCTGCTTGATGACCTGCACGGGCTCGACGCGCATGCGCTCGGCGAGCGCGCCGACCGTGATGGCCTCTCCGATTGGGAGCGCCCGCAGCGTAACTCTTCGGGTCGAGGTCGCCTGTCCTCGCGTCTGTTCAACCATTCTCCCTCCCTATCGAGCGGAGGCCGCCGCCGCGGCGGTCAGCTCCTGCCCGAACGTCGCCAGCCGCTCGCGGTCGCCCGGAGTAATCTCCCCTCGGAGCGCCGCGGCCAGCCGCTTCCCCCGCGCGGCCCCGCGCCAGCAGTCAGGCCTGCCGCACAGGTACGCCCCGCGCCCGGGGCGTTTGCCCGTTGCGTCCACGATGCACTCCTGCTCCGGCGTCAGCACGATCCTGAACAGGTCGCGCTTTGCCATTTTGGCGCCGCACATGATGCAGGAGCGCTGCGGCGCATGACGGTTCCGCATGTCTCCTCCGCGCCCGCCCAAACGGGGCGCTGTCGTCCTTCGTTACGGGCCCGGAGGACGGCCCTGCCCGCCCGGGCGCGGGCGATTGCGGTTCTGGCGGTTCCCGCCCCCGCGCCGGCGCCCCCCGCCGCGACGGGAGTTCACCGGCGAACCCAGGATGTCCTCCGCGAACCGGATGGTGGGCCCGCCGCCGATGGTCTCCGGCACCTTCCAAACGTCGTCGAGGATGCCCTCGTCGTCGATGGTCTCCTCGATGACGATCTCCTCCTCCACCGTCTCCGCGACGTCCAGGGACTCGAGCGCAAGCAGTTCCTCGGCGCTGAGCCCGCCGGAGGGCTGTTCGGCCTGTTCCGTCTCCTGAGCCGCGGCGGCGGCCTCGGCCTCGAGTTCGGCCATTATTGCCGCTTCTTCGGCCTCCCGCGCCGCGCGAGTCTCCTCGTCCTCTTCCACGGTGACCGTCAGGGCCTCGGCGGCCTCCAGTTCGGCAGCCGCCCGCTCGGACTCGGCGGACTCGCCGACCTCCCCGGCCGGCGCGACCGCTACGGCGGCGGCCGATTCGGACGCCGCTTCCGCGGCCTCCCGCTCGGCCACCTCGTCGGCGATCTGCACCTTCATGCGCTCGATTTCGATCTCCGTCGAGCTCTTGATGTCGATTTTCCAGCCGGTGAGCTTGGCCGCGAGCCGCGCGTTCTGACCCTCGCGGCCAATGGCGAGCGACAGCTGGCGGTCGGAGACGATGACGGTGGCGGCCTGCGCATCGTTGTTCAGCTCAACCCGCAGCGGCTGCGCCGGGCTCAGCGCGTTCGACGCGAACACCGACATGTCGCGCGACCACTGGATGACGTCGATCTTCTCGCCCTGCAGCTCGTTCACGATGTTCTGGATGCGGATGCCCCGCAAGCCCACGCACGCCCCGACGGGGTCGACGCCTTCCTGCAGCGCGTGCACCGCCACCTTGGAGCGAGAGCCGGGTTCGCGGGCGATTCCCCTGATTTCGACGATGCCGTTGTATATCTCCGGCACCTCCATCTCGAAGAGGCGGCGCAGGAGGTCCGAGTGCGTGCGCGATACGAAGATCTCGGGGCCCTTCTGCGTGCGGCTCACCTCGAGAATCATCACCTTGATTTTCATGCCGGGCCGGTAGCGCTCGCCGGGCGCCTGCCCCTCCGGGGGCAGCAGCGCGGTCGCGCGCCCGTTCAGGTCCATCGTGACCAGGCCCCCGTAGCCGCGCTGCACGGTGGCCGTGTACACCTCGCCCTCTTTCTCCGCGAACTCGGCGTACACCAACTCCCGTTCCGCCTCGCGCAGGCGCTGGATAACCACCTGTTTGGCCGTTTGCGCCGCGATGCGGCCCGCCGCCTGAGGCTCCATCTCGAACTCGAGGGTGTCCCCGATCTGCAACGTCTGACCCCTGCGCAGTTCCGTCGCCTCGGCCATCGTCATTTCCGCAAGGTCGTTCTCGACCTCCTCGACGATGGTCTTGAGCTGGTACACCTCCACCTCGCCGGTCGCCGGGTCGAGATGGACGCGCACGTTGCTCTGGCCTCCGCTGGGGCCCTCACGCCGATAGGCGGAGGCAAGCGCGGCTTCCACCGCCGACACGACCATGTCCTGCGGCAAGTTGCGCTCGGCGGCCAACTGCGTGACTGCGATCAGGAATTCACTCTTCATCGCGTCCCTCGTCCTCCGTCTCCTGCGCGAGGAGATTGCCCCCTGAGAATAACGAGAGAGTGGGCCCCTGCCCACTCTCACCGCCGCCATTGTACCCCGCGCCGCCCGGAACCTCAACCTCCCTGCTTCGCCCTCCCCTCCCAAGCGGGGAGGCGAAGCAGGGAGGCGTCGTTGCTTCGTCAGATGCCCTCGTACCAGCCGGAGCCGACGAGCAGGTCGCCGCGGCGGACGATCCAGGTGTGCTTCGGAGCGTCTTCGCCCGTTTCCGGGTGCGTGAACAGGTAGCTCACCCACGCGCCGCCGCGTTCCTCTTCCACCGCGGCGAACGCTTCGCCGTAGTGGTAGCCGTTGGCGTCGATGCGCTCCCACGTGGTTCCCACCAGGTCTGGACGGGTCGGATGCGCAACGCTGTACAGGACGCCGTCGCGGTCTTCGATGAAGAACACGTACCACGGGCCGTCCGCGCTCTCCGGGTTGTTGTAGTGGGCCAGCGTGTCGTCGACCCCCCGCTCGTCCAGGCGCCGGAGCGCCTCGCCGACGAGCCGCTGTGCGTATCCCTCCGGGTCGTCTTTCGTTGGAGGGTCGGTGTAGTAGCCGGAGCCGATGAGCAAGTCGCCTTGGCGGACGACCCAGCTGTGTTTCGCGGCGTCTTTGCGCGTTTCAGGATGGGTGAACAGGTAGCTCACCCACTCGCCTCCGCCTTCCTCGGTAATGGCGGCGAGCGCCTCGTCGTAGTTGTAGCCGTTGGCGTCGATGCGCACGCGCGTGGTTCCCACCAGGTCGGGCCGCGCCGTGTTCGCGACGCTGTAGATGACGCCGTCGCGGTCTTCGAGGAAGAAGACGTACCAGGGGCCGTCGGCGCTCTCCGGGCTGTTGTAGTGCGCCAGCGTGTCCTCGATTCCCTGGGCGTCCAGCCGCGCCAGCGCCTCGCCGACGAGCCGCTGCGCGTAGTCGGCGGGATCGTCCTTGCCGGCGTCTCCGTCGTTCTGCGGCCCCAGAACGCTCGCAAACTCGTACCAACCCGATATGAACAGCAAGCCGTCGTGGCGGTCAGCCCAACTGTGCTTGAGGCCGTTCTCTCCCGTCCCCGGGTTGTGGAACACGTACGCAACCCAACGCCCATTCGCGTCCGCAGCCGCCAACTCGGGCCCGAACTCGTAACCCGTGGCGTCCGTTCCAATCGGCCCGTGCAGCGACTCCCCCACGATGCTTTCATTGAAGTGCGCGATGATGGCGTCGTCTTCGTCCGCGATCACGATGTACCACTGCCCGTCGACGTTCGCGGGGTCGGAGTAGTAGGCGACGGCGCCGTCGCGCCCATGCTCCTCGTAGTAGGCGATCGCCTCATCCACGAGCCGCACCGTGTAGGCGTCCGGGTTGTCCTTGCTCGCCGCGGGTTTGTCGTCGCCGTCGTCCTGCGTGACGGCGACGAGACCCACGGCAAGCGCCACGACCCCGACGATGAGAGCGATGAGTCCGATGAGCCCGGAACTGGCCTGCAGAGCCTTCATGAGCGAGCGTCTCCCGTGCGCCCGGCGATGCGGGCGCGTTTTCTCTAGGATACCTTACCCCTGCAGGGCCCCGGCCTTGCCGCGCAGCCATCGCCGGCCTCTCTCAGGGCCGCCCCGTGTTCGAGAGGGGCGTATACTGCGCACGAGCCCGACCCGTGGAGGAAGGCGATGAAGTGGGGATCCAGCCTTTCGCGTCTCACCGAACTCGATGCGGCGCTCGACGAGTGCGTCGCTTCCCTTGACCTGCAACTCGGCGCGGCCGGCGACGCCGACCTCGCCGCCGTTTTCGCATCCCCTCTCTACCACCGCGACTCCCACCCCCTCGCAGCCGCAGTCCGAGCTCGGTTCCCCCGCGCGACGGTTGTCGGGTGCTCCGGCGCAGGCGTCATCGGCTCGGGACACGAGGAGGAAGACGCTCCCGCCCTCTCCATCACCGCAGGCGTGCTTCCCGGAGTGGCGCTCCGCGGCTTCCACCTTGGCCGCGCGGACTTGCCGTCGCCCGACGCGCCCCCGCAGGAGTGGGCCGCCGTCGTCGGCGTCTCGCCAGGCGACGCGCCTCACTTCATCGTGCTCGCCGACCCCTTCACGATGGACGGCGAAGCGCTGTTGGCGGGGCTCGACTACGCGTACCCCGAGGCGGCCAAGATTGGCGGCCTCGCAAGCGGCGGCAGCCAGCTCACCCCGCACTCCCTCATCCTCGACGACGCCGTCCACCGCGAGGGCGCCGTGGGCGTCGCTCTCTCCGGCAACATCGTGGTCGACACGGTAGTCGCGCAGGGATGCCGCCCCATCGGCGACCCCATGCGCGTCACCGAGGCGGAGCACAACCTCATCATGTCGGTCGACGGCGAGCGCCCGCTCGACCGATTGCAGCATCTCTACGAGCGTCTGCACGAGCGCGACCGCCGGCTCGTGCACCGGAACCTGTTTATGGGCGTCGCGATGGACCCCCTCCTGGAGAAGCCCTCCGCCGGCGACTTCCTCATCCGCAACGTCATGGGCGTCGACCCGCGCGGCGGCGCCGTCGCCATTGGAGCGCTCATCCGCGAGGGCCAGATCGTGCAGTTCCACGTGCGCGACGCGGAGACCTCCGCCGAGGACCTGCGCCGCAGCCTCGCCGACTACGTGCAGTCGGCGGGCGGGAGCGCCGCGGCGGGGGCTCTGCTCTTCTCGTGCACCGGCCGCGGACGCTACCTGTACGGCGAACCCGACCACGACACCGGCATCTTCGGGGAGATGGTGGGAGGCCTGCCGCTCGGCGGGTTCTTCTGCAACGGCGAAATCGGCCCTGTCGCCGGAACAACCTACCTGCACGGATACACCAGTTCGTTCGCGTTGTTCCGTCCCCGCACCGCGACCGGCGGAGAGTAAACTCGGCAGGCGCGCTCCGACGCCCGGTCAGCGGCGCGGAGCGGGAGGAGCAGAGCATGCGTGGACTAAACGGGCGCGCGGCGGTGATTACCGGCGGCGCGCGAGGGCTGGGCAGGGCCGCCGCCGAACGGCTCGCCGAAGAGGGCGTGAAGGTCGGCATCCTCGACCTTCGCGGCGGCGAGGCCGAAGAGGTCGCGCGCGGACTGAACGGCGCCGCCTTCGAGTGCGACACCACCAGCGAGGAGCAACTGGCCGCCGCCATGCAAGGCGCCGCCGAACGGCTCGGCGGCATCGACATACTCGTGAACAACGCCGGTCTCATCGCTCCACGAAAGGACTGGCAAACGTGGACGAAGGAGGAGGTCGAGCGGTTCGCGCAGGTGAACTACATCGGCTATTTCCTGGCGATCAAGGCTGCGCACCCCTACCTCAAGGCGAGCGGCAACGGCCGCATCATCAACGTCGCCTCCCGCACCTTCTTCATGGGCAACCCCGGCCAAACACCCTACGTCTCCGCCAAGGGCGCCGTCATCGGCCTTAGTTGGAACATGGCCAAGGAGCTCGGCGGCGACCGTATCACCGTCAACGCCGTCATGCCCGGCCAGGTCGCCACCCCGGGCACCCTCGAGTACAACGACGAGGAGATGTTCAACCGCACCATGCAGAACCAGGCGATAAAGGAGCGCGTCTACCCTGAGCACCTCGCCGCGCTCATCGCCTTCCTCGCCAGCGACGACGCCGCCATGATCTCCGGCCAGTCCATCGTCGTGGACGGCGGAGGGCTGCTGCACTAGGCGGTACGGCGAGGGGCGAGAAAAATGTTCAACGGCTGCGCGACCACCCGCATCTTCTGCAGGCCGAACTGTCCTCCGGGGCGGAGGACGAAGCCGGCGAACCGCGTAACCTTCGCCTCGGAGGAATCCGCGCGGGCCGCGGGGTTCCGTCCGTGTAAGGTGTGCAAGCCGCTCGACGGGCCCCCGGGCCCGTGGCAAGCCGGCGGCGAGCGTCTAGCCCAGCCTCCCGGGAATTGGGGAGAGCCTAGCCGTCCTCCGGCAGAAGGCCCAGGAGCTCGTCGTAGTAATTGATCACGAACAGCTCGTAGTGGTCGGTGTAGTCGCTCCAGGCGTCGCCATGGGCGCAGTCTTCATAGACGGTGAGGCGCGGCGGAACATTGAGAGCGATGCGGATGCGGGCGAGGTGCTCGATCACGACGCGTTCGTCGGCGCGGCAATGCGCCAGCCCAAGGGGGTACGTGTAGTCGCCCGCAGCGTCCTCCGGGCGCACCGCGTTGAGGTCGATGCCCCGGGCGGCCCGGCTGACCCACACCAAACCGGGGCGCAGGGCGGTGGCGGCGAGCTCGGGCAGCACGGTGCGATTGGCGACCTCCTGCACGATCATGTCCCCAATCGCTGCGAATGAGGAGTCCGCGAAGACTCCGCCGACCCGCGAGTCGTCGGCGCCGGCCATCAGCACGATGGCGCCGCCGAACGACAGCCCGTGCAGGAATATCTTGCCCTCCTCCGCGCCTCGCTCGGCGATGACGTAATCGACCGCGCCGCGCACGTCGTCCACCTCGTGGAGTCCGGCCCCCATCGCCGCCTCGTCCGACTCCCCATGGCCCCGCAGGTCGAACGTGAACACCGAATAGCCCCCGTTCACCAGCGCCTGCACCAGCCCCAACCGCGCCGCCCTGTTGCTGTCGACCCCGTGCACCCGGATGACGACCCCTTTTGGCTCCTGGATGGCTTCCTGGGGCTCCTGGGCGGGGATCCACCATCCCCTCAGCGTGATGTCTGGCCAGTCGCGCGGCGAAAACTCAACGTCCTCGTAGGCGAGGCCGTAATCGTCGGGACGCTCCTCAATCGGGGCGACCTCGACTTCGAGCGATTGATTGACGATGTACCACGAGGGGCCCAGATACCCGACAATGAACAGGAGGACCGCGACGCCGGCGCAGATGAGGATGCGCTTCATAGCCGCGTATTCTACGCGCCGTCCGCGCCGCGTGTCCCAGGATTCTTCCCGCCGCCGGACTGCTACTCTGAAGAGCGACCACCCCCATGAACAGCACACTCCGTTCCCTGACGCTCGCCGCCGGACTGCTGGCGTCCGCGCTGACGGCTGCCGCGTGCGCCGCTCCGACGCCCACTCCCACCCCGACTGCGACGCCGACCCCCGTCCCTATCCCGACGCCGCCTTTCGGCCTGCCTCCGCTCACGCTGCCCGCCGACGAGTCCCCCCACGATTTCACGGTGGAGTGGTGGTACTTCAACGCCCACCTCGAGGCGGACGGGGGCGGACGTTACGCCCTGCACGACGTTGTCTTCCAGGTGCGCCCCATCGAGACCGCGCGCACGATGTACGTCCGGCAGATAGGGCTGGTCGACGCCGGCGCCAACGTCCACGCCGCCGCCGAGCGCCTGCGCCTGGCGGACGCTCCGCTCGACGCGGCGCCCGGCGACTTCTCGATTCCGTTCGCCGAGGGGCTGATGAGCGGCGTCGGCGGCAGGGAGTACGTCCTTCGCGCCGAGGCCGACGGCTACGCCTACGACTTGCGTCTCGTCTCCGCCGCTCCGCCGATGCTCCACGGCGGCGTCGGCCTGCTCGACTTCCGCGAGGCCGGCGTCACGTACTACTACACGCGACCACGGCTCGACATCGAAGGGACGCTCGTTGCTCCCGGCGGCGACGCGCTGCGGGTAACCGGCGTGGGCTGGTTCGACAAGCAGTGGGGCGACTTCCAGCCAATCGCGGTCGAGTGGGACTGGGCCAGCGTCCAACTCGACGACGGCACGGATTTCATGGCGTCCGTGCTGTACGACGGCGAAGGTCGCCTGGTGGAGAAGTACGCCACCCTCCGCCTTCCGGGAGGCGAGGCGCGCCGCCTCGAAGCGGATGAGTTCACGCTTGTTTCCGGCGAGGCGGAGTGGCGCAGCCCCCGCACCGGCACGGCTTACCGTGTCGACTGGCGCGTGGAAATCCCCGGCGAGGGACTATCGCTTCGGCTGCGCCCCCTCGCGGCGGAGTCGGAGTTCGTTGGCGCTCTGCTTCCGGTCGCCTACTGGGAGTCGGGCGTCGACGCGCTCGATGCGTCGGGCGCGCGTGTGGGGCAGGGGTTCGTCGAACTGAACTGGCCGCGCGGGAGCGACCGCTAGGAGTCTCCTAGCCCGTTCCGTCGGCGGCGGCGAGCAGCGCGAGGCCCTTTTCAGTGGGCTCGTAGGCGTGGATCGAGCGGGCTCCGTCGGCGCGGCTTACGTAGCCGCCCTCGACGAGCGCCCGAAGGGCGGTGTCGCCGAGGTACGGCGGCAGGCGCAGCGCGTGGTCGGGAACGGGCGTGTTGCGCTCAGCGTACAGCTCGGCGACGCGCCGGAGGAGTTTGAGCGGGTATGAGCGCACCTCGTCTGCAAGGTCGCGCAGCGGGCCGGTCTCGGCGAGTTCGGCCTCGGCGTTGCGGATGCGTTGTTCGGCGTCGGTCATGCGTTTCGCTCCGGTGGGCAGTCGCGCAAGCCCTTGCAGATATCGGCGACGAGCGCGGGGCCCTGATAGATGAGGGCGGTGTAGAGCTGCACGGTGTCGGCGCCGGCCTCGAGCGCGGCGCGCGCGTCATCCGCTGAGGCGATGCCGCCGCAGGCGTTGAGCGCGAGTCCCCGGCCTATCTCCGCCCGAATGTCGGGCAGCATGCGCAGCAGGTTCCCGAAGATGGCGCGTCCGCTGAGCCCCCCACGCCCGACCGCGAGCCTCGCGTCGTCGACGGGAATGGTGTTGGCGGCGGTTACGCCGTCGGCGCCCGCCTCGCGGCAGACGCGGGCGAGGGCGAGGATGTGGTCGCGCTCGGCGTCGTTCGTGTAGGGCGGCAGTTTCACGAACAGGGGCTTGCTCCGGCTCGCTATGAGCAGGTCCAGCAGGCCGCGCAATGCGCCGGGGTCGTGGAAGCGGCGCAGCCCGGCGGTGTTGGGCGAACTGACGTTCACCTCGATGCCGTCGGCCACGCGCGACAGCCGCGTTGCGCAGCGGCGCGTCTCTTCCTCGTCGAGCGCGGCGATGCTGACGAATACGCGCGCGGGCGAGCCTCGCAGCCGTAGGCGTTCGAGCCGCGCCAGCGCCTTCTCCAGTCCGTCGCCCGGGAACCCGAGCGCGTTGATGGCGGACTCCGTCTCGGGAAGACGCAGCACGCGGGGCTTGGCGTTGCCCGGGCGCGCCTCGGCGGTGACCGTCCCGCCCACCACGTAGCCGAACCCCCAGTCGCCCAGCGCGTCGAGATAGGCGCACCGCTTGTCGAGCCCCGCGGCGAGCCCGACGGGATTGCGGATGCTCACGCCGGCGACCTCCGAGGGGATGCTCACGTCGGCGTCGGCGGGGGCCAGCGCGCGCCAGAAGGGCCGCAGAGCGAGCGAACGTTCGGCGGCGTTCATGGCCGTCTCCGGGGGCAGCCGGAAAAGGAGAGGGCGCGCCAGGCGCCGGTAGGCGGCGTCCCAGAGGAGTCTGCGTGCGGTGCGCGTGCGCAGGGCTAGAACTTGACCGATACGATCCGATAGGGCCGGGCGCCCTTCGGCGTCTTCACTTCAACCTGCTCGCCTTTGGTGCGCCCCGCTATCGCCTCGCCGACGGGCGAGGCGATAGAGATCTTCCGCTCGGACGGGTTGGCCTCGATGGAGTCGACCAGGGTGTACGAGACTTCCTTGCCGCTCTCGATGTCGTGGAGCACGACGGTGGCGCCGAGACCGGCGCCGGCCTGCCCGCCTTGCCGCTTGGTGTCGACGACAACGGCGCGGCGGACGGTCTCTTCGAGTTCGCGTATGCGCGCCTCGGCCTGCCCTTGCTCGTCCTTGGCGGCGTCGAGGGGAGCGTTCTCGCGGAAGTCCTTGTCGGCGGCGGCGATGCGGATAGCTTCGACGATTTCGCCGCGCTGCCCCTTGAGAGCGGCGAGTTCGGCCTTCACCGCCTCCAGTCCGCTCTCGGTCATGTCGATCGTCTCGAACGCCGCCTCGGCGGCGGCGGCGGCCTTCATGGTGGCCCGGGGGATCTTGACGTGGGCGGAGAGGCTGTGCTCGGTGAGTTTCTCCTTCTTCAGGTAGACGAGGAAATCCTTCACCGGTTCGAGGCGGCCCTTGACGTCGCCGCCGGAGCGCACGACGCCTTCGGCGTAGTCGGCTACTTCGGGGGGCGTAAGGATGCGAACGCTGCGGGCCAGACCGATAAAGCGCCCAAACCGGTGCAGTTCCTGGCGCCCGTAGGGGCCGAGCTTGCCGGCGGCGTCGGCGGCCGACTTTCGGGCGCCGGCTTTGGCGACGCCGGCGCGGGACAGGTAACGGGAGAGGGCTTCTTCGAGTGAAACGGTCGTCTCAGCGTTCAAGTCGGCGTCCGCCTGCGGGCATAGGCATGAGAGTCAGCACGGCGACTGGCGCGATGCCCACCATGCAATGTTAAGGCCGCGCGTTCGGGCGCGTCAACGACGAGGGCAGGCGTTTTGCCGGGTTTCGCCGTGTGCGGTAAGATTAAGGGCGGGGCAGGCTGCCCCCTGTGGAGTTCTAGCGACAATGCCCAACCGGTGGCTCGGCAACGCGTTCATATACCTCATCATTTTCGTGGCGGTCATCGTCATCTTTTTCATGCTCTTCCTGCCCCGCGAGACCGGCAGGGAGAGCGACCTGACCACCATACTGAACCAGGCCGAGAACGGTCAGATATCCAGGATCGTCGTCGACGGCGACCGGGTCGTCGCGACGCCCCGGCAGAACCCCAACAACCCCCTGATCGCTACGAAGGAGCCCGGCGCCAACATCTTCGAGATATTCGACGCCGCCGACATCAATCCGGTCCAACTCGGCATTCTCATTGAAGTCAAGCAATCGAGCGGGCTCGGCAATCTGGTGGGCATCCTCATCCAGTTCCTGCCGCTCATCGTGTTCGGCGGCATCCTGCTGTTCATGATGCGGCAGGCCCAGGGCGCCAACAACCAGGCGCTGGGCTTCGGCAAAAGCCGCGCCCGCATGTTCACCGGCAGCCGCCCCACCGTCACCTTCGCCGATGTCGCGGGCGTCGAGGAATCGAAGGCCGAACTGCAGGAAGTGGTGGAGTTCCTGAAGTTCCCCGAGCGCTTCCTCGCGCTGGGCGCCCACATTCCCAAGGGCGTCCTCATGGTCGGCCCGCCGGGCACAGGCAAGACGCTGCTGAGCCGGGCCGTCGCCGGCGAGGCCGGTGTGCCGTTCTTCTCCATCAGCGGCTCCGAATTCGTCGAGATGTTCGTGGGCGTCGGCGCCTCCCGCGTTCGGGACCTGTTCGATCAGGCCAAGCGCAACGCGCCGGCCATCGTGTTCGTCGACGAGATAGACGCGGTCGGGCGCCACCGCGGCGCCGGGCTCGGCGGCGGCCACGATGAGCGCGAGCAGACGCTCAATCAGATACTCGTTGAGATGGACGGGTTCGACACGAGCACGAACGTCATCATCATCGCGGCGACGAACCGGCCCGACATCCTCGACCCCGCGCTCCTGCGGCCCGGACGATTCGACCGCCGCGTCGTGCTCGACCAGCCGGACATCAACGGGCGCGTCGCCATTCTGAAGGTGCACTCGAGCGGCAAGCCGCTCGACGACGAGGTGGAACTGGAGCGCCTCGCGCGGCAGACGCCGGGGTTCAGCGGCGCGGACCTTGCGAACCTCGTCAACGAGGCGGCCATCCTTGCGGCGCGCCGGCAGAAGAAGCTGATCGGCATGGATGAGCTGCTGGAGTCGATCGACCGCGTCACCTTGGGGCCCGAGCGGCGCACGCGGGTCATCACCCAGCACGAGAAGGAGATAGTCGCTTACCACGAGGGCGGCCACGCCCTGGTCGGGCATCTCCTGCCCCACGCCGACCCCGTGCAGAAGATATCGGTCATCTCGCGCGGCATGGCGGCCGGCTACACGAAGTCCCTTCCGGAAGAGGACCGGATGTTCTACACGCGCCCGCAGCTGATGGACCGCATCGCCATGGCGCTCGGCGGACGCGTGGCCGAGGAGATCACGTTCGGCGAGGTCACCACCGGCGCAAGCAACGACCTCGAGCAGGTGACGCAGATCGCGCGGGCGATGGTGACTCGCTACGGCATGAGCGAGAACCTGCTCCCTCGCACCTTCGGCAAGCGGGAGGACATGATCTTCCTGGGACGCGAGATCTCCGAGCAGCGGGACTACTCGGAGAAGGTGGCGCAGGAGATCGACGACGAGGTGCAGAACATCGTGGTCGAGGCGTACCACACCGCCAAGCGGGTGCTGCTGGAGCACTATCCGAAGCTGGCCCAGATTGCGCGTCACCTCATGGCCCACGAAACCGTCGAAGGCCCGGACCTGGACCGGCTGTTCGCCTCCGACGCCCCGCCGCTCGACGGTGCCTTCCCGACCCCCGCCTAGCGCGGCCTTTCCGGCTCCCGCCGACGCCTGAGGCGGCCGCCCTCGCCTGCGCCTAGCGCGGTCTGGCGTTCTCTCTCAATCCCCCGAACCGGCGGCAGGAATCAAAGAGGCGTCGTTGGTTCGTGGATGAGCTCGTTGACCACGAACCTCAGGAGAGAGCCTCGCTGCTCTCCCTCTGTGGGGCTGCCCTGAGGGGGGCGCACATCTGAATCAAGAGCGCAGGGGCGGAGGAGATGCCCCGAAGGGGCGGAAGGCTGCCTCTACCAGTCAGGCATGGCGGCGAGTTCGTTGGGGGAGCTGCGCTGCCCGACCTCGCCGTCGGGGTTCCGAACGGAAACCTTCGACCACCCGTCCCCCGCCGTCTCTACGACGAGCCAGCCGTTCGGGCCCCATGCGAACCCGACCTCGTTCTCCTGGTCCGTCGATATGAGCGCGATGAGGTCCCTGCCGTCGGGCGACGAACTGAAGATGTCGGGCGTCTCGCTGCGGTCGGAGATGAACGCGATGCTGTTTCCGTCCGGCGACCACTGGGGAGCGGTGTCGACGCCCTGGTTGTCCGTGACCTGGGCGACGGCGCCCGCCGGTCCGGACTCGCCGACCTCGACGACATAGACCTCCTCGTCGCCGTCCCGGAGCGAGACGAACGCGACATGCTTGCTGTCCGGCGACCAGGCGGGAGCATAGTCCATGGACTGCGACAGTTGGATGCGGTCGACGGTGTCCGGATTGCGCAGGGTGATGCCGGTGGACTCGCCCTCCTCGTTGAGGATGACGAAGGCGATCCACTCGCCGCTTGGCGACCACGCAGGTTGAGTCTCGCCGTGAGCGGTGAGCAATAGGCGGTCGGGCACGAGGTTGGAGAGAGAGAGCCAGTAGAGAGCGGACGTGCCCTCGGCGGTCTCCGACACGTACGCGATGCGCTTGCTGTCGGGCGACCACACGACCTGCGATTCATCGACGCTCGTGTTCGTGGCGCGGGTGAAGCTCGAGCCGTCGGCCACGGCGACGTACACCTCGACGTTGCCGTCGCGGTTGGAGAGGAAGGCGATCAACTGGCGGCTGGGGGACCAGACGGGGGCGAAGTCGTCGGCGCCCTGCCCTGCCTCGTCGCCGGTGATGACGCGCCGGTCGCTGCCGTCGGGCATCGACACAACGATGTCGCGGCTGCCCGGCTCGCCGACGGTGTAGGCGATGTAGCCGGGCGTGTCCAGCAGCATGCAGCCGGCGAGCGCCGCGGCAAGCACGGCGGAGGCGGCAAGAAGCAGGAGTGAGCGGTATGGGCGGGAGCTGAACATCAAGCGGAGGGGCATGTCGTAGGTTTCTGTTACCGTAGCAGGGTTGCGGCTTAAACGCTATGCATTTCGGCGGCTGGTGTGCGGCCAATCCGGGGGTTAGCCCTCAGAACGGCAGCCATTGAGCGTCCGGCCCTTCGCGGCCCCTAGGTCCCCGCGGCGCCGCGAAGCCGTAGCCGAACCCGCCGAGCGCCCCGATGACGAGACCGCCCACGACGATCGACGGCGGCAGCCACACCGGAGGGTCCCGGAACTCGTCGATGCAGTTGAGCGGCGCGTCGCCGCCGGCTTCAACCCGGCGTATCGCCTCGTCGCACCGCTGGAGCTCGCTCACGAATATCGATTGCACGAACAGCGCGGGCACGGCGGAGAGCGCCGCGCCCGCCACGCCGACGAACACCGCGAATACGACGCCCCGGTAGAGCCTGCGTCCTGCGCTCGGCGCCGGCGGTCCGGCCGCCGCGCGCCCCGCGGCTTGGCCGCTCATTGGCCTAGCGCCCGCGCGCGCTGGGCAGGCTGGAGTTTGCCCGACGCAAGTTCCAGGATGAGCCGCGGGCTGCGCTCCCGCCAGCCCTCGAGGAATTCGACGACGCGGTCGGCCTGCAGGCGGGTCGCCTCGAGCAGCATGGCGCCCGCCCCGCGCTGCACTTCCTCCTCGCCGTCCTCCATCACGAGCGCGGCGACGTCGAGCGCGTCGGTGATGAAGCGCCCCTCCCGCACGAGCGGGCCGAACGCGGCCACGGCGGCGCGCCGCTGTGAGGAATTGGGCGAGCGCGCCCACTCGCGCATGGTCTTTACGAGAGAGGGCTTGGCGGCGAGCGCGGGGCTGAGGCAGCTTGCGCCGAGCGCGTCCGCCGCCTGCGGCGAGGCGACGGCGCCGCCCCAGGGAGCGATGCGCTCGAAGTCGGCGCCGGTGATGAGCCGGGCCAGCGCGCCGACGATCTGCGCGCCGACGAGCGCCTCCTCAAGGTTGCCCGACCGGAAGAGCGGGTCCGCGATGGCGAGCGTCGTGGGAAGCCCGCGCGACCGGAGCCGGCGCACGAGGTCGAGGCCGATTTTGTGGACGTCGGCTGAGCGGACGCCGTAGCACGCGATTTCGCGGCCTGCGTCCCTGCTCAATTGCGCCGCCACATTCCTGCTGGCGGCGCCCCGCAGCCGCTTCCGCACTTCGGCCACGGCGCTCTCGACGAACTCGGCGTCGACCGGAGGAGCGGCGGGCGTTCGTTGTGGGCGTCGGCTGGTCACGTCGCGCGCGCTCACCAGGCGGCGGCCTGGATGGCCTTCACCTTCTCGTCGCTGAGCCAGTTCTCCTCGGGCTTGAGGAGCGTGTCCCCGGTGCGCACGTAGTAGACCGAGCCGTCGCTGGCGGCGCGGGGCTCCTCGCCGTCCTGCAGGGCAGTGGCCTCCTTCAGCAGGCGGCGGCGGGACTTGATGATGCCGATGTCGGTGGTGCCGAGATGCTCCTTGTTGCGCGGCGTGATGAATCCCATCCCTTCCTGCACCGAAAAGTCCTGCTCTC
Source organism: Dehalococcoidia bacterium (assembly GCA_034421335.1). Classification (GTDB taxonomy): domain Bacteria; phylum Chloroflexota; class Dehalococcoidia; order Lucifugimonadales; family Australimonadaceae; genus S5-327. The sequence goes on along the minus strand of DAOUKL010000011.1, from coordinate 10,421 downwards.
CCGTGCCGGTGATGCCGGTGAACGTGAGCCGCTTCTGGTAATCCCGGCTGATCAGGTAGTCGTTCTCCTTGTTACGCAGGGGCCAGTGGTCGGGTCCGGGGAGCGCCGCCGCGTGCAGGCCGGAGCCGTTCCGCCACGTCTCGATGTCGGAGGAGAGGAGCGGCCGGTTGAGGTTCCACACGAACGTCCACCGCATGTTGTTGTGGTCGTCGATGGGCACGAACGCGTGCGAGAACTTCTGGGAGGGGGCCCCGGGGGCCATCGTGTAGAACGGGAGCAGGAAGAGGTTGTACCGCCAGTAGAACTCGCCCTCGCCGGTGTCGCGACGGGCCCCTGTCACCACGCCGTAGTCGGTGTCTTCCGCGAAGAACTTGGGGTGCTGGTCGCGGGCATGGTACTTGTCGCGAAGGTTCTGGGAGCGCTGCCACTGCTCCCGCCACCCGTCGGTCATGTGGTAGGCGTCGAGCGTGGCGTGCAGATAGTTCGAGTGCGCGGAGTCGATGCCGCCCTCGATGGCCTGCGCGTAGTTGGTCTGCTGCCAGTTCCACGACGCGAACCGGTGGGTTTCGGGCATGCGGAGATACTCGAAGTCGGGCAGTTCGGGCGCGAGGTCCCGGGGGCCCATGTACGTCCACAGGATGCCGGAGCGCTCCTCAACGGGGTAGGCCGTGATCTTGATCTTGTCCTTGTAGGTGCTCTCATCCGTCTCGGTCGGCATGTCGACGCAGTTGCCGTCGACGTCGAACTTCCAGCCGTGGTACGTGCAGCGGAGGCCGCACTCCTCGTTGCGGGCGAAGAAGAGGTCGGCCCAGCGGTGCGGGCAGTTGCGCTGCACGAGGCCCACTTTGCCGTCGGTGTTGCGGAACGCGAGCAACTCCTCGCCCATGAGCCGGACGCGGACGGGCTCGCCGTCGGCCTCCGGCAGGTCCTCGGACAGCCGGAAGGGGATCCAGTAGCGGCGGATGTAGTCGCCCATGACGGTCCCCGGGCCGATTTCGCAGAGCTTGCGGTTTTCGTCTACTGAAAGCATGGCTGGCGCCTCCGTTGTGCGGTCGTTCGTTGCAGGCGGAGTCCCGCGCCGGGAGCGTTACTCCCAGGGCAGGACCGATACGTGAATGGCGTCCTCGATGCCCTCGCCGGCGACGGCGCGGATGGCGGTGTGCACGTCGACCAGGCCGAAGGTGTGGGTCCGCATGATCTCGAGCGGGAATCGGTGGGAGGCGATCTGGCGCAACGCGAGTTCCACGGCCTCGAAGCTGTGGCCGCGCGCGCTGGCGAGCGTCATGTACTTGCGCGTGAGCCGCCCGATGGGGAAGTCGGGGAACACGGGCGACTCGGCCTGCGCGACCATACGGCCGCCCTTGCGCTTCGTCGCCTCGATCGCCAGCAGCGTCGGCGCCGGACCAGAGTGGGACGTGCAGTCGACGACGACGTCGACGCCGGCCTCGGGGCCGCCGCCCGTGATCTCCTTGATGCGCGGCAGCGGCTCCTCCTCGCCGATGTCGATCGTGAAGTCCGCGCCGAGCTTCCGGGCGACCTCCAGGCGTTTGGCGTCCTTTGCGCCTTTGCCTGTGACGATGATGCAGTCGGCGCCGGCCTGCTTGGACGCGACGACGCAAGCGAGCCCCTGCTGTCCCGGGCCCTGGATGAGCACACTCTTGCCGTAGCCCACCTGCCCCTCGATGAGGGCCCACTGCACGCCGTTGCCCATCGGCAGCGCCATCGCCGCCTCTTCGGCGGTCAGGCCCTCCGGCACCTTGTGGATGGGGGCGTTCGGCGGAACATACAGGTACTGCGCGTAGCCGCCCCAGAGCGACGGAGCAATGTCGATGGAGGTCGAGCCGTACCGTATCGCGGCGGCGTTGGCGGACGCGTCGGTTGCGAAACAGTGCCGGTACTCGCCCACCCGGCAGAACTCGCAGCGCCCGCAAGGCAGGTACTCCTCCAGGGCGACGAGGTCGCCTTCCTTCACGCCCCAGCGCTCGCCGAACACGCGGCCCACCTTTTCGAGGTAGCCGACGTTCTCGTGGCCCATGATGACGGGCCCGCCTTTCATCTCGCGCTCGTAGCCCCCGACGTCGCTTCCGCACACGCCGGCAGCCTCCACCTTCAGCAGCGCGCCGTCGATCGGAATCTCGGGCAGCTCGATCTCCATACGCTCCGTCTGGTTCACTCCGACCTTGGCTGCGACTACCGCTGTATTGGCCATGGTGTTCCCTCTCCTCTGTTCGTCGTTGGCGCTGCGCCTGTTCGCGCCTCCGCGCGCCCAGGCAACATTATGCCCCATCGCGCAAGGGGGCAACGCATCCCTCGTCATTCCGCGATGCGGGAAGGTCGCAGCCCAAGCGCGCGAAGAGCGGTCTGGCCCCCTCCCCGCGAGGGGGAGGGGCAGGGGAGAGGGCGGAAGGGCGTGGGGCAGGGAGGGCGGACCGGCTCCCTCCCCCGAAGACGGGGGAGGGCCGGGGAGAGGGCGCGCGCGACAGCGCGCATCCGTCATTCCTGCGCCCTCCCGTCATTCCTGCGAAAGCAGGAACCTCGCCCCCACTCTCCCTCCTCTGAGGGAAATGTCCGAGCGGCCCGCCCTCTACAGAATGAGCATCTTGTCCTGCGTGTCGCCGACGAGCGAGCGCGGGTCAACCGGCGGAAGTTTGGGACGCTCGCCGCGCAGGAGCATCTCCTGAACGCTGAGCGCCTGCATGCGGGGGTAGCTCGCCTTGCCTTTCTCCTGCGTCGTGAGCGTGACGCGCCCCTGTGCAGCGGCGAAGGCGCGAATGGACGGCGAGGGAGGGTAGAGGCTCACCATGATCGACATCGGCGCATGAAGCCCGCGATTCTGCATCGCGGTCTGCACGCCGAGCAGCCGGTCCATATCGGGGCGTCCGACGGGCGGGTTCCGGTGCATCTTCACCTGGATGGGGATGACGACGCCCTCTTTCTTGGCGAGGTCCATCGCGCCGAAATAGCGGGCGTCCACCCCGCCGTCGCCCTTCTTCTTCTGGTTCGGAACGGCGTGGAGCAGCGCGGCCACCCTGTCCTCGGCCCACTCGTAACCGGGCACGCCGTCTTCAGCGTCGTCGCGCTGGGCGAGGGCGCGGCGCTCGAAGTCCTCCCATTCGTAATCTTCCCAGTTGAGTTTGAAGACGACGGGGGCGGCCGCGCCGCCGCGCGAGGCCAACCGCTGCTGCATGACGCGGACGGCGATGCCGCTGATGTCGATGCCGAGGTACTTCCTGCCGAGCGACGCTGCGGCGTCGGCTGCGGTCCCGCACCCGCAGAACGGGTCGAGCACGAGGTCGCCGGGGTTCGACGACGCCTTGACGATGCGCTCCACCAGTGCGAGTGGCTTCTGCGTCGGATAGCCGAGGCGCTCTTTGGCTATGGGTGCAATGATTCCGATGTCCCAAACGTCAGACATTGGCGCGCCCTTCGTATCCACATCGGTCTGACTGGGCTTGCGCCTACCCGACGAAAAGTCCGCGACCTGCCGTTTCGTGCCCCAAGTCTTCTTCGTTGAATCTGCTAAGTCCTCGTACAAGCGATGGAACGTGCCGAAACCCTTCGGGCTCTTGCTGTACGCAAGCAGCACGTCATGCATTCTCTGGAAGCGCATCTGCTTCGAGGGCCACCGCCGGTAGCGCCAAACGATTTCATTCTGGAAGTGGTCATCACCGAACACTGCATCCATTAGCAGGCGCAGATACGCGTTGGCGTGCCAGTCGCAGTGGAGGTAGATGCTGCCCTTGGGCTTGAGCACGCGGCGCATCTCGGCTAACCGGCGGCCCATAAACACGCAGTAGGCCGCCATCGGCGACTGCTCGCCCGCCTGGAGGCGGATGCCGCGCAGCGTGTCGCGCAACTGGCCGTGCGGCAGGCGGTCGAACGTGTTCTGGCTTTCGACGTTCCAGCGCCAGATGTCGCGCAGTTGCGCGGCGACATGGCCCTTGTCGCCGAAGGCGGCGACGTAGAACTGGTTGGAGTTGAACGGCGGATCGAGGTAGATGAGATCGATGCACTCGTCCGGCAACTCGCGGAGGACGTCGATGTTGTCTCCGCAGACGAGGGCATTGCCGGAGAGGTAGGGATGGCCGGGCATCGCAGGTACCCCCTTGTCTCACGATGAGGTGGGTCTGCGACAACCGGAACCTAAACGTGGGAACAGACAAGGGGGCGCAATGCGCCCACACTCGTGAAAGTTGTTCCCACGCCGTTTTCCGGGTCGGCGAGGTTCCAGTTGTCGCAACAAGGGACTATAGCGGAAGGGGAGCGTCCGCGCCAGCAGTTGCGGGCGTGGGACCTCCGACATTCCCGCGAAGGCGGGAATCCAGGTACTCCGAAGCACGCGCAATCATGCGCCAAACGGATGCCATATGGATGCCACCGCGATGCCGGAGACCGCAAATGAACTGCCGCCGGACCGCCATGGCGCCGCCACCCTGTGCCGCCCCCTCCCCGGCGCCCAATCCGCCGTAACGCGCTCCTGTCCGCCGCCCAACCTCCCCTCCCAGACGCCTCCCCACTCGTATAAGGTCAAGTATATGACAAATAGCCGTTGCGCTATGAGCACTCTCCTCCTATGATGGTTCTGCAACAGCCGACCGGCAACCATGAATCAGGAGTAAATGGCGTGATATGGCGCCATCTGGCGCGCTTTTGAGCACATTCCGGCAACGCCGCTCGCATCCTGCTCTCCTCACGGGGGAGATGCCGCAGGCGGAGAGTGGGAGAGGGGCTCAATCGCGAACCCCGCCCGCCGCTTGCCGCCCCGCCGCCCGAATCCCTACACTTGGCGCGCACTCACCGTTGGAAAGAGGCGCGCCATGACGATGCAACGCCACGAGACCATTACCAAACCCGCCACGCCCCGCGACGACCCGAACCTGGCCGACTACGAAGCCGCCCGCGCGTCGTTCGACTGGGCCGGCGTCGAGAGCGAGATCGACTGGCTTCCCGGCGGCGGGCTCAACCTCGCCTACGAGGCCATCGACCGCCACGTCGCGCGAGGCGCCGGCGCCAAGCCCGCCATGGTCTGGGAGGGCAAGAACGGCGAGTCCGAGACCTACACCTACGACGACATGCGCCGGGAGACCAACCGCTTCGCCAACGTGCTCGCCTCGCTCGGCGTTGAGAAGGGCGACCGCGTCTTCACGTTCATGGAGCGCATCCCGGAGATCTACTTCACCGTGTTCGGCACGCTCAAGGCGGGGTGCGTCATCGGCCCGCTCTTCTCGGCGTTCGGCCCCGACCCCGTCCGCGACCGCATGGAGAACAGCGGCGCCCGCGTGCTCGTCACGCAGCCGGAGCTCCGCAAGAAGATCGCCGCGATCATTCCGCAACTTCCCGCGCTCGAGCACATCATCGTCGTCAACAAGAACGGGCGCTCCGCCGAGCCGCTCGCCGAGGGCGACCTCGACTACTACGAGCTGATGAGCGCCGCGTCCGACGAGTACGGCCCCATCGACACCACGCGCGACGACTACTCCATCCTGCACTACACGTCCGGCACGACCGGCAAGCCGAAGGGCGCCGTCCATCGCCACAACGCCGTCATCCAGCACTACCTCACCGGCAAGTGGTGCCTCGACCTGCGTCCGGACGACATCTACTGGTGCACCGCCGACCCCGGCTGGGTGACCGGCACGTCGTACGGCATGTCGGCGCCGTGGACGAACGGCGTAACGCAGATCATCTACGAGGGCGGGTTCAACGCGCGCAAGTGGTACCAGATCCTGCAGGACTACAAGGTTACGGTGTGGTACACGGCGCCCACGGCCATCCGCATGCTCATGAAGTCCGGCGTCGAACTCCCCCAGACCTACGACCTCTCGAACCTGCGGTTCGCCGCGTCGGTGGGCGAGCCCCTCAACCCCGAGGCCGTCGAGTGGGGCGTTCAGGCCGTAGGCCTGCCGTTCCACGACAACTGGTGGCAGACCGAGACGGGCGGCATCATGATCGCGAACTACGCCTCCCTCGACATCCGCCCCGGCTCGATGGGCAAGCCGCTGCCCGGCATCGAGCCCGGCATCGTGGACGCCGAGGGCAACGAGAAGCCCGTGGGCGAGGAGGGCAACCTCGCCGTCCGCACGCCGTGGCCGTCCATGTTCCAGACCTACTGGGAGCAGCAGGAGCGCTACGATTCCCGGTTCGTGAACGGCTGGTATTTCACCGGCGACGAGGCGGTGAAGGATGCCGACGGCTACTACTGGTTCATCGGCCGCTCGGACGACGTCATCAACACCGCCGGGCACCTGGTCGGCCCGTTCGAGGTGGAGTCGGCCCTCATCGAGCACCCCGCCGTCGCGGAGGCCGGGGTCATCGGCAAGCCAGACCCGCTGGCGATGGAGGTGGTGAAGGCGTTCGTGTCGCTGAAGGAGGGCTACGAGCCATCGGACGCGCTGCGCCGGGAGCTGATGGGGTTCGCGCGGGAGAAGCTCGCGGCGGCGGTGGCGCCCCGCGAGATCGAGATCATCCCCGGCTTGCCTAAGACGCGCAGCGGGAAGATCATGCGCCGGCTCCTCAAGGCCCGCGAACTCGGCCTCGACGAGGGCGACACGTCCACCCTCGAAGAGGACTAGCAGAGCGCCATGGCTGGCCGACACAAGTGGACCGAGAGGGACGTGTTGGTTGCAATCGGGTTGTACTTTCGGTCGCCTGCTGGGAGAAAACAGCCTAAGCACCCGGAGGTGCAGTATGCGGCGTCAGTCATGGGCATGTCGGCAGCATCGTTATCAATGAGGCTTGCCAACATCGCTGATCTGCACTTGTCCATGGGTCTGGGGCATGTGGCGAAGTTAGACCAAGCGCTTTGGCAAGCAAGGCAACTCGACCCCGAGAGCTTTGCTGAGAGAGTGGAGCGAGTTCTGGCAGAGGTGGGACTCTAAGTCGCTAGGGCTCCCGTCCAGGTGCTCACTTGACTCAACCCCGCTCAGTCGCCGGAACTCCGGCGAGGGCTACTTCTGTCAGCAGCCCGCGTGGCCGATGTTGCCGCAGCACACCTGCCAACGCCGTATCTTCAGCCAGTAGTTGGCGGCGGCGGCGAAGGGCGTCTTCCACCACGGCAGCCCGCTCTCCCGCATGTTGGCGATGGTCGTACACCAGGTCTCCCACGAGAGGAGGTCGCTCCATTCCCGTTGCCGAGGGTGGCCATCTTCCCCGTGATGGTGGTGATGATGGTGCTGGTCGTGGTCGTCGCTCATCGCAGGACTTCCCCTTTATCAGACCAAGGCAATCTATGCAGATGGGGCAGCGAGCGTCAATCCGGCGGCTCGCCCAAGATGAGGAATCTCGGCGGCAAGGGCGAACGGGACTGTCCCGCCTTGCTAGAATCTCCCCGTGCCCGACCTGCCCGAAACGCTGAACCTCCTGCTCTTCATGGACCCCGCCAAGGCGCCGGTGGACGATATCGCCGCCGTCACGCCAGGGCGGCTGCGCGTGACCGCCGCGCCGGGGCAGGCGTTCGCCGACGACGCAGGCCTTCATCCGCCCACAACCGGACTGTGGAAGGGCGCCCCGTGGAGCACCGACCTCTCGCCGGACGAGCGCGAGCGGTTGCTGCGGGAGGCGCACATCCTGGTCGTCACGCTCCCCTTCCCGAAGCGGCTGCTGCCGCGCATGCCCAACCTGCTGTGGGCGCAGTACCTGTGGGCCGGAATCTCCGACATGCGCTACTCCGACCTCTGGGGCTCGCATGTCCGCGTCGGGTCGTCGCGCGGATACGTCGAAACCCTGCCGATCGCCGAGATGGTGGTCGCCGCCGCGCTGTACTTCGCCAAGGAGCTGGGCCTCGCGGCGCGTCAGACCGCGGGCGGAGAACTCGACGCTGCGCCCTACCGGCTGCGCCTGCTCGCGGGCAAGACGATGGGGATGGTGGGGCTCGGCGGCATCGGGCTGGAGGTCGCGCGGCTCGCGAAGGCGCTGGGGATGCGCGTCGTGGCCACTCGTCGCTCGGCGGAGCGTCGCGAGGAGCGCGTCGGGGACGTCGATGTGCTGCTGCCGCCGTCCGGCCTTCCCGAACTGCTGGCGGAGTCCGACTACGTCGCGCTGGCCCCCGTACTCACGGAGGAGACCGAGGGGATGATTGACGCGGCGGCCTTCGAGGCGATGAAGGACGAAGCAGTGCTCATCAACGTCGGGCGAGGCGAACTGGTGGTCGAGTCCGCGCTGAAGGACGCGCTGCGCTCGGGCAAGCTGCGCGGCGCCTACCTCGACGTGTACGCCGACGAGTGGTCGCGCCTCCCCGACCCGGAGCTGATGGCGTTCCCGAACGTGATCATGACCCCGCACAACTCCGGCCACGTAGAAGTTCCGGCGACCTTCGCGGTGGACATCCTGAAGGAGAACATCCGCCGCTTCCTCGCGGGCGACGCGCTCATCAACGAGGTCGACTGGTCGCGGGGGTACTAGGGGTCCCTGTTGCTCCCGCGCAGGCGGGAGTCCAGTCCCTTGGCTAGCCCTGGCTCTTCTCGGAGGCGGTGGGCTCTTTCTCTTCGGCGGGAGCGTCGCGCTTGCCCTCGGCTTCGGCCTTCACGTCGGAGACGGCGCCGCGGAACTGCTTGATGCCGAGTCCAAGGGCGCGTCCGATCTCGGGCACCCGGCTCGCGCCGAAGATGACGAGGACAATCACGAGAACGATGACCAGTTCCGGCCAACCCAGTCCGAATGGCATACAGCCCCTCTTTCTCTCCTCGCTCCCCGTCGTTAGGCGTACAGCATACCACACGGAAGAGGGGGCGGATTAGCCGCCGCCCCGGGCGGGAGCGGGAAGGCCGGCGGCGCGGGCCAGCATTTCGGTGAGCGCCAGTTCCTCGGCGGCGCCGGTCTTGATGGCGACGTCCGTCTCGACGAGCAGGCGGTACAGGCGCCGGACAGCGTCGGGCGAGAAGCGGCGCGCCTGCTCTCCGGTCTTGCGGACGACGAACGACGAGCCCGTGCCGAGGCGCGGCCCCCACTCCTCCTGCGGCGCTCCCTGCGCGATGAGCTCCTGCGCGACGGCGATCATGCGGGCCTGCCGCGCCACCATCGAGAGCAGGTACGGGCCCGCCGCGCCCGTATCGAGGAGCGTGCGCATCTCGGCGAGCGCCGTGTCTGCGCGCCGCGCCATGATGGCGTCGACCAGGCGGAACACGTTCGCCTCTTTCGCGCCGGTCACGAGCGCCTGAACGTCGTCCGGCCCGATGGGACGTCCGTCGCAATAGAGCGACAGCTTCTCGATCTCGGAGTCCATCGCCCACAGGTTCGGCCCCACCATGTCGGCGAGCATCGCAACGGCCCGTCCCTCGATTTCGGCCCCCTTGCGCTCCGCGCGGTCGGCTATCCACCGGCCGAGCTCGTCTCCCCGAAGCGGGAGAAACTCGCGGGCCTGCGCCAGGTCGGGGCCGAGGTCCCTGACGGCGGCGAGGACGGGGTTGCCCGCCGCGAGCTTGCCCTCCAGGAAGACGACGTCCGTCGTGGGCGGCAGCTGCCGCAGAAGGTCGGCGAGCCCCGGGTGATCGCCGGCGGCCCGGCTTTGGCCGCGCCGTCCGCGCCCCTGGCCTTCCGCCGCGCCCATGAGGCCCCGCACGACCGCCAAGCGGCGCTCGGCGAGGAACGGCATCGCCATCGCCGCGATGCCCAGCCGTTCGACCGTGAAATCCCTTGCCTCGATGAAGCTGACGTTCGAGTCGCGCAGGTCGGTCGGGCCGACGGCTTCGAACAGGCGCCGGAGGAACTCGTCGGAAGAGAACGTGTCTTCGCCGTGGAGTACGTAGATCATGGCTTCGGGGTTTATACTAGGTTCTGAGGAGGACGGCGTGGCGCTGTTTGTGTTTCTCAGGCGTTTGCGGACCGTAGCGTACTTCATGACGCACCCGGCCGTGCCGAGGCTGCTGAAGGCGTTGCCGATCATCGCGCTCGCCTACATGGTCTTCCCGCGTGACCTCGTGGTCGACTTCCGCGCGTTCGGCCTGATCGATGACGCGGTGGTCGTCGTGCTGCTGCTCAGCCTCTTCACGTCGATGGCGGAGAAGCGGGTGGCCCGCGCCGGCAAGGCGAAGGAGGAGGCCGTCCCCGCCGACTTCACCGTCCTCAGCGACGACCAGCCCGCGCCGGAGAACGCCGACGATGGGCCGGACGCGGACGGTCCCCCCTCCTCCGACCTGCGCGGTTGAGGAGACCCGTGGCCGCACACGAACTCTACCTGCTCCCCAACGGAGTCCTGAGCCTGCCCCGCTCGCGCGTCATCTACGGCGAGACGAGCGACGAACGGCTCCTCACGCCCGTCTACAGCGTCCTCGTCCGCACCGACGACGGCGACATCCTGTACGACACCGGCATCGATCCCGACGCCGCGTGGAACCCCCGCGCGCTCGAGGGCGTTACGCGCAACCTGCACTCCTTCACGGAGGAGGACGACGTTCGCAGCCGCCTCCGGGACGCGGGGACGACGG
>DAOUKL010000010.1:0-59900 GCA_034421335.1 Dehalococcoidia bacterium | reverse complement strand
GGGTTCACTGCCCGTTGGCATCATCCGAGAAACAGCGATCAGCGGGAACAGTATCCAGCAGTCGGCCTTCTTGGTTCTAGCCAGCGCCTCGATAGTCGCCCAATCGACTGAAGCAGCAAACGGGTCAAGGAAGGCGACGAGCCGGTCGTTCCATTCCAAGTTGCGGCAGATGGACGGGATAGCTTGGTTGGCATCCTCGTTGCGTATGTCGATGGAGCGCTTCGGGTACTCAGCCCTAAGCGACTCCAGCCGTCCGCACCGTTCCGGATCTTGCTCCACGAACACCAAGCGGTCGAACTCTCTGTCACGAATTCCCAGCGCAATGCGGGCGGACCCGTCGCGCACCTCGTGAAACTCGCCGTACTCAGCCCTAGGCTGCCACTGGCCCTCACCGGCAAAGGCATCGACATAGGTCAGTCGGAAATCCCGGTTCTTCAGGGCCGTTGTATAGGCATCAAGGTAGGCGCAGATCGCATCCAATTTTCGCTGAGTCCATGAACCCCCGAACGTTTGAACCACAGTTGACACCCTTCGACGGTCTCAGTAGCAGACGGCTGCTGGGCCACGTCACAGTTGGACTGAGAACGATTATGGGTTAGGGCGCTACTGACGGCGCAAGGGCCAAATGACACACGTGCAGCGTCGGCTTGCGTTTACGGCATCCCGTCCCACAGGCGGCCGTCCAAGACGCGCCCGGCCTTCTTTTTGCCGACGCGCTTGCCATCGGCATTGAAAGCGCCCCATTGCTTGAAGAAGAAGGGGACATCGGCGTCCCGGCACTGTTCGCGGAGAGAACGGAACCACTCCGGGTTGGGCCTGCGGGAGCGTGGGCCGCTCTCGCCGCCGGTGATGACCCAGTGGATGCCGGAGAGGTCCAAGTCTTCGAGGGGACCAAGCAGAGGTTCGCACGAGAGAAAGCGGACTGACGCAGGCACGTCTCGCAGGGCGTCGATGCGGTGCGTCCAGCGGCGGTTCTCGACCGATACGCCGAGCCAGACGTTGCTCGGCCACGGCAGTTGGGGGGCGAGTCGGCGCGCGCGCTCCGAACGCTTGGTGAGCACCTGAAACGTATGCTGCGAAGCCTCTTCCATCACGTCGAACACCTGCCGGATGTACTCTTCCGGAACCTCGTCGTGAAAGAGGTCGGACATGGAGTTGACGAAAATGCGGCGCGGTCTTGTCCATTCGAGCGGCTGGCGCAGACGCTCCGGTCGCAGCAGCACCTTGAACCCTTGCTCGTACGGATGCCCCGGCACGCCTTTGAACCGGTTGGCGAATTGCATGGCGTAGCAATGGGCGCACCCGGGAGAGACCTGCGTACAGCCGGTGACCGGATTCCAGGTCGCTTCAGTCCACTCGATTTTCGAGTTATCGCTCATGGTGTTATCGCAGGATACGCGCGTCGGCGCCGCATCGCACAAGGGATGGATGTCACGCGCGCCTGGGGCGGCGGGCGAGGAGAAGGAGCGCGCCGCCAAGGGCGCTGAGGGCGGCGCTGATGGTGAAGATCAGCGCGTAGCTGCCGGTTACGTCGTACGACCAAGCGGCGGCGAGCGGGCCCAGCGAGTTGCTGAGCATGTGCACGGGCGAGACCATGCCGCGGATGCCGCCGATGGCGTCGCGCCCGAAGTAGTCGGCCCACACCACGTTCATCACGGTGAAGAGCACCCCCGTCGAGACGCCAAACGCGAGGCCGAAGGCGTAGGCGGTCAGCGCGTCGTCGGCGAAGAGGAAGAGGGCGATGCTGAGCGCCATCATGAAGTAGCTCAGGGCCATGACTCGCTGCACCGGCGCCTTCTCGGCGACGAATCCCGCGGCGACGGAGACGGGCATCGACACCAGCGGCGAGAGGGAGAGGGATATGACCGCCGCGCTGCTCGAGACGCCGAGGTCGGTGAGGTAGCTGAACCAGTGGAAGTGGATGCTGGTGGTTACGAAGCTCTGAATGCTGACGGCCGCGGCGATGAGGTAGAAGGCGGGGGCGCGCAGGGCCGCCCGGCGGGTGAACGACGCCTCGCCGGAGGCGCGCGCTCGACCTGCCCCTCGCGCTTCGCTGTCGTTCCTCCCCACCCGCGTGGGAAGAGGATTCCGCAGGTCGCCGTCAGGGAGGAGGCCGTAGTCCTCGGGACGACGGCGGAGGAAGAGGAGCGTGGGGAGGAGCGACGAGGCCCACACGACCACGCCCATCGCGATCCACGCCGTGCGCCACGTCCCGAACAGGAGTATGCGCTCGACCATGACGGGGAACGCGATCTGCCCGAGCCGCTGGCCGAGGTTGGCGAACGCGACGGCCCGTCCGCGCATCCGGATGAACCACTTGGGGATGACGACGCCGACGACCATGAAGAACGTGGAGGCGATCACCGTGCGCCCAATAATCTGGAGCGCGAAGTGGTGCCAGAGCTCCTGCACGGCGCCCATAAGGACGAACGTGAGGCCCATGAGCGCAATCGCGACGGCCATCACCCACCGGGCCCCGTGGCGGTCCATCAGCGGCCCCACGAGCAGCGCGGCGAGGCCGCCGAGGAAGGAGCCGATGGACATAGGCATGGTGTAGAGGGCGCGGCTCCAGCCGAACTCGTCGGTCATCGGGCCCTGGAAGACGCCCAGGACGGGGTTGGTCTCGACGCCGCCCGCGAACGAGATGACGGAGATAATGATGACGATGGTCCAGCCGTAGAACCAGCGACTGCGCCGACGGGTCGCGCGGGGCGAGTCGGAGAAGGGGCCGCCGGCCCCGGCTGCGTCGTCGGCCTCCATCAGGAGACGGCGATGACGAATTTGCCGAAGTGCTCCGAGCGCTCCATCTCCTCGTGGGCGGAGGCGGTCTCTTCGAGCGGGACGACCCTGTGGACGGCGGACTGTATCTTGCCGGCCTCGGCGGCGTCCACGACGTGGCGGAGGTCCTCGTTCGAGCCCATGAAGACGCCAAAGACCGTGAGCTCCTTGCTGAACAGCTGGCCGAGGTGAAGCTGGGCCTGGTATCCGGCGGTGACGCCGCAGATGCCGTAGCGCCCGCCGCGCGCAAGCGAGGCATAGGCCGGCTCGAACAGCGCCGCCCCCGTGCTGTCGACGACGAGGTCGACGCCGCGCCCGCTGGTGATGTCCTTCACGCGGTACGCGAGATCCTCGGATGTGTAGTTAACGGCGTAGTCGGCCCCGAGCTCGCGGGACTTGCGAATCTTCTCGCCGGTGCTGGTGACGGCGATGCAGGAAGCGCCGGCGACGCCCTTGATGAGCTGTATGGCCGCTGTGCCGATGCCGCTGGAGGATGAGAGCACCATGGCGGTCTCGTTCGGCTGAAGGCGCCCCTGGCGGATGACGATGTTCCACGTGGGCAGATAGACGGTGGGGAAGGCGGCCGCCTGCTCGTCCGAGATCGAGTCGGGCAGAGGAATGGCGTTCTCGGCGGGGACGGCGACGTATTCGGCGTTCGAGCCCTGGCGGTGAGTGCCGAGCATCCGGGGGGCCGGCTGGGTCTCGCAAAGAGGGTTGACCAGAACGCGCTGGCCCGTGGCGACCCCCTCGACTTCCTCGCCGATTTCGACGACGTCGCCGACGCAGTCGCCGCCGAGGATTCGCGGCAACTGGTCGGGGGGCACTTTGGTGCCGCGCGTTCCCGCGCGGGTGTAGAGGTCGAGACGATTGAGCCCGCATGCGCGGACACGGACGACGATTTCGCCGGGGCCGGCTTTGGGTTCCGGCATGTCTCCGACCTGGATGACCGAAGGGTCTCCGTGCTCCCGGATGAATACTGCCTTCACTATTCCTTCTCCTGTAACCGTTTGAGGACGAACAGCACCGCTTCCGCTCTTCCGGTAACGATGCGGTCCATCACTACGTGCCGCAGCGCCCGCTGCATCTCCCCCACCTTCCGCCCCGGCTCGACGCCGAGGGCCATGAGTTCCTCGCCGTTGAGGAGCGGGCGCGTCTGGGACGCCGCCAGCCACCGGCCAAGGTTGCGGCGCGCCATCGGGCTCGCCGCCGCCGCGGCCGCAGCCTCTACGGCGGGACGCGGCGCGGAGCCGACTATGAGGTCGACCTCGCCGCCGAGCCGGGCGACGGCAAGCCGGGCTTCGCTTTCGCGCAGACGCCCAACACCCTCAACGACGAGCATCTGCCGCTTGGTGGCGGCGATGCGCTTGCAGAGGGCGGAGGCGCGCTCGCGGGGAAGAGCGTACACGAGCGCCCCCAGCAGCGCCAGACCGGAGAGCCTGCGGCTCATCGCTTGCAGCAGGGCGTCGCGCACGTCCGGAGCGCCCAAGCCGACGTCGATAGCGGGCAGGACGCCGAGCCGCACGGCGGTGAGCAGGGCGCGCGCGGGCGCCGGCTCGGCGAGCATGCGCTCTATCTCACGCCGCAGCCGCGGGCCGGAGATGGACTGCGCGTAGGCGAGATCGCGCTCGATCCAGCCCAACGTCGCCGGTTCTATGGCGAAGCCGAGCCTCGAAGCGTAGCGGGCGGCGCGGAGCATGCGGGTGGCGTCGTCCTGAAAGGAGCGCTCGTGAAGGGCGCGGATGAGCCCGCGCTCGAGGTCCCGGGCGCCGCCCTGCGTGTCGAGCAGCGCGCCGAACCGGTCGGGGTGGAGCGAGGCGGCCATGGCGTTGATCGAGAAATCGCGGCGGGCGAGGTCGGCATGCAGGTCGCCGGGAGCCACCGTGGGGAGAGCGCCGGGTTTCGTGTAGCGCTCGGTACGGGCGGTGGCGAGGTCGATGGCGCGTCCGGCAATCCTGAGCTTGAGGGTTCCGAACTGGGAGCGGGCGCCGACGCTGCCGCCGAGGGCGTCGGCGAGCGCGGGGCCGAGATCGGCGGCGGTGCGTTCGCTCACGAGGTCGAGGTCGACGACGCGGCGTCCGAGCAGAGCGTCGCGGACGGAGCCTCCAACGAGCCAGAGTTCGGCGCCGGCGCCGGCGGCGGCCTCGCCGAGGCGGCGAACGGTTTCGAGGTCGCGCTCGTCAAGGGCGGAATAGAGGGGCGCAATGGCCATGGGATTAGGGTACAACCCAACTCTCCCTCGCCGCACTCGCGCCGCACCCCGCTGCGCCGCCCTCTCCCCCGGCCCTCCCCCTCGGGGAGAGGGACGACCTCCCGCTCAAGGGAGGGAGGATACGGCGATGGCGAACGCGGCGGGCTGCGTGGTCTTGGGGGCGAAGGGAACGATAACGAGAGTGGCCGGGGCGTCGATGCGGAAAGTCGCGCCGCCGTCGGCGTTGAGCGGGATCGGGACGACGACGGCGTTGTCGCCGTCGCCCTGGACGAGTCGAAGGACGAACGTTTGGGGGACGCTGCGTCCGCCTGCCCGAACGAATCCCTCGGCGGCCCAGCCGCGGTCGGCCTCGGCGTCGTCGAAGAAGCCGACGGCGTCGATGGCGATGTCGTCGACGCACCAGCCTGCATTGTTGACGGCGCCGTCGGTTACGTACTCGAAGCGCAGGAGGATGGGGCTTCCCGCGAAGGGAGTGAGGTCGACGCGCTCGCGCCGCCAGGCGCCGGAAGCGCCGGTGTACGACGGCCCGAACGCGGTTTGGAACGGGTTGTCGGTCGAGGCGAGTTCGCCGTCCATCACTGTCCACGTCGCGCCGCCGTCGTCCGACACGGCGACGTGGGCATGGTCCCAGTGCTCCTCGATGTCCCACCAGGCATGGAACTCGAGCGTTGCGGAGGTTGCGGCGGTCAGGTCGACGGGCCTGGTGAGCGTGGAGTTGATGGACTCGCCCCGGTTGCTCCACCAGCACGCGCCGCCGCTGTGAGCGGGCACGGGGAGCAGCGGAGTTGTCGAATCGGGGGTGAACGTAACGCTCCACGGGCCGTCGGGCCGGAGTTCGACGTAGAAGGGAGCGAGTTGGGGAGTTGAGCCGTTGAAGGAGCCAGGACTGCGGAGCGTGCGGCGGACCGCGGCGCGGCCGTTGAGAGCGTCGTAGCCATAGGGGAGAGAGGAGGCGTTGACGACGTTGGCGACGAGCCAGTCGGCATAGAGGTCGAGGAACCTGTCGCTGGGGGCTGCGGCTTCGACGCCGGTTGCGCCGTCGCGGGGCTCGGCGGCGACGCGGGCCGGCCAGCCGGGGCCGAGCCGTTCGGCGAGGTAGGCGGTGAACAGGGCGGCGCCGGCGTAGTTCGGGAGCGATGCGCCCGGCTCGCTCGGCCAGTCGGCGAGGGAGACTTCGGGGCGTCTGAGGTAGGCGTCAAAGTGCAGCGCAGGGTAGCCGAGCGAACGCGCCGCAAGCTCGGAGAGGCCCTCCTGCACCCAGACGTCTTCCGTGGGGTCGACGAGCCAGTGGACAAGGTGCTGGAGCTCGTGGGCGAGCACGCCGTAGTAGTGAGCGTCGCCGACGCCGGCGTGGAGGTTGATGAAGAGGGCGGCGCGCTCGTTGCTTGCGGGATAGACCGCGCGGGGCAGCGCGTCGGCGTCGTTGAAGTAGCCGCCGAGGGCGGGGAAGTCGCCGTGGACGATGGCGATCTTGCCAGGGAGCGCAACGCCGGGGGCGACGAGTTCGAGCACACCGGGCAGGATGCGCTGCTCGAACTCGCGCGCCGCGCGGCGGACCTGCGCCTGCGAGACTTCGGCGCCGACGGGGAAGCGCCACACGGCGTTGTCGCTGACGTGGAGCGCCTCGGCGCGGAACTCAAAAAGTTGGTCGTCGACTATGTTGATCCCGGTGAAGCTTCTCACCGAGCCGGGCGCCTCATCGGCGTAGAGGACGGAGTCGGGGAGAGGCGCGACGGCGGCGCCGCGAAGCCTGCGCGCGAGGTCGAAGAGGTCCGCCGGTGGAGCGTCGGGGATGTCGTGGAGCGGCGGCGGAGGCAGCGTTGGGGTTGGGGACGCGGTCGGCGTTGGGGCGCCGGGGGTTGCGCACGCGGCGAGGGCCAACGCGGCGGCGGCGAGGAGGAAGGTTGTTCGAACCACGCCGGCGCGCAGCAGCGCGCGACTCGTCCCGCTCATGCGGGGAGGGTGGGCTGGACGTTGAAGTGGTTCATGGCGAAGTCGATCCCGTTGCGCAGCCAGGCCTCGGCGGCGTCGGCTGCGCGCTCGATGGCCTCCTCGAGGACAGGGAGCTCGTCGGCGTCGAACCTGGCGAGCACGTGGTCGACGGCGCCGCCCTGGGGGCGTCCGATGCCGATGCGGAGGCGGGGGTAGTCCGCGCCGCCCAGCGCGTCGTTGATGGAGTTGAGGCCGTTGTGGCCTCCGGAGCCTCCGGAGGCCCGCAGACGGATGACGCCGAGGGGCAGGTCGAGGTCGTCGAGGACGACGAGCATCGCGGCGGGGTCGATGCGGTAGCGGTCGAGCGTGTACCTGGCGGCGTCGCCGGAGAGGTTCATGAAGGTGCGGGGCTTGACCAGCACGATCCTCTGGCCGTGGAGCCAGCCCTCGCCGAGGACGGCGGCCTTCCGTCTGTCCTTCAGGGAGACGCCGGTGCGCCTGGCGAGGAGGTCGACGCACATGAACCCGGCGTTGTGGCGGGTGTCGGCGTAGCGCGGGCCGGGGTTTCCGAGGCCGATGACGGCTAGGGCGCTCATTGGGGGCTTCCGGGGTCAATGATACACGGCACGAGACCCGCTCCCCATCCTCCGCGGAGAGCTATTGAGACGGGCGCCGCTACTGCGCTCTCGCACGGAGGGCGGACTTGCAAGCAGCGACGGGAAGCACTACCCTCACGGCGATGCCCGGCGCGCGCACTGATATTGATACCGCCGGGGCGTCGCACTACCACGGCCGCTTCCGCGCGGCCGCCAAATGGAGGAGGACTGATGTTCAAAGGCACGAAGGTTCTCGATGTGCACGGCCACGTCTCCGCGCCTAACTCGGTGCGGGGTTGGATAGTCGGAGGGTTCTCCTCCGGCCACGTCGGTGAGAGCCCGCTGAAGAGCGGCTCCAGCTCCGGGGAGTTCAGCGACGAGGCGTTCATGCGCACGAACACCATGCACAAGGAGTACATGGACGAGCGCAACATCGACGTTCAGATCATCGGGCCGCGACCGTTCACGATGATGGGTTGGATGCCGCGCAACCTCTACGGCCCGTGGTGCGAGTTCACGAACGACACGATCCAGAAGCAGGTCGAGAACTTCCCGAGCCGCTTCCTCGGCGCAACGATACTGCCGCAGATCGCCGAGGCGGACGACCTGAGCAACTGCGTCCCTGAATTCGAGCGCAACCTCGAACGCGGGTTCGTCGGCACCTACCTGAGCCCGGACCCCGACGGCCGGCACAACTCGCCGGGCATGAACACGTCGTACTGGGACCCGGTGTACGACATATGCGAGAGGCGGAACGTGCCGGTGTTCATCCACGGCACCAACTGCCTCGACCCGCGCATCGGCCACATCCCCGGCAACTACCAGGTCGGCTTCGTGGTTGAGACGTTCCTCGCCAGCCGCATCATCGCCTACAGCGACCTGTTCGAGCGGCACCCCGGCCTGCGCATCTGCATCGCTCACGCAGGCGGAGCACTCGACCGGTTCATCGCCTCGTCGCGGCACCGTGGCAACTGGGAGGGCGACAACCTCTTCTTCGACACCTGCACGTACGACATCGACTACCTGGAGCTGGCGATCAAGCAGTGGGGCCCGGCGAACATGGCGTTCGGCACCGAGGCGCCCGGCTCCGGCCGCAACGTGCGCCAGGAGAGCGACCACCCCTCCGGCGTCGGCGTTGGGACGACGTCGGACAACCTGCTGCCGGTGATCGACTACCTGCCCTCGCTCTCGGAAGAGGACAAGATCACGATCGTGCACGACAACCCGCTGAAGATCTTCCCGTCCTTCGCCAACGTTCCCGACTAGGCGGCGACGCCGAACCCAGCGGCCAATGAGAAGGGCGGGAGCAATCCCGCCCTTCTTGCTGCGCCTCGCGCGGCCCTCTCCCCAGCCCACGTTGGGGGGAGGGCCAATACGGCTAGTCTTCGGGGTTGGAGGTGGAGCCGTGGTCGTGGCCCGTGTCGAGTTCGAGCGCCTTGTGCACCGGCTCGCCGTGGTCGAGGCGGCCGACGATCTCGTCCATGTGCTCGTTGGGCTCGTCGCCAAACGATTCGCCCATGCGGCGGAAGAACTGGGCCATGGAGGCCGGGTTCGTGTAGTCGACGCCGTCGAGCATCTCGGCCTTGTTGAGCTTGCTGGGGTCGGGCGCGGGCCGCAGGACGCGGAACGTCGAGAAGATGCGCCGCGTGTCCGCGCTGCCGCACCGGGCGCAATTGCCGGTCGCGTCGGTGGTCATGTGGCGGAAGAAGAGGGACGATTTCGCCCCGCACGCATTGCATCTGAACTCGTAGATCGGCACGGTTTCCTCTTGGCCTGCCTCTTCGGGCGTCTCCTCCGGCGAGGGAGAGTCTATCAGCATCGTTGATTCCCGCCTGCACGGGCGCCCGCCCTCTCCTCAGCCCTCCCCCACGGGGAAGGGGGCCATGCGCTCCGGTCAGCGGTTGGTGAGGCGCCTGGCCTCCTCGAACTGGCGCGCGGCGACCTCCCCGCCCATGAAGCGCGGAAGGCCTTCCGCCGGAGCGCGCTGCGGGCGCAGCCCGACCATCTCACGGTAGAACGTCGCAGCCGTCCTGCCGCTGCGCTTGAGGTCGCGCGACTCGACTATCTCGTCCAGCGCCCGCTCGATGTCGTCGGCGACGGTCCAGGCGGCGCGGTAGGCGACGCGGCCCGTGTGGTCGATGATCCACGACATATTCGACACGCCGCCGTAGACGCGATGCGTCCTCCCCTGGAGCGAATCGACCGCGATCGGGCGCTCGATTCCAAGGCGCTCGCGGAACGACCTTGCGTGCAGCATTTTCTGCTCGTAGTACTGGTGCGGCGGGTAGTTCTCGCCGGGGTGCGCCTCCCGCGTGTAGATGAACAGGAACTGCGCGTCGCCGGCGCGGCGCCTCGCCAGGTCTTCCATGAGCGGAGACTCCGCCACGCAGGGCGGTCAGGTTACGGAGCCGAACTCGATCATCACCGGCTTTCCCCGCAGGGAAGAGAGAGTGATTTCGCCGCCGTCGAGCAATGGCAGCGTGAAGTCGGGCGCAGCTTCCCCGGCCTTCGGGGCGTGCTGCTGGAAGTACACGTGCTCGGCGTCCTTGGGCTTCCACACGCTGAGGTTGTAGGGGCCGCCGAGGAACTCCGGCGGCTCGTCGAGGTCGGGGCGCAGGGCGAACTGCTCCGCCACGCCCGGTTCGGCGGGCTCGGCTTCAGTGCGGACCATCTCGTCGACCATGACGCGCCCTCCGCGGGGCAGGATTCGAGGCGATTGTACCCCACTCTTGTGAGGAGGGCTGTCAGGACGCCCGCCAGAACTTCCGCACCCAGTCCTCGTTCTCGATCTTGGCGAACGACGCGCTGGCGATCGCTATCTTGAAGAGGTGATAGTCCTCGCCGGCAAGGTCGAAACCGAGTTGCTCGAGAAGCGCCGCCTCGTACGCCTTCCGCTCAGCGGCGTCCGCAACCTCGACGGCGCGGCCGGTCAGCTTGAACTCGCCATCCTTGAGCATCCGGTCGTGTACGGTGCTCATCACCATGCAGCGGGAGTCGCGCCGGAGGTCGAGCGCCTTGTACGACCGCCACATCATGCCGAGGTAAAGCTCGCCCGCGAAGAAGAGCGGCTCGACGGGGCTGATGCGCGGCCAGCCGTCCTTCCGCAGCGACCCGACGAGGACGAGTTGCGTCTCCAGGAAGAGCGCCCGTCCCAGCGCCGCCAGTTCCGGGTCCGCCGCCTCGAAATCGCCCCAGCTGGTGCCCGCCCCTCCGGGGCTGCCCTCTCCCCAGTCCTCCTCCACGGGGGGAGGGAGTAAGCCGCCCTCTCCCCAACCTTCCCCCATCTGCGAAGGGGGTTGTTCTAGGCGGCGGAGAAGGCTGCTGACGCCTTCGACGCGGGCGCCCAGGCCCTGGGCCCGCTCGCGGAGGCGGCGGTCGGAGGTGTAGACGACCGCGCCGGCGCCCTCCGGCAGGGCGCGAAGGAGGGAGACGATGCGGTCGTCCGCGGCGTTGGGGCCGCGGCGCAACGCGAACTCGACGCGCAAGGCGCCGGCCTCGCCGACACGCGCCGCGCGGCCCCGTGGCGGGGCGCCGTCGAACACGACGGTCCATCGCCCGCCCGCCTGCCGCGCGACCTCTTCGAGTTGGGCGACGATACGCCGCTGCGCCAACCGCCGGTCGCGCCACCAGCCGTCGGGCCGCGCGCCCATGAGGTTGTTGCCGTCGACGAAGACGTGGGCGTCCTGCGCCGTCT
The DNA here is from genome assembly GCA_034421335.1 of Dehalococcoidia bacterium. GTDB lineage: Bacteria > Chloroflexota > Dehalococcoidia > Lucifugimonadales > Australimonadaceae > S5-327. The sequence goes on along the minus strand of DAOUKL010000010.1, from coordinate 48,691 downwards.
CAGCCATCGAGGGCCTGCTCGCGCAGTTCGGCGAGCTTCTCCAGCGCCTGGCGCGGCGTGAGGTTGTCGACGTCGATGCAGCGCAGCGCGTCGGCGAGTGCGGCCACGCCGTCCTGCTGGGCGCCGAAGAGGGAGAGTTCGCCCTGCGGCGGAGCGCCTGGGAGGGCGCGGCGTCCCTTGGCGCGCGGCGCGCCGCCGGACTCGTGCTCGCGCAGCAGCTCCCTGGCGCGGGCGATGAGCGGCCTCGGCAGGCCGGCGAGCTGGGCGACGTGCACGCCGTAGCTCTTGTCGGCGCCCCCCGGCTTGATGCGGTGCAGGAACACCACCTCGCCCTCCTCGTCGAACACCGCGACGCTGTAGTTGCGGACGCGCGGCAGGCGGTTGGCGAGGGCGGTCAGTTCGTGGTAGTGCGTCGCGAACAGCGTGCGGCAGCCGAGCGTCGGGGCGTTGTGGATGTGCTCCGCGACGGCCTGCGCGATCGACAGGCCGTCGAACGTCGAGGTGCCCCTGCCGATTTCGTCGAGAATGACGAGGGAACGGCGCGTGGCGTGGTGCAGGATCGCCGCCGTCTCGACCATCTCGACCATGAACGTCGACTGCCCGGCGGCGAGGTCGTCCTGGAGGCCGACGCGCGTGAAGATGCGGTCGACGAGCCCCACGCGCGCCTCGTCGGCGGGCACGAACGAGCCCACCTGCGCCATGAGCACCGCGGTGGCGACCTGCCGGAGGTACGTCGACTTGCCGGCCATGTTCGGGCCGGTGAGGATGACGAGCTGGTCCTTGTCGGTCGAGAGGTCGGCGTCGTTGGGCACGAACGAGCCGCTGGGGAGGAAGCGCTCGACGACGGGGTGGCGGGCGTTGCGGAGTTGCAACCGCTCGCTTTCGTCGAGCACGGGGCGGATGTAGCCGTAGCGGGCGGCGGCCTCGGCGAGCGACAGCAGCGCGTCGAGCGCGGCTATCGCCTGCGCGGCGGCCAGCGCCTCGGGAGCATGCTCCATCACCCGGCGGCAGAGGTCACGGAAGACGGCGGACTCGAGCTCCTGGAGGCGGTCGCCCGCGTTGAGGACGCGGTTCTCGTACTCCTTCAGTTCCGGAGTGTAGAAGCGCTCGGCGTTGACCAGCGTTTGGCGGCGGACGTAGTCGTCGGGCACGCCGCCGAGGTTGGCGTTCGATACCTCGAGGTAGTAGCCGAACACCCTGTTGTAACCGACCTTGAGGCTTGCGATGCCGGTGCGCTCGCGCTCCCTGCGTTCGAGGCCGGCGATGTAGGAGCGGGCGTCCTGCGCAGCGGAGCGCACCTCGTCCATCTCGGCGGAGTAGCCCTGCCGCACCACCCTGCCCTGCCCCACGTCGCCCTGGGGGTAGTCCGTGAGCGTAGCGCGGATGAGTTCGACGGCCTCGCCGCACGGCGCGAGGCTCTCGGCGAGCCACGCGAGTTGGGGCCCGGCGCTCTCGACGAGTGCCTTCAGCGCGGGGACGCGTTCGAGGGAGAACCGGAGGCCGACGACCTCGCGCGGGAGCGCGGCGCCTGCGCCGATGCGCTGCACCGCGCGCTCGATGTCGGACACCTGCGCCAGCTGCGCCCGCGCCTGCTGGCGGCGGGCGTCGGACTCGTGGAGCCAGGCGACGGCGTCGAGGCGTCGTTCGAGGGCGTCGAGGTCGAGGAGAGGCTGTCCGAGCCAGCGGCGCAGCAGCCGCGCGCCCATCGGCGTCGCGGTGAGGTCGAGCACCTTCAGGAGCGATTGGTCGCGTCCGCCCCAGCGCCCGCCCTCGAACAGTTCGAGGTTGCGCCGCGTCTGCGGGTCAAGCGTCATGAAAGCGTCGGTGGAGTACGTCCGCAGGCGCGTCAGCTGGGCTAGCGCGGCCTGATGGGTCTTGCCGAGGTACTCGATGACCGCTCCGGCTGCGGCGGTGGCGAGCGGGAGGGACTCGCAGCCGAACCCGTCGAGGGTGCGGACGCCGAAGTGGTCGAGGACCCGGCGGCGGGCGGCGTTGGGGGCGAAACTCCGCCCACCGAGCGGCGTGACGCTGTACCCGACCGACCCGGCGTCGAGGCCCGGAATGCCGCCTTCCGGCGTGAGCACCTCGGACGGCGCGAGTCGGGCGAGCTCCTCGGCGACCGCGCCGGACGCAAGCTGGGCGACGGCGAACTCGCCGGTGGTGATGTCGACGTACGCGACGCCGGACTCGCCGCCGCCGGGGGCGACGGCGGCCAGGTAGTTGTTCGCGCCGGCGTCGAGCAGGCCCGGTTCGATGACCGTGCCGGGGGTTACGACGCGGATGACGTCGCGCTCGACGAGCCGTCGTCCGTCGGGTTCGCTGGTCTGCTCGGCGATTGCGACGCGGTGGCCCTTTCGGATGAGCCTGGCGAGGTAGCCGTCGAGCGCGTGGAAGGGGATGCCGGCAAGGGGGACGATCTCGCCGCCGCCCATGTCGCGTTGGGTGAGGACGATTTCGAGGTCGCGGGCGGCGATGCGGGCGTCGTCGTCGAACGTCTCGTAGAAGTCGCCCATGCGGTACAGGAGCAGCGCGTCGGGATAGCGCGACTTGATCTCCTGGTACTGCTTGCGTAGGGGGCTCGCCACGCGCGGATTGTAGCGGACAGGCGGCCCTCTCTGCCCCTGCGGGGCATCTTTCCCCTAGGAGGAGAGTTCAGACTCCCTCCCCCCGTGGGGGAGGGTTGGGGAGAGGGCAGCCGCCCTAGCGGAGGGCGGGGCGGAGGGGCGTTTCGCGGGCGAACTCTTCGCGCCAGGTCTCGGGCTGGACGTCGATGTAGAGTTCGATCTCGTTGCCGTCGGGGTCGAGGATGTAGAGGCTGTGGGTGTGGCCGTGGTCGTTATGGCCAACGACGCGGACGCCGGCCTCCTGCAGTTCTGCGAGGGCGTCTTGCAGCTCCTCATCGGTCGTGCCGATCTTGATTCCGATGTGGTAGAGGCCGAGGCGGGGGCCCTGCGGGATGGGCTGGGCGTCGTCGCCGACCTGCATCAGGTAGAGCTCGTGGTGGGTGCGTCCGGTGGAGTAGACGGCGGTGTTGGGCCGTCGGCCCTCGCGATGGATCTCGCGGAAGCCGAGGATGTCGGTGTAGAAGCGGCGGGACTGCTCGATGTCGCTGACGAAGAGGACGACGTGTCCGAGTTCCTTGACTTCCATGGTGGCTCCTTTCGAGTGATGCGGGGGAAGCTTACACGGTTCGTGGTTCGACTCCCCCTCACCCTAGCCCTCTCCCGCCAGGGGAGAGGGGATCGTCCGCCCTCTCACCTTAGTCCTCCCCCTCGGGGGGAGGGAGCGGACGCGCCCTACTCGTCTTCCTTCCAGAAGCGCTCTTCGTAGAGGTTCCAGCCCTGGCCGCCGAGGCGGTCCTTCACGTCTTCAATCATGCCGGGATTGCCGCAGAGGTAGATGGCGGTGTCGTCCTTGGGGAGGCTCCAGCGTTGCAAGTACTCCTCGACCAGCGTGTTCACCCGTCCGGTGGGGCCGTTCCAACTGCGGTTGCGCTCGGCCTGCGGACGGCTGACCGTGGTGATGAACGTCACCATATCGGGCATGCGCTCGGCGAGGCGGTTGAGCTCGGAGTCGTACACGAACTCGTCCTGGTGGCTTGCGCCCTCCATAACGTAGAAGTGGTGGCCGCGGGTGTTGTCCTTCAGCGCCTGGCGGATCATGCTCACGTAGGGAGCGACGCCGGTTACGGTCCCGACCATCAGGTGATGGTGGAACTGCGGCTGAAAGACGAACAGTCCCTTGGCGCGGGGGCGCATCGATACCGAGTCGCCGACGTGGAGGTCCCACAGCAGCGGCGTGAGCTTGCCGCCGTACTCCGGCAGCACGTACTCGATGAACAGTTCGATGAGCGACTCGTAGGGCGCGGACGCGATGGAGTACGGGCGCTCGATGCCGCCCGTGCCGATGGTGATGTACTGGCCCGGTTTGAACCGGAACGGCTCATCGGGCCGGAGCCACACGAGGAACAGGTCCTCGGCGACCTCCTGCTTCTTGGCCACGTATGCGCGCGGCAGGTGCGCCAAACGGTCGGGGTTCTGCGTCATGCCTCCTCCGCCTGGGCAGCGGCGATTCTCGCCGGCGCCGCGTTGAGTCTGGGTATGTGGTTCATCGGGTCGGGGCGCTCCGAGGCGTCGACCTCAACCGCGAGTTCGCCGAACAGCGTGGTGAGCGACACCACCCCCGGCGGGACGGCGTCGGACACCGCAACGACGCCGCGATGCTCGGCGCCGCGCTCGGTTGCGACGACGGCCATCGCTCCTTCGCCGAGGCCGGCGGCCGCGGCGTCGGCGGGGTTGAGAACGAGTTGCTCCTCGCGCTCGATGCGGTTGCGCTTGCCGACGACAACCACGTTCGGCTTGCGTTCGTGCTGCGCGAGCACGCGGCCGTGCGCGAGCATCAGCGGAAACTGCGCGTCGCGTTGCGGACGGGGGTGCCAGGCGACGGGTTGGAGCTGCGCCTTGCCATGCCGGAAGCCGTTTGCGTAGAGCTGCGGCGCGCCGGGGTCGTCCGGGCCGGCGCACGGCCACTGGAGGCCGGCGGCGACGCTGCCGGTGTACATCACCTGCGTCGGCTGCGGCTCGTTGTCCGGCGGCGTGGCGACCTCGATCCGCTCGCGCAGAAGCCGTTCCCAGGAGACGCCGGCGTACTCGGGGACCGCGCGCGCGATTTCATCGAGCGTCTGCTCCGGGGTCTCGCAGCCGAATGCGCCGGCGCCCAAAGCCCGCGCGAGGGCGCCGATGATCTCCAGGTCGCTGCGTGAGTCGACGCGCTTGTTCTTGAGAACCTTGCGGAGCGGCTGCACGCGGCGCTCGATGCTGGTGTACGCGCCCGTCTTCTCGGCCCACACTTCCGCCGGAAACACGACGTCGGCGCGCTCCGCCGCCGGCGACATGAAGGCGTCGCTCACGACGAGGAACTCCAGCTTGTCGAGCGCGGAGAAGGCGTCGCCGAGTCCGCCGTCCTCGTAGTGCGCGTGGTCGCCGAGGACGACCATCGCCTTGACCTGGCCGTCGCGGGCGCGATCGAACATATTGCGGTTGCCGCTTCCGGGGTCGGCGGGGAGCGGAGCGCCCCACAGCGCGCCGAGCGCCTCGACGGCGTCCTGCTCGTCGAGGAGGCGGTGGCCAGGGAGGGCATTCGACCACGCGCCCATGTCCCAAGCGCCCTGTTCGTTCGCGCCGTGGTAGATGGGCATAACGCCGGCGCCGGGCTTGCCGACGTTGGCCGTGGCGACGGCGAGAGCGGCGGCCATACGCGACGTGGTGCGGCGCGTCCCTCCAACCGAGTTGTCGCCGCCGAGGAGGAGCGCGGCGGAGGCGGCCTCGGCGTAGAGCCGCGTGGCCTGCTCGATGGCGGCTGCGGGCACGCCGGTCTCCCGCTCAACGGCGTCGAGCGTGAAGGGTTCGAGCGCGGCGAGCAGGCCGTCCCAGCCGTCGGCGTTGGCGTTCACGTAGTCGAGGTCGGCCATGCCGGCGTCGATGATATGGCGGAGCAGGCCGCCGAGGAGCACTGAGTCGGTGCCCGGGTAGGGGCGGAGCCAGATGCTCGCGTAGCGGGTGAGCTCGACTTCGCGGGCGTCGATGACGATGAGTTGCTGCGTCCCGGCGCGCACGGCGCGCTTGACGGGGACGGTGAGGACGTTCTGCTCCTCGGTGAGGTTGGCGCTGACGGCCATGACGACGGAGGACTGCGCGAGGTCCCACGCGCTCATCGTTCCGGCGAAGTACCCGAAGACGTCCTGCAAGCCCTCGACGATGCCGGGAGCGTTGTTGGAGGCGACGTCGACGCTGTTGGAGCGCATCACGGCGCGGGCGAACTTCTGGGCGGCGTACAGTTCTTCGTTGGTGTTGCGAGCGCCGGCCATCAGGGCGAAGCCCGGACCCTTGTGGGGCTCGAGCCCCTGGGCGGCTGCGGCTATCGCCTCGTCCCACGTCGCCTCACGCAGCTCGCCGTCGCGGCGGACGAGGGGGTTGCGGAGGCGGCGCTTGTCGTTGACGTACTCGAAGCCGAACTTGCCCTTGAAGCAGGCCATGCCGTGGTTGGCGGGGGAGTTCAACTCCGGGACGGCGCGCACGAGGCGCTCCCAGCCGTTCACTTCGTAGGTCATCGTGCAGCCGACGGGACACTCGGCGCAGATCGACTGTTCGACGCGGGAGGCGCGCTCCCACTTGTGGGCGGTCTCGGTAAGGGCGCCCACGGGGCAGACGTCGATGCACGCGCCGCAGAACTCGCAGCCGGACTCGAGGAGGGAGTCCCCCATCACGGTTCCGACGAGCACCTGGCCGGCTCGCTCGGTCATGCCGATGGCGACGTCGCCGCGGAGTTCGTCGCACGAGCGGGTGCAGCGGGCGCAAACGATGCAGAGGTTGTAGTCGCGGTCGTAGAAGGGGTCCTTGGTCTCGACCTGGAGGTTGCGGTACTGGTACGTGAGGGGCGAGACGAGCTCTTGGGGGTGGAAGCGGGTGGTGTCCTTCAGTTCGCAGCGTTCGTTCTTGGGGCAGGTGACGCAGCGGTCGACGACGTCGACGTGGCGGAGGCAGATGTCCTGGGGCCCGCAGAGGTCGATGCGGTGGCAGGTGAGGCATCCGTGGGGGTGCTCGGAGAGGAGGAGGTCGAGGGTGGTGTTGCGCACCTTGACGGCCTCCTCGCCCTTCGTGTTGACGACCATGCCGTCGCGCACGGGGAGCGTGCAGGACGCGGGGGTCCCGCGGGCGCCCTCGACCTCGACGACGCACATCCGGCAAGCGCCGTAGGGCTGCATGCCGGGGTGGTAGCAGAGGTAGGGGAGGTAGAGCCCGGCGTCGTTGGCCGCCTGCACCACCATCTTGCCGGCGGTGGTCTTCACCTCCTGCCCGTCGATAGTGATGGTGATCTCGTCGGCCATCGGGCTACTCCTCGGCGGCGCCGTTCGACCGAGGCGCAAGCGGCGCGATCTGCATCACGAAGTCGTTCTTCACGGACGCCGTGGGGGTGTCGCCGGACATTTGGGCTCCGCGCCGGGTGGAGCGGGGTCCGGCGAAGGTCCCGATGGGAATCGGGCCCTCGCCCTCGAGTTGTGCGCGGAACTCGTCGCCGAAGAAGCGGACGGCGCTGGCGAGCGGGTTGTAGCCGAGCTGGCCGTGGCCGCAGAGGGAGCCGAGGCGCATGTTGACGCCTACGCGCTCCATGAGCTCCATGTCCCCCGGCCTTCCGGCGCCGTCGGCGATGCGCTCGACGATCTCGAGGAGGTGGCTCGTGCCGAGGCGGCAGGGAAAGCACTTGCCGCACGACTCCATCTGGTCGAACGCGAGAAGCGTTCGGGTGAGGTCGACGACGGAGCGCTCTTCGTTGCAGACGATGAGGCCGCCGGAGCCGAACATCGCGCCGGCGCCCGCCATCACGTCGAAGTCGAGCTCCATGTCGAACTGGTCGGCGGGAAGCACGCCGCCGAGCGGGCCGCCCGTCTGGAGGAACTTGAGGGGTTTGCCGTTGGGGTCGCCGCCGCCGAGTTCCTCGACGATCTGCCGGACAGTTACGCCGAAGGGGACTTCGACGAGTCCGGCGCGGGCGATATCGCCGGACAAGCAGGCGATGGCGGTGCCGGAGCTCTTCTCCGTGCCGATGGCGGCGAACCACTCGGCGCCGCGCCGGACGATTTCGGGCGCGTAGCTGAGGGTCTTGATGTTGTTGATGTTGGAGGGCTTACCCCATACGCCATAGGCCGCGGGAAATGGAGGCCGGAAGCGGGGCATGGAGCGCTTGCCCTCCACGGCCTCCATGAGGGCGGTCTCCTCGCCGGCCACGTAGGACTCGCCGACAAGGGCGACCTCCATATCGAACGAGAAGCCGGTCCCGAGGATGCCCTCGCCGAGGAGGCCATTGGCGTAGCAGGCCTCGATGGCCGCGCGCGTGCGGTCGATGGGGGCGTCGTGGCCGTGCCGGATGAAGACGACGCCGTTGGAGGCGCCGGTGGCGTAGCCGGCGATGATGCAGCCCTCGACGAGCGTGAAGGGGTCGCTCTCGAGGATGGTCTTGTCGTTGAACGCGCCGGGGTCGCCCTCCTCGCAGTTGCAGAGGATGTACTTCGTGGGGGCGGGATTGCCGGCGAGGAAGCCCCACTTGACGCCGGTGGGGAAGGCGGCGCCTCCCCTGCCCCGCAGGCCGGAGTTCTTCACTTCTTCGAGCGTTTGCTCGGGCGTGAGTTCCGTGAGCGCCTTGTCGAGGCCGGCGAACCCGCCCAGGGCGATGTACTGGTCGATGTCGAGAGGGTCGATCTCCCCAGCGTTGCGAAGGGCGACGCGCACCTGGCGGCGCATCACGGGAAGGTCCTCCAGGGGCAGAACGCCCGGGAGGTTGGAGTCTATGGTCGCCATCGCAAGCTCGGCGACCGGCTGTCCGGCGACGACGTGCTTCTCGACGATATCGCGGGCGCGATCGGCGTCGACGTTCCCGTAGAGCACGCGGGGGCCGCCGGGCGTCTGAATGTCGACGATAGGCTCGGCGTAACAGAGGCCGCGGGTCCCGACCTCGGAGACGGTCGCGTCGACGCCGTGCTGCGCGAGGGTCTGACGCAGGGCGTCGAGCACGGGGCCTGCGCCGGCGGCCATGCCCATAAGGCCGCTGGTGACGCGCAGCCACGGCCGGGCGCGCAACTCGGCCAGCCGTGCAGCGGCGCGCTCGGCGAGCGCCTGGTGCGCCTCGGTCACGCGCCTTGCTCCTGGCGCAACTGGTCGATGCGGCGCAGGGCGCTGTCGAGAGTCATACGCCCGGCGAGGTCGTGGTCGAAGCTCATGGCGGGCCCGTGAGGGCAGACGCCGAGGCAGGTGTTGTACTTGAACGACACGGCGCCGTCGTCGGTGTCGCCCTCTCCCTCCAGTCCAAGATGGCGGGCGACGCCCTGGAGGATCGGCTGGGCGCCCAGGACATGGCAGGTGGGGCCCCAGCAGATTTCGACGGAGTGGCGGGCCGGCGGAGTGAAACGGAAGTTGGGGTAGAAGGAAGCGACGCTCCACACCTCGTTGACGCTGGCGCCGGTGTGGGCGGCCACCTCGTCGATCGCTTCGTAGGGGAGGTAGTGGAGTTCGTCGTGGGCGGCGAGGAGCGACGAGAGGATGGTGACCGTTTTGGCGGGCTGTTCGCGGACAGCGCGCCGGGCCCGCTCGCGCAACGGTTGTGCTGTGGTGGTCATCGGGCGAATTCGGCTCGTGATTTCCCTAACAATCGGCGCCCGCATCGTAGCACGGGGGGCCGCCCCGGACAAGGCGCGGGCCCTCTCCGCCCTGCGACGGAGACGAGCGCGCTCGGGTTATGCAAAGGCTTCGGAGGACGGGGGGAAGGCTGGGGAGGGGGGGGCCGCTCTTAGGGAGCGCCGATTTGGCGGACCAGCTTGGCGGCGGCCACGCCCGGAACGCTGCGGAGGGCGGCCAGCATCGCGTCGGAGACGGGGTCGTCGAAGCCGACGATCATAGTGGCGGCGCCGCGGGGCGCCTCGCGCCCGACCTCCATGAACGAGATGTTCGCGTCGTGCTCTCCGGCTATGGTGCCGACTTTACCGATCATCCCCGGCTGGTCGGTGTGCGTGGTGAAGAGCATGTACGGCGCGCTGACGTCGCAGTCGAGCAGGAAATCGTTGATGCGCACCAGGTGCGCCTTGCCGTTCACCGACGCGCCCGCAAGGTAGTTCACGTTGCCGGTGGAGCGCACCTCGACGCCCACGAGGTTGACGAGGTGGCCTGCGCCCTCCGGGTCGCGTTCGTCAGCCACCCGGATGCCGTGCTCGCGGGCGATGGACGGGGCGTTGACCACGTTCACGCGCATGTCCGTGGCGTCCCGAAGCACTCCCGCGAGGGCCGCGGACGTCAGCAGAGCAGGATCGTACTGCGCGATGTCGCCGAGCACTTTGACAGCGACGGACTCTATCTGGCCCTCCGCGAGCTGCACGGCGATGCGGCCCATAACCGTGGCCACGTCGAGATACGGCGTGAGGGCCTTCCAGACTTCCGGCGACACGAACGGCGTGTTGACCGCATAGGGCGCAGTCCCGCCGGCCACTATCGTGAGGATCTGGTCGACCACCTCGATAGCCACCTCGACCTGCGCCTCCTCCGTCGAGGCTCCCAGGTGGGGGGTCAGCACCGCCGTTTCGTCGCTGACGAACGGCAGTTCCTCGGCGGGAGGCTCGACCGGGAAGACGTCGAGGGCCGCGCCGCCGACGGCGCCGCTGGCGAGCGCCTCGTGCAGAAGCGCCTCGTCGACAAGGCCGCCGCGCGCCGCGTTGACGATGCGGACGCCCGGCTTCAGCAGCTTGAACTCCTCCTGGCCGATGAGGCTCCTGGTCGTCGAGGTGAGCGGGGTGTGCACGGTGATGAAGTCGGACTCGGCAAGCAGCCGGGGCATGGGGACCATTTCGGCGCTCAGGCTGCGCGCCCGTTCCTGCGACACGTAGGGGTCGCAGGCGATGATGCGCATCTGAAAGGCCTGCGCGCGGTGTGCGACCTCCGAACCGACACGGCCCAGACCGATGATGCCGAGCGTTTTGCCGCGCAACTCCACGCCCATGAACTTCGAGCGCGTCCATTCGCCCCGGCGCATCGACGCGTCGGCCCGGGGAATGTTGCGCGCAAGCGCAATCATCAACGCGAACGCGTGCTCCGCCGCGGCGATGGTGTTTCCCGTGGGAGCGTTGACGACGGAGATGCCGTGCTGCGTCGCCGCCTCCACGTCGATATTGTCGACGCCCACGCCGGCGCGCCCGATGCCGAGCATCCGCGTCGCGCGCTCGATGACCTTGGCGGTCACCTTCGTCTCGCTGCGGACGATCAGCGCCTCGTAGTCGCCGACCACGCCGGCGAGCTCGTCCTCGGAGAGGCCGCGCTTGACGTCCACCTCGTGCCCGGCGCTTACGAGACGGTCAACGCCCTGCTGGGCGATGGGGTCCGCAATGAGTATCTTCGCCATGCTAGCCGGCGTTGGCGGGCTCGTAGCCGAGCTTGGGGAGGGCATCGCGCAGCGCCGCGAACACGTCGTCGATGTCTTCCTTGGAGACGTAGCCCATATGGCCTATGCGGAAGACGCGCCCGGTGAGCAGGCCCCGTCCCTCCGCGGCGATGATGTCGTAATCGTCGCGCAGCGCCGCCAGGAGCGCCTCGTCGGTGATGCCCTCCGGCACCCACGCGGCGGTGACGGTGTTGGAGGCGAACCGCTCGTCCTTCGCGACGAGGCCGAGCCCCATCGCCTTCAGGCCGTCGCGGGTGTACTGCGCGATCTCCTGGTGGAAGTCGTACACGGCCTGCATGTCGCCCTGCGACAGCATGTGCTGCACCGCGTAGTCGAGCCCGAACAGGAGCGAGATGGCCGGCGTCCACGGGGTCTGTCCCGCGGCGAGCGACTTCTTCGCCTCCGCGAGGCTGAAGTAGAACTTCGGCATGGCGGAGGTCTCGGCGGCCCGCCATGCGCGCTCGCTGAAGCTGATCATCGCCAGCCCCGGCGGGCACATCCAGCCCTTCTGCGACCCGGCGACCACGACGTCGATGCCCCATTCGTCGACCGGCAACCTGATGGAGCCGAGCGACGAGATGGCGTCGACGAGCAGCAGCTTGTCGAACTCGCCCTTGACGATGCCGGCGATGGTTTCGAGGTCGTTGGTGATGCCGGTGGACGTCTCGTTGTGGGTTACGAGCACCGAGGTGATGTCGGGGTCTCCCTCGAGGGCCTGGCGTATCTCCCCGGGGTCGGCTGCCTCGCCGTCGGGGAACTTGAGCTGTTTCACGTCGGCGCCGTAGGTGGAGGCGATCTTGAGGAAGCGGTCGCCGAAGTTGCCGATGGTCACGCCGAGGACGCGCTCGCCGGGCGAGAGCGTGTTGACGACGGCGGCCTCCATGGCGCCCGTGCCTGAGGACGTGAGCACGTAGAGGTCGTTGGAGGTCTGGAAGGAGCGCTGCAGGTTGGACGTGAGCCGCGCGATCATGTCGGCGAACTCGACGCCGCGGTGGTCGATCATCTGCTTGCTCATCGCCTGGTAGACCTCCGGCGGAACGGGGGTCGGCCCAGGCAAGCGAAGGTTCGCCATAGGAATGGCCTCCTGCGAAGGGAATGCGCGCGCGACGACCGAGGGACGTTCCAAGCGGGCGCAGCGCCAATTATACGGGCGGAAGGGGAGCGGCTTCAAGGCGGCCCCGCCCGAACCGCAGGGCTATACTCCGCCCCGGACGGGAGAGAGCCATGCCGAACGAGCAGAGCGGGGCGGAGGAGGAGCCGGGCGCAATTCCTATCGTCGCCGAGTGCAACGGACGGGAGCATCACGCCATCCTCCAGCCGAACGGAGGCGTCCGGCTGCGCGACCCCAGGCCTGAGGACGAGCTGCCAGAGGGCATGGCCTACTACCCCGGCACGGCCTACAAGCTCGCCACGGGGAAAACCGGTCCGCCCTCGAAGTGGAAGTATTTCGACGAGCAGACCGGCCGGTGGCGCTCCATCAAGGAGCTGCCCCACTACGAGGCGATGGTCGACGCGCTGGACTCCATCTCGGAGTACAACCCGCACTGGAAGCGCATGATCGTGTGTGGGTAGCGCGGCCTAACCGGCATAAAAGGGAACTTGCACGCGGATATACGCGCCCACGCCCTGATCAGGCTCCTCAGGGACGCGCTGCCCCTTCTCGATGAGCCCTTCGATGTGGAAGGCCGCCATCTCCCGCACGGAGTCCAACGCCGCGGGCGCATCAGGCCCGTCGTCGGCTATCCCCAGCGCGGGCAGGTCTGCAATAACCAGCCCCGTCTCCTTGTCCCAAGACAGGCAGACCTTGTAGTCAACTAACCGTTCGGCCATCCCTCTCGGCCTCCTACCGCCGGTTTACACTGACGCCCCTCCTAGCAAGGCAACTATAATCCGGGCCGGAGGATTGAAGCATGCTCGACGACCTCGTACGAACCATCGAGACGCTCAAGGAGCGTATCCGCAACCACCGCGACGACCTCTCAGCCAACGAGACGCGCACCCGAATGGCGCTCATCGACCCGTTGCTCACCGCCTTGGGGTGGGATACGTCCGATCCCGCCTGCGTTGTGCCCGAATGCACAGTCGGCGGCGGCAGGGCCGACTACGGCTTGCGAACGCCTGGCCGACAACCTGATGCATTTATCGAAGCCAAGAAACTCGGCGAAGACCTTCAGCCCCACAGAGAGCAGATGACGCGCTACTCGAACATGGCGGGCGTCAAGTACGCAGGGCTCACCGACGGCGACCGTTGGGAACTCTACGAGGTTTTCAAGCAGGCGTCGCTTGACGAGCGCCGGATTCTCAATATCTCCATCCTTAGCGACCCTCCACACGAGTGCGCTCTCAAGCTGCTGTTGCTCTGGCGGCCCAATCTGGCGTCTGGCTCCCCAGTTCCGGCCAATGAGCCCGGGCTCGGTAGAGGCACACCCGACAAACCCGAACAACCTACCGGGGAGACGGTGTCAGTTAGACCCAATCAAGAGATTCCCATACTCTGGAAATACAAAGGGCAGGAATATCACGGAGTGCTAGTACAACGGGACGGCGGTGTGCGGTTGTCGGATGGAAGAACTACGCGAACTCCCACAGGCGCTTGCATAGCCGCGCTCGGCAGGAAGTTGGCCATCAACGGCTGGGTTGCTTGGCGTTACCACGATGAGCAGCAGGGGAAGTGGCTGCCCATCAGCGGGCTTCGCTCAACTTCCCCCTGAACCCTTACCCTTCCAGGGTTCCCTCCGCCTTGTACTGCCGGCCGAGCTTCACGTACTCGTCGGCGTTCATCTTGACCAGTTCGTAGTGCTTCTCCTGCAGCGGGCCGAGCACTTTGGCGGGGACGCCCGCGGCGATGGAACGGTCGGGGACGGCGCGCCCCTCCAGCAGCACGGCGCCCGCCGCGAGAATGCACCACGAGCCGACCGACGACTGGTCGTTCAGGGTGCAGTTGTTGCCGAGCAAGCAGTGGTCGCCGACGCTCTTGGCGTGGCACACGACGGCATGGCCGAGCGTAACGTAGTCGCCGATGGTCATATCGCCGTCGGCGTGGCAGATGGAGCCGTCCTGGATGTTCGTGCCCTGCCCTATCCACATCGTTCCCCGGTCGGAGCGGAGCACGACGCCCGGCCAGATGGAGGCGTCTGGCCCGATGCGGACGTCGCCGATGACGTAGGCGAACTCGCTGACGAACGCGGTTGGGTGGATCTGGGGGGACTTTCCGGCGAGGGAGCGCAGCATGGGGCCTCCTGGGGATGGGAACGCCGGGCATGATACCGCACGGCCAGTTCCCTCCCCCGAAAACGAGACCCTTGTATAACCCTCGATTCGCGCTCGTCTCTGTCGCTGAGCGCGGCGAAGAATCTCGGGCCCCTCGCCTGCGGGCGTGTCGTCCGAAAGCGGCGAGTTAGATCCGCGAGGGGTGAGGGTTGGTCTGCCCCGCCCTCCGCCGATTCCGGTAGAATGCCCCGCCGATGGGAGGTGGGATGTCAGCGCCCCCTGACGACCAGCAATCGACGCCCCTTTACGACCGGGAATCGACGGAACGCCTGCGGGAGGCCGAGTTGGCGTGGGAGCACGCCGAGCTCCGGCGAGCCGTCGAGCGCGCGCCGGAGGCGCGCGAGCGGTTCGTCACGGTCTCCGGGCGCGAGGTAGAGCGCATCTACACGCCCGCCGACGCTCCGGCGCTCGACTACGCGGAGGACCTCGGCTTTCCCGGCGCGTTCCCCTTCACGCGCGGCGTCTACCCCACCATGTACCGGGGGCGGCAGTGGACCCGGCGCCAGATCGCCGGCTTCGGGACCGCCAAGTCCACCAACGAGCGTTACAAGTACCTGCTCGCCCACGGACAGACCGGCCTCTCGACGGACTTCGACCATCCCACGCTGACCGGCTACGACTCCACCCACCCGCTTTCGGAGGGCGAGGTCGGCAGGCTCGGCGTCGCCATCGACACCGCGCGCGATATGTCCGACCTGTTCGACGGCATCCCCATCGACCGCGTGAGCATCTCCCTCACCATCAACCATCCGGCCATCGTGCTGCTCAGCTTCCTGCTGGCGCACGCGGAGAAGGCGGGCGTTCCCTGGGAGTCCCTGCGCGGCACGGTGCAGAACGACTCGCTCAAGGAGTTCCACGGCCAGAAGACGTTCGCGCTGCCCCCGCGCGGCGCGTACCGGATGACGATGGACGTGGTGGAGTTCTGCACGCGCAACGCGCCGAACTGGAACACCATCTCGATCTCCGGTTACCACACGCGCGAGGCGGGCTCCACCGCCGCGCAGGAGGTCGGCTTCACGCTCGCGCAGGGCATGGCCTACGTCGAGGGCGGCCTGCGGCGAGGCATGACGGCGAACGAGTTCGGCCCGCGCCTCTCGTTCTTCTTCGGCGTCCACATGGACTTCTTCGAGGAGGTCGCCAAGCTGCGGGCGGCGCGGCGGTTGTGGGCTCGCATCATGAAGGAGCGCTACGGCGCGACCGACCCGCGGGCGATGCTCTGCCGGTTCCACGCGCAGACGCTCGGCTCGACGCTGATACGGGAGGGCGCGCTGAACAACCTCGTGCGCGGGTCGTCGCAGGCGCTCGCCGCCATCCTCGGCGGAACGCAGTCGCTCCACGTGAGCGGCTACGACGAGGCGCACGACATCCCCTCCGAGGACGCGATGCGGATGTCGCTGAACACGCAGCGCATCCTCGGCGCCGAGACCGGGGTCGCCAACACCATCGACCCGCTCGGCGGCTCGTTCTTCGTCGAGCGCCTGACGAACGACATCGAGGAAGAGGCGCTGGCGTACATCCGCACTATCGAGGACCTGGGCGGGGGCGACGGCCTGCTCGACGGCATGTTCGCCGCCATCGAGAGCGGCTACGTCGAGCGGCAGATATCCGAAGCGGCGTTCGATTACCAGATGCGCATCGAGGACGGCGAGTACATGGTGCTCGGCCTGAACGAGCGCGAGGACGAGGCGCCGCCCCCACCCGCCCTCTACGAGCACGACGACGCCGAGGAGGCGCGGCAGGTCGCGCGGATCGAGGCCGTCGTGCGGGAACGCGACGCGGGGAGGACGGAAGCCGCGCTCGACGCGCTCCGCCGCGTCGCCCGCGGCGAGGAGAACACGATGCCGCACATCCTGGAGGCGGCCCGCGCCGACGCCACCGAGGGCGAAATCATGGGCGCCCTCCGCGACGTGTTCGGTGTCCACGAGGACCCGGGAGTCTTCTAGGATGGCTGGGGAGAAGCCTGCGAAGGTGGTACTGGCGAAGCTCGGGCTCGACGGTCACGACCGGGGAGTGAAGGTTATCGCCAAGGCGCTGGAGAAGGCGGGGATGGACGTGGTGTACATGGGCATGCGCGTCACGCCGGAGCAGGTGGTCGACCGCGCGCAGGCCGAGGGCGCCGACGTCATCGGCATCTCCCTGCTCTCCGGCGCTCACAAGCCGCTCATGGCGCGGCTGATGAAGGTTATCGACGAGCGGGAGATGCGCGGCGAGGCGCTCGTCCTGCTCGGCGGCACCGTGCCCGATGGCGACGTAACGGCGCTGCAGGACATGGGCGTCGACGGCGTCTTTCCGGTCGGTTCGAGCCTGCGTGACATCCAGGCGTTCATCGCCGGCCGCCTGGCGGAGAAGGAGTAGGCCGTGGCGCCGGCGTGGCCCCCCGTCTACGACCCGTCCTACGTCCCGCCCCCGGAGCAGGAGCACTGGTCGCCCGAACTGGAGACGATGGCGCCGGAGGCGCGCCTCGAACTCATCGCCGCCAAGCTCCGGGCGCAGATCGCGTGGGCGTATGAGCGGTCGCCGTTCTACCGCAAGCGATGGGACGCGGCGGGCTTCCACCCCTCGCAGGTCCGCGGCATCGACGACGTCCAGCGCATCCCCATCATCACCAAGGAAGACCTGCGGGAGGACCTCATCGAGAACCCGCCGTTCGGCAGCAACATCTGCGACGACTGGTCGAACATCCTGCGCGTGCACGGCTCGTCGGGCACGACGGGCATCCCGACGGTGATCGCGATCAGCCGCGACGACTGGGCGCGCATCGGCGAAGCGCACGCGCGCGTCGAGTGGGGAGCGGGGGTGCGTCCGAGCGACACGGTTTTCGTGGCGTCGCCGTTCAGCCTCTACATGGGCTCGTGGGGGATGCTGGTCGGGGCGGAGCGGATGGGCGCGAAGTGCTTCCCGTTCGGGGCGGGGGCCCCGGGACAGACGCGCATGGCCGTCCGCTGGTGCCTCACGGCCACGCCGTCGGTGTTCTACGGCACCCCCTCGTACGCGCTCTACCTCGCCGAAACGGCGCGGGAGGAGGGCGTCGACCCGCGGTCGTTCGGGTTCCGCATCCTCTTCTTCTCCGGCGAGCCCGGGGCGTCGATACCCTCGACGCGCAAGACGCTCGAAGACGTCTATGGCGCGGTGGTGATCGACAGCGGCTCGACGGGCGAGATGTCGCCGTGGATGAGCAACGGCGGCTGCCGTCACGCCCCCGGCATGCATCTGTGGCAAGACCTGGTGTACACGCAACTGGTGGACCCGGCGACGCAAGAGGTCGTTCCGTACGGCGGCGAGGGCGTGCCGGTGTACACGCATCTCGAACGGACGTCGCAGCCGCTCATCCGGTTCTGGTCGGGCGACCTTGCGCGATGGTCGGACGAGCCGTGTTCGTGCGGGCGCACGTACCCCAGCCTGCCGCAGGGCATCTACGGGCGCGTCGACGACACGATTACGGTTCGAGGCGAGAACGTGTATCCGAGCGCGGTCGAGAACGTGGTGCGCGCCCTGCCGGAGCTCACCGGCGAGTTCCGCATGGTCGTCTCGCGCGAGCGCGCGATGGACGAACTGACCGTGCTGGCGGAGGTCGCCGACCCCGCCGGGGACTCCGCGGCGGTGCGGCGCAAGCTGGAGTCCGACCTGGGCGTGACGCTCGGCATCCGGGCGAACGTCGAACTGAAGGCGCCGGGGGAACTGGAGCGGACGCAGTTCAAGGCGCGCCGCGTCATCGACGAGCGCGACCTCTACGGCTAGATCGTCCCTGCGCGAAGGAGACAACCGATGGGAACGTCCCGTATGTACACCGACGAGAACGGCGACACGACCTGGCAGCCGATCGAGCTGAGCGAGCGCCAAGAGTGGCTCGACGGCATGGACGCCACGAACATCAAGTTCGGCATCCGCCCTCCGGACGTCGAGCAGGACTGGCACCCGGCGCCCGCCCGGCAGTTCGTCATCATCCTCTCGGGCGCGCTCCGCATAACGTACCCCGACGGCTCGCAGAAGGTGTTCGGCGCCGGCGAGGCCCGGCTGATGGACAACATCACCGGCAAGGGCCACAAGACGATGGCCGTCGGCGGTGAGCCATGCGTGACGGCGACGGTTGTGCTGGCCGACCAGGCGCCGCGCATCGGCGCGATCTAGGATGCGCAATCCGGGGCAGGTCGCGGTGCGCGTGATCGAGGGCGGGGCCGATTGGCAAGGCGCGCTGGCCGTGCGCCACGCGGTGTTCGTCGTCGAGCAGGGCGTGCCGCTCGAACTCGAGCGCGACGAACTCGACGCCTCAGCCGTGCACGTCGTGGCGGCGTCCGGAGCCGAGGTGGTGGGAGCAGCCCGGCTGACGCGCGAGTCGGAACTGCGCATCGGCCGGGTGGCGGTGCTGCCGCCGTGGCGCCGGCGGGGCGTCGCGGGAATGCTGGTTTCCGCGCTCGAAGCGGAGGCCCGGCGGTTGGGCGGCGCCGAGGTGAGCCTGCACTCCCAGAGCTACGTGCAGTCGCTGTACGCCAAGCTCGGTTACGAGGTCGCCGGCGAGCCGTTCGTCGAGGCCGGCATCGACCACGTCCTGATGATCAAGCGGCTGGGCTAGAGGACTGACGCCCTCATGCGACGGGGCGGACGCTGCAGGACGAAGGCGCCGCGAACGTCGCGGACCCCAAGAGCGCCGCTCTCGATGAGGGCGCCGCGTATGCCCGGGCGCAGCCGGGGCGAGACGTCGACGGCGATGAGCGAGCGCCCGCTCGCGAGGTGATGCTCGTACTCGGCGGCTATCTCGTCGTCCAGGCCGCCGTCGGTGGCCGCCGTGGCGCCTATCCACGCGCCGAAGGCGGCGCCGAACTTCCACATCGTGGCCGCCAGCAGGATCTTCACGTTCAGGTCGAGCGGGAAGAGGAAGATGGCGATGAGCGACGGGACCTCGATGAGCAGGGAGCCGAGAATCCCCCACTTCACCGCAGCCCGCAGCATCGTTTCGCCGCGCCGCGCGAGCCGGGGAGGCCCCTGGGCGTCGTCGTCGGGCAGCGCGCACGTAACGCCGATGCGCTCGCCGAAGCCGGCGTCGTCGAGGAGCTGTTCGGCCTCGACGGCGGCCTCGCGGCGGTCGAATATGCCCACGACGGCGGTCATGACGCCCCCTCCCTACCCTCCCCCGACTACAGGGGAGGGGGTTACGGGGGCTTTGAGCGCGCCGTCGAAGAAGCCGATGAGCTTATCCCAGGAGTCGGCGGCGACGGTGGGGTTCCAGCGAACGGGGTTGATGGGGTCGTTGAAGGCGTGCTGACCGTCGGGGTAGCGGTGGAAGGAGTACGGCTTCCCCTGGCGCCGCAGTTCGGCCTCCAGCCTGTCCACGTCGGCGGGGGTCGGGTTCGCGTCGAGATCGCCGAAGAACCCCGCGAGCGGGCAGTCGAGATTGGCGGTGAGGTCGAGCGGCGCGGGACCGTCGCCGCCCCACGGCAGGTGGACGTCCGTGCCGTAGAAATCGGCGCAGGCGGAGAACTCATCGGTGGTGACGGCCATGAGGTAGGCGATGCGTCCGCCGATGCAGAAGCCGGTTACGCCGAACGGCCCCCCAACGCCGTCCTGCGCCTGGAGATGGCGGAGCGCGGTGAGCATATCCTCGACGAGCTCATCGTCGCGCAGGGCGTCCTTGAGGGGCATGGCGATCTCGCGGCGCTTGGGGTCTTCGAACGCATAGCCGGTGAGCTCGTCGTTGCCGACGGCGGAGCGGTGGAAGAGATACGTGGCGATGGCGGCGTACCCCGCCTCGGCCAGTTCGTCGCACTTGCCCCGGACGAACCGGTCGACGCCGAACACGTGCATCGCCACCACCACGCCGGGATGCGGCCCCTCGCCCTCCGGCAGCGCCATGTAGGCGTCCGCCTGCGCTCCTCCAACGTTGAGTCTCACCCACTCCGACGGCATCGTCGCCTCCTTGCTGCGCCCTCTCTGTCCTTCGGAACGCCCCCTCGTTGGGGTCTATTCCTTGCGGATAACGAGGGCCGACTTACCCTTGATCTGGCGGGACTCCTGGTAGCGGTGCGCTTCGACGGCGTCGGCCAGCGGCCAGGTGCGGTCGATGGTGGGACGCAGCTTTCCTTCGCCGAACCACGCGAGGATCTGGCTGAAGTCGTCCGGCGGAGTGAGGGCGCCGCCTGCGCCCATCACCGAAACCGAGTTACGGTAGAGGCCGGCGACCGGGAAGGTTGTCTCGCGTCCGCCGGCCCCGCCGAACACGGCAAGGCGTCCGAACCGGGCGAGGGCGTTGATGCCCCTGGCGAGCACGTCGCCGCCCACGCCGTCGATGATGACGTCGACGCCGCGCCCGTCGGTGAGGCGTCTGGCCTCCTCGGCGAAGTCCTGCTCGGCGTAGTTGACGCCGTGGTCGAGGCCGTACTGTCCGGCCCATTCGAGCTTCTCGGCGCTGCTGGCCGTGCCGATAACGGTGCAGCCGATGACCTTGGCCAGTTGGACGGCGGCGACGCCGACGCCGGAAGCCGCGGCTTGCACGAGCACGGCGTCGCCGGCCTTGGCGCGTCCCTGGACGCAGAGGGCGGCCCACGCCGTGGTGTAGATGATGGCGATGGTGGAGGCCTCCACGAGCGTGAGGTTCTCGGGAACGGGGAAGACGACGCGCTCCGGAATGGCGATGAGTTCGGCGTAGGTCCCGATCGTCTGCCGGACAATGACGCGGTCGCCGACGGCGACGGACGCGACGTCCTTGCCGACTTCGACGACGGTCCCGGCGCCTTCGACGCCCACCATCGCGGGGAATTCGATTCCCTGGCCCATTCGACCGGCGCGACGCGACGCATCCGTCGGGTTGACGCCAGCCGCGACTAGGCTGACGAGCACGTCGCCGTCGCCGGGAGTTGGGTCGGGGACGTCTTCGAGCTTCAGGACTTCTGGGCCGCCCAATTCGTGGAACCGGATCGCCTTCATAGCGCCTCCTTACGGGGGAGATTATGCGCCAGTCGAGGGCATAGGGAAAGCACCGGAACCGAGCGAGCAGGGGAGCTAGGAGAAGGCGTTGAGGCCGGTGATGCGGCGGCCGAGAATCAGCTGGTGCATGTGCTCCGTGCCCTCGTAGGTGTGGACGGTTTCGAGGTTCACGGCGTGGCGCATGGGGGAGAAGTCGTCGGTGATGCCGGCGGCGCCGAGGAGGTCGCGGCACGTTCGCGCGATGTCGAGCGCAGCCTTCGTGTTGCTGTACTTGCCCATGCTGACGTGCGACCAGTGGAGCTTGCCGGCCTCCTTGAGGCGTCCTATATGAAGGGCGAGCAACTGCGCCTTGGAGAGCGCGGTCGCCATATCGGCCAGCTTCTGCTGGACGAGTTGGAACGACGCGAGCGGTCGGCCGAACTGTTCGCGCTGCTTGGCGTACTCGATGGCGACGTGCAGGGCGTCGGCGGCTGCGCCGCACACGCCCCAGATGATGCCGTAGCGGGCTGAGTTGAGGCACTGGAGCGCGGCGCCGAGGCCGTGCGCGTCCGGCAGCAGCGCGCCGGCGTCGAGCCGCACGCCATCGAACGCGACGCCGCTGGTCACGCTCATACGCATCGACAGCTTGTTGTGGACGTTCTCCCGCGATACACCCGGAAGCGAGGTCGGAACGAGGAAGCCGCGGATGGCGTCGCCGAGCTTGGCCCACACGACGATCACGTCGGCGACGCCTGCGTTGGTGATCCACATCTTGGCGCCTGTGAGCTCGTAGCCGCCGTCGACCTCGACGGCGCGGGTCTCCATGCCGGCGGGGTCGCTGCCGTGATCGGCCTCGGTGAGGGCGAAAGCGCCGATGAGGCGGCCGGCGGCCATCTCGGGCAGGAAGCGCTCGCGTTGCTCCTCGGTCCCGAACTGGTGGATGGCGGTCATGGCGAGAGAGGACTGCACGGAGGCGAAGGAGCGGTAGCCGGAGTCGGCGCGTTCGAGTTCCTGCATGATGAGGCCGTAGGCGACGGCGCCGAGTCCGGCGCAGCCGTAGCCGTCGATGTGCGCGCCGAAGATGCCGAGCTCGCCCATTCGGGGCACGAGAGCCATGGGGAAAGTCCCCTCGCGGAAGTGGGGAACGACCGCGGGAAGCGCCTCGGACTCGACGAACGCGCGGACGGCATCGCGCACCTGGCGTTCGTCGGCGACAAGTTGGTCTTCGAGTTCGAGGAGGTCGATGCCTCGGTACGGTTCCATGCGCTGCCTCTCTGCCCTTCGGGCGTCCCCCTCGGCGGTCCTAGGATCGGGGCGAGATTCCCGCTTTCGCGGGAATGACGGCGCGTTTTCGCGCGCCGGTCCTCTCAAGTGAAAGGCCGCCCCGCAAAGCAGGGCGGCCTTCTTGCGAATCTATTGCGGTCTGAGAGTTATTCGCCGCAGTGCTGCGGGGCCGCGGGGAACGCCTCCTCGGCGGCCGCGAGCTCGGCGCCAATCGCCTCCGCCTGCGCGTCGAGCACACCGCTCGTCATCAGGTAGCTGGTCAGCACGCTGATGACGGACCAGAGCGCGTCACTCACGCCTGCGGGCCGCTCGAGGCTGTTGAGAGCATCGATCTGCGCCGTAACCGCGTCGAGCCTGCCCTGGATCTCGTCGATACCGGCCTGCGCGTTGGCGCGGTCGGTGATGCGGCAGAACGCGAGCGGGGTGACGGTGATGACGTCGAACGTGGCGGGGTCGACGACGCTGAGGGCGCGCATGCGCTCGACGTCGCCGTCGCCGGGGCCGATGCCCGAACGCTGGCGGGTGAACCGCCCGAGCGACCACACGGTCGAGAATGCTCCGCGGTCATTCGCGACGATGGTGCCCGATTCCTGCACCCTGTTGCTGGTGAAGCCGGTGATGTCGGACGGCGTGCCGGGGCCGTCGTTCACCATCAGGATGACCTCCTGGCCGGGCATGAAGCCGGAGCCGTAGATGTTGACCGTCTGCCGGGAGGAGCGCCGCCCGAGTTCGTGGTCGACGACGACGTCATCCACCACGACGTTCTCAAGGCCGGAGATGTGGCCGTCCGCCGAAGCAGCCTTGGGGCTGAACAACGTGAAGCCGGAGATGAGCCCGATCAGCAGCCCAGCCGCTATGAGCGCGAAGACCACAGCTCGGGGGTGGTTTGCTACCGTATTGGTCACGATTTCCTCCTGTGTGATTCGCGCTTAGGCGGAGCAGAAGCTGGGGGCTTCCTCGCCTTCCTCACGATTGTTCAGGTTGCAGAGGGCCAGCGGGGCGCTGGCCAGGAACTCATAGGTGCCGGTGTCGACGGCCCAGATGGTGACCATGGCCTCGCCGCCAACATTGTTGCGGGTGAAGCGGCCGAGGAGCCACTCGCTGGCGAAAGCGCCGTCGGAGTTGGAGATGAGCGGCCAGGGGAAGCCGCCGCCGTCGCGCCGGTGACTGGCGCTGCAGATGTTGTCGTTGGTCAGGCGGCAGGTGCTGATCTCGTACAGGGCGCCGCCGCCGTCGCTCGCTAGGAGCGTGATGTCCCGGCTGGGCTGGAAGCCGGAGCCCCGGACCCAGACGCTGACCGTCGACCGGCTCTTGCCGGGCTCGAAGTCGATCTCGTTCGCAGAGAGCACGATGTGCTCGTTGCCGGTGGTGTGGCCGGTGGCCCCGGCGCTCTGAACGCCCGCGACGGCCAGAGCAATGGCGAGGCCGAGCACGAGGCCGGCCACGACCCACAGGGGCGCAGCCCGCCTACCTATTGCTGAAGTCATTCGCGTCACTGAGTCCTCCTGGTCTTACGGTCTGATAGCCACACTTCGGCGGATTAGCCGGAGCAGTGGCTTGGGACAGCCTCGTCTTCGCCGCGTCCGCTCAGGTTGCAGAGGGCGAGCGGCGCCGTTGCGAGGTCGTCGAACGAGCCGGCGTCGACCGCTCGAACGGAGAACATGCCCTCGCCGCCTACGCCGGTGCGTGTGAAGCGACCGAACGTCCATGCGAAGCCGAAGGCGCCGTCGTCGTTCGCGACTACGTCGACGCCTGAGAGGGCCCCGATGTCGGTGGCGACGCCGCGCTGGTCGGCGATGAGAACGATGACGCTGGCTCCGGGAGTGAAGCCGGCCCCGTAGACCCAGACTGTCGTTCGGGAGCTTCGCGTACCGGGAACGAAGTCCGCCTCCGAGGGAGTAACGACGAGCTTCTCCGTACCGGCGACGTCACTGTCGGCCTTGACGCTCTGTGCGCCGGAGAGGGCCGCCATGAGGGCGAGCCCGCCCAGGACCGCAGCGGCAATCCAGACTACTGCCCACCGTCGTGAAATCAGCGAGTGAGTACCAATCACGGCTTCCTCCTTAACCTGCGCATGCGGGAGCAGGGTAACGCTAACGCAAACGCTGCCGCGCCCCGCAAGATGCGCGAGAGAGATTATCGCGCACTGTTTGGCCATGTCAAGCGGTTGTGTCAGCGTTACCTTTTCCCTTGGGGTTCATCCTCTGCGCTGCGGGCCGGAATGACGGAGTCACATAGAGAGGGAGACCTTCAGGGCGCCGTCGGTGGGCTCATGGGCGAGCTCGAACGCGTCCTTCACCTGATCTATGGGAAGCACGTGCGTCACGTAGGGGGCCATGTCAATCTCGCCCCGCACGATGAGATCAAGCGCCTGCCGGAACGACGGGAGGCCCGGCTCGTCCTGCGCGCCGAAGATAGTGCGGACGTCGAGGCGCTTGAGGAAGAACGCGCTGATGTCGAACGGAACGGGGTCGAACCCGGTGGGGAGGCCAAAAACGTGCACGTGGCCCTCCGCCGCCGCCATTTGCACGGCCTGATTGAGCGTTTCGTGGCCGCCGACGGCGTCGACGACGACTTCGGCGCCGAGGCCGCCAGTGAGTTCGAGCACAGCGTCGACGGCGCGGGCGCCGGTTACGTCGAGGGCTTCGTCGACGCCGAGGGCGCGTCCGGCCTCGCGGCGGTCGCGGTTGAGCTCGACGGAGATGATGCGCGCGGCGCCCAGCCGCCGAAGGTAGAAGTCGTGGAAGAGGCCGGCGCTCCCCTGCCCTATCACCACGGCGGTCTTGCCGGTCATGTCGGGGAGCTTGCGGGCGGCGAAGATGACGGTGCCGAGTTGCTGGGCCATCATCAGCTCCGCGGGGGACCGGTCGTTGGGAAGTTCGACCAGGAAGTGGGGGGAGACGGCCTGGCAACCGGCGAAGTTGCGGGCCTCCCAGATGTTCGGGACGGTGAGCACGAGCGCGCCTTCTGTGAGGTCGGTGGGGCCGGGGTCGACGACTACACCGACGCCCTCGTGCCCGGGCTCGCCGGGGGCCATGGGGTACTCGTTTCGGGGCCATCCGTAGTAGACGTAGTGGAGGTCGGTGCCGCAGATGGAGGCCATGCGCATGCGCACGAGGACCTTGTCAGCCGAGGGTTCGGGGACAGGGACCTCGTCACACACGATGTCGCCGAGTCCGCGGAGAATCGCTGCGGGCATGGTGGACATGGGGCCATTATGCCCGTTGCGGGCCTTCCGCGTCTGCGGGCCGCCCACTAGTCGGGGGCGCGGGGCGATGGTATGCTGTGGAGGCTATGGCGGAAACAGCCACGCTCATCGTGTACACGAGGCCCGAGTGCTCGTACTCCGACGCGCTGCTGCACGACCTCGACAAGGACGGGGTCGAGTACCGGCAGATCGACCTGGATGAGCATCCCGAGCACATTACCGAGGTCGAGCGGCTGACCGGCGGGGATCGCATAACCCCGGTGATGGTCGAGGGCGATCTCGTGATCGTGGGCTATAACGGCATAGGCTGATCGTTCTAGCCTGCCCCGGCGTGGCCGGGGCGAGC
Source organism: Dehalococcoidia bacterium (assembly GCA_034421335.1). Taxonomy (GTDB): domain Bacteria; phylum Chloroflexota; class Dehalococcoidia; order Lucifugimonadales; family Australimonadaceae; genus S5-327. Next base: position 22,709 of record DAOUKL010000010.1, on the reverse strand, counting down.
GTCCACCGCGGCCCGGTGGTGTAGCCAGGTTTAACACACCTCCCTGTCAAGGAGGAGAGCACGGGTTCAAATCCCGTCCGGGTCGCCAGCGCCGCACATAACGAAGCCCCCGCGCCGGATTGGCGCGGGGGCTTGTTTTATCGGAGTCCCCCGCCCTTGCGGGCTTCGCCTGCAGGGCGAGCAGGAGGTTACTTGCTGGGGTCGGCCACCTTGCGGAGGTAGGGCTTCACCGTCTCCCAGCCGTCGGGGAAGAGCTCCTTGGCGGCATCGTTGTCGACCGCCGGGAGGATGACGACGTCGTCGCCCTTCTGCCAGTTGGCGGGCGTGGCGACCTTGTGGCCGGCGGTGAGCTGGGTGGAGTCGATGACGCGCAGCAGTTCATCGAAGTTGCGGCCCGTGCTCATGGGGTACGTCATGCTCATCTTCACCTTCTTGTCGGGCCCGATGAGGAAGACGGTGCGGACGGTCATATTGTCGGCGGCGGTCCGGCCCTCGGCGGAGTCGCCCGCATCGGCGGGGAGCATGTCGTACATCTTGGCTATGGCGAGGTTGTCGTCGGCGATGATGGGGAAGTTGATGGGCGCGCCGGCGAGGTCGGCGATGTCCTGCGCCCATCGCTGGTGGTCTTCGACCTTGTCGACGCTGAGGCCGATGACCTTGCAGTTGCGGGCGGCGAACTCGTCGCGGATCTGGACGACCTGGCTCAGCTCGGTGGCGCAGACGGGCGTGAAGTCCTTGGGATGCGAGAAGAGCATCCCCCAGCCGTCGCCGAGCCACTCGTGGAACGAGATCGGGCCCTCGCTCGTCTCGGCGGTGAAGTCAGGAACGGTGTCGTTGATGCGGATCGCCATACTGTCGTCTCCCTGTGGGTAGTGTGCCGTCATTATACGCCTACGGCCTCGGCACCCCCGCAAGCGCGAGCACGTCGGCCCGCCGGGGCAGCGACGCGATCGCGCCGAGCGTGCGGACGGCGAGGGTTCCGGCGGCGCTGGCGATGCGCGCCGCCCCGGCGGCGTCGAACCCCTCGCAGAGAGCGACGGCAAGGGCGCCGCAGAAAGCGTCGCCCGCGCCGGTGGCGTCGATTGCGTCGGACGGGAACGGCTCGATGCGCGCGGCGGCGCCGTTGGAGAGGAGCACGGCGCCGGCGGCGCCCAGCGTTACGATGGCCGAAGCGGGGCCGAGCTGCGCAAGCGCGCGGGCCGCGGCGAGCGCTTCCTCCGGGCCGGAGGGCTCGATGCCGGTGAGCGCCGCGGCCTCGGACTCGTTGACGACGACGCAGTCGGCCAGGGCCATGAGTTCGGGGGGCGCGGGGCTTGCGGGCGCGGCGTTGAGAACGACCCTCGCGCCTGATTGGCGGGCCAGCCGGGCGGCGCGGATGAGCGGGGGGTCCGGCGTTTCGCGGCACATGAGCACGGCGTCGGGCGCGAAACCGTCGAACGCGGCGTCAATGTGCGCGGGGGTGAGCGCCGCGTTGGCGCGGGGAGTGGCGACGATGCGGTTTTCGCCAGCGGCGTCGACGATGATGAGGCTGACCCCGGAGCCTGTTTCCTGGTCGACAGACACGAAGGCGCGGTCGAGACCCTCGGCGTCGCACACGTCGAGCAACTGGCGTCCGAAAGGGTCGTCGCCCACGCGGCTTACAAGGCGCGCCTCGGCGCCCATGCGCGCGGCGGCGACGGCCTGATTCAGCCCCTTTCCGCCGGGGGCGGCGATGAAGCCGCGGCCCAGGACGGTCTCGCCCCTTTCGGGCGCGGTCTCGACGCGGGCGACGAGGTCCATCATGCAGGAGCCGACGACGATAATGCGAGGAGGCATGGCTTCGGGCGCCGTTGGGCGCTAGGAGGGTGTCTGCTACAATAACGCAACGCCTCGCAGTTCGGGGCGTATTGCTTGCTCCCGCGTAGCTCAGTTGGTAGAGCGGTCGGCTGTTAACCGACTGGTCGTAGGTTCGAGTCCTACCGCGGGAGCCAGTTCTTGCCGGCTCTGACAGTTGGGACGCCGCACGTCGTGCATGGCGCTGCCCGGGCGTCCGCCGGGCGGCGGCAGGGCCTCGCGTTCGGGGCGTACGGCTTCCCGCAACACCCACTCCATCCCCGCAGTCGACTCGTCAAGGAAGGCAAGCAATGAAGGTTGTCATCGCACCGCAGAGCTTCAAGGGAAGCATCTCGGCTCTCGATGCCGCCAAAGCTATGGAGAAGGGGCTGCTCAGGGTCGTTCCGGATGCCGAGACCGTTCTCGCGCCCGTGGCGGACGGCGGCGACGGAACACTCGAGACCCTGGTCGAAGCCACGGGCGGGGAGGTCCGTTCTACGACAGTCACCGGCCCCGTCGGAAAGACGGTCACGGCGGAGTGGGGCGCGCTCGGCGACGGGCGGACCGCCGTGATCGAGATGGCGCGCACTTCCGGCCTTGCTCTGCTCTCGCGCACTGAACGCGATCCTCTGCGCGCAACCACGTACGGGCTCGGCGAGGTGATTCGCGAGGCGTTCGACGCCGGCTTCCGCAGCTTTATCGTGGGAATCGGCGGCAGCGCAACCAACGACGGCGGGGCGGGGATGGCCCAAGCGCTGGGCGTACGCCTGCTGGATGAGGCAGGGAATGACCTTCCGAGGGGAGGAGAGGCGCTCGCCAATCTCCAAAGGATCGACATGTCGGGACTGGACGAACGAGCGCGCGAGGCCCGGTTCTCAGTGGCGTGCGACGTGTCGAACCCTCTCACCGGCCCTGAGGGCGCATCGGCGGTGTACGGGCCACAGAAGGGGGCCGCTCCCGACCAGGTCGAGCGGCTGGACGCCGCCCTGAAGAACTTCGCAAGGATCGTTGAACGCGACGCCGGAACGAGCATTGACGCCGTTCCCGGCTCCGGCGCCGCCGGGGGGCTTGGCGGTGGAATGATGGCGTTCCTCCAAGGTTCTCTGCGCCCTGGCATAGACATTGTGCTGGACCACGTCGGACTGGACGAACAGTTGGGGGGAGCCGACCTCGTGATCACTGGTGAAGGTCAGCTCGATTTTCAGACGGTCTACAACAAAGCCCCGATAGGAGTGGCGCGGCGAGCAAAGCAGAGGAACATCCCGGTGATAGCCATTTGCGGTTCTCTGGGCCAAGGCTTCGAGGACGTTCACCCGGAGGGCATCGACGCGGCTGCGTCCATCTTGTGCGCTCCGATGACCCTGGATGAGGCGTCGGCCCGGGCCGGCGACCTCATTGCGGACGCAGTCGCCGAGGCGATGCGATTCATGAAGGCGGGGAACCTGGTGTTCGGGGCGCGCGGTTAGCCCTGCGCGGACGGCGCAGCGCGCTTCCATTCGCCGCGCCGCTCATGCGGGAAGGGGCGCAGTCCTGCGGCTGCTTACGCGGACTTGAGCTCGGGGGGGCGGAAGTCGACGATCTGGCCGGACTTCGAAAGGAGCACCGGGTGGGCGAGCTTGCCTTCGCCGTCGCTGTCGATGACGCATTTCTCGACGTGATCGAGGGACGGCAGTTCGAACATCACGTCGAGCAGGGTCTCCTCGATGATCGTGCGCAGGCTGCGGGCGCCGGTCTGCCGGTCCATCGCCTGCTCCGCCGCCGCTTCCAGCGACCGCTGCGTGAAGACGAGCTCGACGCCGTCGAGGGCGAAGAGGTGCTCGAACTGTTTCACCACGGCGTTGCGCGGCTCCGTGAGGACGCGGACGAGGGAGTCCTTGTCGAGCCGCTGGAGGCTTGCGGCGACGGGGAGGCGCCCGATGAGTTCGGGGATAAAGCCGTACTCGATGAGGTCTTCCGGTTCGACGGCCTCGCGGATCTCGTCCTCGGCGCCGGTGGCGGTCTTGTCGGAGTGGAAGCCGATGCGGTGGTTGGACATCACGCGGCGGGCGATGACCTGTTCAAGGCCGTCGAAGGCGCCGCCGCAGATGAAGAGGATGTTGGCGGTGTTGAGCTGGAGGAACTCCTGCTGGGGGTGCTTGCGTCCGCCCTGGGGCGGGACGTTGGCGACCGAGCCCTCGATGAGCTTCAGCAGCGCCTGCTGCACACCCTCGCCGGACACGTCGCGGGTGATGGAGGGGTTGGCGGCCTTGCGGGCGATCTTGTCAATCTCGTCGATGTAGATGATGCCGTGCTCGGCCCTGGCGACGTCGTAATCGGCGGCCTGGATGAGGCGGAGCAGGATGTTCTCGACGTCCTCGCCGACATAGCCGGCCTCGGTGAGGGAGGTGGCGTCGGCGATGGCGAACGGGACGTCGAGGATGCGGGCGAGAGTCTGGGCGAAGAGGGTCTTGCCGGAGCCGGTGGGGCCGATGAGCAGAATGTTGCTCTTCTGGATCTCAACGTCATGCGCGACCGAGTTGGACCAGAGGCGCTTGTAATGGTTGTAGACGGCGACGCTGAGAACACGCTTGGGCTTGTCCTGCCCGATGACGTACTCATCGAGACGTTCGGCTATCTCCTTGGGAGGAATGCCTCCGGGAGCGCCGGCGCCGGTGGGAGATGAGTGGGCGCCCTCCTCCGCGATGATCTGCTGGCAGAGGCGAACGCACTCGTCGCAGATAAACACGCGGCCGGGGCCGGCGATAAGGCGCCGGACGCTGCCCTGGGCCTTGCCGCAGAAGCTGCAGACATGCTCGCCTCGGGTCGGTGTAGCGGAGGAGTTATTGGCCATGGTTGACCGTCCTAGTTCGGGCCGGCGCCGTTGGCGGAGACGAGCGGGGCTCCGAGCACCTCGTCGACGAGGCCGTAGTCCTTGGCGTCCTCCGCCGGCAGGTAGAAGTCCCTGTCGCTGTCGCGGGCTATCTTCTCGTAGGGCTGTCCGGTGTGCTTGACGAGGATATTCCGGATCTTGTCCTGCATGCGCAGGATTTCGCGGGCGGCGATTTCGATATCCGCGGCCTGACCGGAAGCCCCGCCGAGGGCCTGGTGCATGTGGATGGTCGAGTTGGGAAGAGCGAACCGTTTGCCGGCGGCGCCGGCGGTTAGGAGGACGGTCCCCATGCTGGCGGCCATGCCGACGCAGATGGTGGAGACGTCGGGCTTGATGAGCTGCATGGTGTCGTAGATGGCGAGGCCGGAGGTGATTTGGCCTCCGGGGCTGTTGACGTAGAGGGCGATGTCCTTGTCGGGGTCTTCGCGTTCGAGGTAGAGGAGCTGGGCGACGATGAGGTTGGAGACCTGGTCGTTGATGGGGGTCCCGAGATAGACAATGCGCTCCTTGAGGAGCATGGAGTAGATGTCGTAGGCGCGCTCGCCGCGCGCGCCGGTCTCGATGACCATGGGAATGATGTTCTGTGGCGCCCATGGCGCGGAAGCGCCCAAGGGTCCGTGGATCGGCCAGTCTTGCATTTAGCTGCCTCCCGATTGCTCCTGTTGCTTATCGCCGTCGTCGCCGCCGGACTCTTCGTCTTCGGGTTCGGGCGCCGTTTCGGCGGGAGCGCCATCGGTCTGCAGAGCGATCTCGCTCAGGCGCTCCAACGTCGTGCGGTTCATTAGTACGCGGCGGATGGAGTCTCGCCGCTCCGGGTCTTCGAAGAGCTTGCGCACCTCATCGGCCGAGTCGCCGGTCCTGCCGGCGATGTCCTCGACCTCCCGGTCGATTTCTTCGTCACCGGTCTCGACCTCGAGTTCCGCGGCGACGGCCCTGATGACATGGGCGCGCTTGAGGCGCTCCTCGGCCTTCGGACGGGCATCCGCGTGGACTTCCTCGTGGGACTTGCCCTGCCAGCTGAGGTATTCCTGGAAGTCCTCGAAGCTGCCGCGTCCGGCCTTGACGGTCTCCTCCAGATCGTGGACGTGGTGTTCGACTTCGTGGTCGATGATGAGGGGGGAGATTTCGATGGAGGCGGCCTCAACGACTTTGGCGAGCACTTCGTTCTGGTGCTTGACGCGGGCGCTGAGTGATGCCCGCTCGAGGAGGTCGGCGTGGATCTTCTCGCGCAGGGCTTCGAGGGACTCGTAGCCCCCTTCGACGCCCTTGGCGAACTCATCGTCGAGGTCGGCGAGGTCCTTGCGCTTGATGGAGTGAATGGTCGCCTCGAAGTGGACGGTCTTGCCCGCGAGATCGGAGTTCGCGAAGTCTTCCGGCACTTCCACGTCAAACGCGCGCTTCTCGCCGACAGGGAGGCCGACAAGTCCCTCGTCGAGGCCGGGAACGGGGAAGTTGGTGTCGGGTCGGGGAATATAGTCGGTCTCCTCGCTGTGGACTACGTCCCGGCGTTCGGGCTCCTCGTCGACCCAGCCGTCGATGGTGAGGTTGATCAGGTCCTCCATGCGGACCTCGTCCTCGGCGGGCTCCCACACGGCGAGTTCGACGCGCAGGCGCTCGAGGATGGCGTCAACCTCCTCCTCGTCGACGGCGGGCTCGTCCTTGGGAACCCGGACGGCCCGGTAGTCGCCGAGGTCCACGCGGGGTTCGAGCGGAACGGTTGCAGTGAAGGCGGGCGGGTCGTATTCGCTGATGTCGACGGAAGGCGCGCCGCCGATGTCGAGCCCCTCTTCCTCAACGGCCTTGAAGGTGAAGTCCTGTATGAGCGTGTCGAACGCCTGCTGGAGGAGGTAGCCCCGGCCGTACATCTGCTCGACGATGCGCCGGGGGGCCTTGCCCTTGCGGAAGCCGGGGATCGCGAGGCGGCGGACAGCTTGCCGGTACGCCTGATCGAGGTACGGCTCGACGTCGTCGTTGTCGAGTTCGACGGTAAGGACGGCTTCGCGCTGTTCGCGCTCTGTAGAGGAAACTTTCACTCGTCCGCGCCAAAGCGTGTGAGAGGCCAACAGTTCATTTATAGCACGGAACTCCCCCGCGCGGAAGGGTTTGCCGCGCAGGCTAGAGGACGAACTGCCCCCGATCCGCCCCTGCGGCGCCCCCTCACGAAGCGGGGAGAACCGCACGGAGGCTACCGCCGGAGACTTTCGGCGGCGGCAGGGAGGAGCGGCAGAAGGTCGGACGCGAGGAGTCCGGCGGTGCCGTTTTCGGCGCGCCACTGCTCGGCGGCGGAGCCGTGGAGATAGACGCCCGTGACCGCCGCCTCGTAGCGGTCCATGCCCTGCGCGAGCAGCCCGCCGATGACGCCCGCCAGCACGTCGCCCGTACCGGCCACGGATAACGCGGGGTTGGCGAACGGGCTGAGCGCAATGCGTCCGCCGGGGTCGGCCACTACGGTGTGGGCGCCCTTGAGCACGACCACCTGTCCCCATCGCGCCGCTCCCAACGACGCGGCGGCGATGCGGTCGCGCTGCACCTCGGCGACGGAGCAGCCGAGCAGTCGCGCCATCTCCCCCGGATGCGGAGTCAGCACCGCCTGAACGGCAAGCCGCGACTCCCAACCGTAGGAGGCGGCGAGAACGTTGAGCGCATCGGCGTCTATGACGGTGGACGTCGCGCCGGTGGACTCGGCGAGCAAGAGGCCGCGCAGGAACCCGGCTGATACGTCGCCGACGCCGAGTCCGGGGCCGACGACGGCGGCGTCCGACGCGTCGAGGGCGGTCCTCGCCTCCGCAGCCGCCTCGGGGACTAGAGCGCCGTCGGCGGACTCGGCAAGCGGGAGATGAACCTGCTCCGGCAGCTGGGCGGCTGCGGCGAGACGAAGACTCGCCGGCGCCGCGAGCTCGACGAGGCCGGCGCCGGCGCGGTACGCGGCGGCGGCGGCGAGGACAGGGGCGCCGACGAACCGCTCGCTGCCGCCGACCACGAGCACGCGGCCGAAGCTCCCCTTGTGGCCGTCGAGCCTCCGTTCCGGCAGCAGCCCGCTCACGAGTTGGGCGTTGGCCATATCGACGGCGAGGTCTTCCTCGACGCCATCGGGGAGCCCGATGGGGAGGGTTTCGAGGACGCCGACGCAGGCGGCGCCGGGGAATTGGAAGAGGCCGAGCTTGGGCGCGCCGAGCGTGAGCGTGACGTCGGCGGGGAAGCAGGCCTCGTCGCGTTCCCCGGTGTCGGCGTCGAGGCCGGTCGGCGCATCGAGCGCTATGTAGACGGGGGCGGGGTCCTGGGTCTTCATGGCGCCGATGGCGCCGACGACAGCGCGCAAGTCGGAGTCGAGTTCGGGGCGCGCGCCGATGCCGAGCACGGCGTCGAGCACGAGGTCGGCTAGCCCGACGTAGCTGGCGAGCTGCCACTGCTCGATGTCGGAGCCGGCCTCGACGACGCGGACGCGGCGTTCGCGGCAGTCGTCGAACTTGTCGTCGCGGCGGCGGGCGGTGGTCATGTAGAGCGTCACGACGGCGCCCCAGTCGGCGAGATAACGAGCCGCGACCATGCCGTCGCCGCCGTTGTTGCCTGGGCCGACGAGCACGACGACGCGCTTGCCGCGCGGACCGTCGAGGATGCGGCTGATGCTGCGGGCGACGGCGAGTCCGGCGTTCTCCATCAGAACGTCGAGGGAAACGCCGGCCTCCTCGGCGCGGCGTTCGAGGAGGCGCATCTGCTCGGTGGTGACGACTTTCACGGCCGCCTCCCGACGACCGACGCGACGGCGTACTTGCGGGAGTGGGAGAGGCTGACGGCGAGGCGGTCGATGCCGAGCTTCTCTGCGCGGGCGGCGGCGCGTCCATGCAGGACGATCTCCGGCTCGCCGGAGCGTTTGCGGGCGACCTCGACATCGCGCCAGCCGACGCCGCGCGTCCCCGTGCCGAGGGCCTTCATCACGGCCTCCTTGGCGGCGAAGCGGGCGGCGAGCTGGGGAGCGCGCCCGCGGCAGTAGGCGGCCTCCTCCTCGGTGTAGATGCGCTGCAGGAAGCGGTCGCCGAACCGCTCGATCGTCGCGGAGATGCGGTCGATCTCGATGATGTCCACTCCTACGCAGATGTCTTGCATGGGCCCTCTCCCTGACCCTCCCGGCGACGGGAGGACTCGGCGGGTTGACCGCAAACGATGATAGCAGCAGCGGGGGGTTGTCCGGCTGCTATCATCGTCTCACCCCCCACGGCAGGAGGCTCCGAGTGACCGCGACCGTAATCGATGGCAGGCTGATGGCGGAGGAGATCCGTGGCGAGGTGGCCGAGGGCGTCCGCGCGCTGAAGGAGCGTGCGGGCGTTACTCCGGGACTGGCGGCGGTGCTTGTGGGGGAAGACCCGGCGTCGGCGGTGTACGTCCGCAACAAGCGCCGAGCCTGCGACGAGGGCGGGATGTTCAGCGAGACCATCGAGCTGCCGTCGGAGACGACGCAGGCGGAGTTGGTGGGCGTCGTGGAGCGGTTGAACGCGGACGAGCGGTTCCACGGGATACTGGTGCAACTCCCGCTGCCGCCGCACATCGAGGAGCGGGAGGTCATCCTGGCGGTCAGTCCCGACAAGGACGTCGACGGGATGCACCCAATCAACAGCGGGCGGCTCCTGGAGGGCAATCCGCGGTTTCTGCCTGCGACGCCCGCGGGAGTCCAGCAGATGCTGGTGCGCTCCGGCAACGACCCGGGCGGCAAGCACGTGGTGGTGCTGGGACGGAGCAACATCGTGGGGAAGCCGCTCGCTGCGCTGCTGATGCAGAAGGCGCCCGGCGCGAACGCGACGGTTACGGTCTGCCACACGGCGACCCGAAACACGGCGGAACTGACACGACAAGCCGACATCATCGTCGCGGCGATAGGCCGGCCGCGCGCGCTGACGGCGGACATGACGCCCGAGGGCGCGGTGGTGATCGACGTGGGCATCAACCGCGTCGAGGACGCGACGCGCAAGGCCGGCTACCGCCTCGTGGGCGACGTGGACTACGACGCCGTGGCGGAGAAGGCGTCGGCCATCACCCCGGTCCCCGGCGGGGTCGGGCCGATGACCATCGCGATGCTGCTGACGAACACGCTGCGCGCGGCGGAGTAGAGAGCGACCGGTTGGGGTCGGTCGCGGTACATACGACAAACTGACCCTTACCCATAGTTGCGGCGCTGCGCGCCATGGCGGCGCGGCTCCGCGGTCCGGAGAGCGAGGAAGCAGTGCGCCTGTTCGAGACGCAGTTGGCCAGAAGCCTGATCGCCCTGGCGGCGCTTGGGACGCTGAGCGTCGCAGGCTACATGCTCATCGAGGGGTGGTCGTTCCTCGACGCGGCCTACATGACCATTGTCACCTTCACGACGGTGGGCTACGACGAGGTCGGCCCTCTGTCCACGGCCGGCCGGATATTTACGATGTTCATGATGGTGGGCGGCGTGGGGGTGATGCTCTATATCCTGACGAGCGTGGTCCACATGATCGTGGCGCAGGAAGCGCTGCGGGGCCTGGTGCGGAGGCGCAGAATGAGAGCGCGGATGGCGAAACTGAGCGGGCATTTCATCATATGCGGCTTTGGGCGCGTGGGCAGAGCGGCCGCGCTCGCGCTGCAGGAGCAGTCCGCGACGCTGATTGTGATCGACAGGGACGCGGACGCGCTGGCGGAGGCTGAAGCGCACGGGCTGCTGTGCGTGCACGGCGATTCGGTCAACGACGACAACTTGTTGTCGGCGCACGTGAAAGACGCGCGTTGCCTGGTGGCGGCGACCGGCGATGACAGCAATAACGTGTACATATCGCTGACGGCCCGCGGCCTGAACCCGGACCTGCACATCGTAGCGCGCGCTTCCCGTCCCGACGCAGCCGAGAAGCTCCGCCGGGCGGGAGCGGACGAGGTGGTCTTGCCACACGAAATCGGGGGAAGGCAGATGGCCCTCTCGGCGATGGAATTGGACCAGGAGATTAGGCGCTGATTTCGAAGAGGCTCTCGACCTCGACGGCGGCGCCGCCGGGGAGGGAGCCGGCTCCGTAGGCGACTCGCGCGTGGCGTCCAGCTTCGCCGAACACTTCCACCATGAGGTCGGAAAAGCCGTTGATGACCGCCGGCTGCTGGGTGAAGTCGGGGACGGCGTTGACCAGGCCCATGACGCGGACGACGCGCACGACGTTGCCGAGGTCGCCGATTGCGGCCTTGGCGGCGGCGAGGGCGTACAGGCCGCAGACGCGGGCGGCGTTGTAGGCGTCGTCGACGCCCATGCTGTCGCCCACCTTGCCGGTGATCATCTGGCCGTCGGCGCCCCGGGGCACCTGTCCCGCGACGAACAGCAGGTTGCCCGTGCGCACGGCGGGCACATAGTTGGCGACTGGGACGGCGACTTCGGGCAACTGGAGTCCGAGTTCTCGGATGCGGTCTTCCGCGGTGGACATGGACGGCGGCTCCTCAATGGTGTACGCCAAGGATAGCAGGCGCAGCGCCTCCGCTACGCTCCGCGCTAGAATCCGCGCAACCTCGGAGGGCCGTTATGGAAAACAGCGTCTACTACCAGAACCTCGATCCGTTCTCGTTCCTGGAGCGGAGCGCGTTCGTCTACCCGGAAAAGACGGCGGCAACGTACAACGGGCGGACATACACGTACCGCGAACTGCGCGAGCGCGTCGACCGCCTCGCGGGAGCGCTGCGGCAGGCGGGCGTGGGCAAGGGCGATCGGGTGGCGTACATCGTGCCGAACATTCCGCCGATGCTGGAGGCGCACTACGGGCCGATGAGCATCGGGGCCGCGCTCGTGGCCGTCAACACGCGCCTCTCCGCCCGCGAGGTCGCCTATATCCTCAACCACTCGCGCGCCAGGGCTCTGGTGTTCGACAGTGAGTTTGCGCCGCTCGTCCGCCAGGTGCGGGGGGAAGCCCCGGGGGTCGAGCTGTACGTGCAGGTGGTCGACGAGCACCCCAGGGCCGACGACATACCCGGGCCTGAGTACGAGGAGTTCCTGGCGTCGGCGCCGCCTGGGCCGCATCGCGACCCGGTCGATTCGGAGCTCGACGTCATCTGCGTGAACTACACGTCGGGCACGACGGGGATGCCGAAGGGAGTGCAGTACCACGGACGGGGAGCGTACCTGAACGCTCTCGGCGAAGTAATCGAGATGGGCCTGAACTGGCGCTCCGTCTACCTGTGGACGCTGCCGATGTTCCACTGCAACGGGTGGTGCTTCACCTGGGCGGTTACGGCCGCCGGCGGGACGCACGTGTGCCTGCGCCGCGTCGATCCCCCCCGCGTCTACGACCTGATCGAGCGGGAGGGCGTCACGCACCTGTGCGGAGCGCCGACGGTGCTGACCGGGATGTACTCGTCGCCCGCCGCCAAGGACCGCGACCTCACGGGAGTGACGATCGCGACGGGGGGAGCGCCGCCGGCCCCGCAAGTCGTGCGAACGATGGAGTCGATGGGCGCGACGATCGTGCACCTGTACGGCCTGACGGAGACGTTCGGGCCGATCACCATCTGCGAGCCGCAGCCGTCGTGGGACACGATGAGTCCCGACGAACTGGCGGCGGCGAAGGCGAAGCAGGGGATGCCGTACATCCACGCCGGCGTGGGCATGCGGGTCGTCGACGAGGCGATGCGCGACGTGCCGCGGGATGGCGAGACGATGGGCGAGGTCGTGCTGCGCGCCAACGGGGTGATGTCGGGCTACCTCGACGACCCGGAAGCAACGACGGCGGCGTTCGCGGGCGGCTGGTTCCACTCCGGCGACCTGGCGGTATGGCACGCGGACGGGCAGATCGAGCTGCAGGACCGCGCGAAGGACGTAATCATCTCCGGTGGCGAGAACATTTCGAGCCAGCAGGTCGAGAAGGTGATCATGGAGCACCCGGGCGTGCTCGAGGTGTCGGTCGTCGCCGTCCCGGACGACCATTGGGGGGAAGTCCCCAAGGCGTTCGTCGTGCCGCGCGAAGGGGCGAGTCTGACTGCGGACGAGATCATCAAGTTCTGCCGCGAACGCATCGCGCGCTTCAAGGCGCCGAAGCACGTGGAGTTCGGTGAGCTCCCGAAGACGGCGACCGGCAAGATTCAGAAGTACGTGCTGCGCGAGCGCGAGTGGGCCGGGCAAGAGCGGCGCATCGGGTGAACCCCAACTCTCCCCTCCGTGGGAAAGATGCCCGGAGGGCGGAGAGGGGGCGACGGATAGAGGCGCTCAGGCCAGCAGCAGACGCGCTCCCGCGAAGAGCAGACCGGCGCCGAGGATTCCGAGCACGAGCCGCGCGCTGACGCGCGACGCCAGCCGCACGCCCACCTGCGCCCCCAGCAGCGTCCCTCCCGCCACGACGCCCGCCATCGCCCACTGCGCGCCGTCGCCGCCGCCCGCAACGACGTGCACGGCCAGCGCCGCGGTGGCCGCAACGCTCAGTTCGACCTGCGAAGTGGCCGCCGCGATATGCGCGGGCATCCTCAGCGCAATGATCATGAACGGCACGTTGATGATCCCTCCGCCGATGCCGAAGAAGCCAGCGAAGAACCCGGCGGCAGGCGCGACCGACGCGGCGAGTGGCTCATTCACCCGGTACTCGAAACGCGTCCCGTCGCGCTGCACGATGACGCGGGGCCGCCCCGTCCGGGCAAGTTGCGAGGGATGCCGTTCGAGCGCGCTGCGCGCCAGCAGGTAGAGGGCCCCCAGCACGAGCGCCGCGCCGAAAATCGCCTCGAACGGCGCACGGTCGATGACGCGCGTAACGAGCGCCCCGCCGATGGCCGCGGGCGCCGCAAGGACGATGAGGATGAGGGCTGTGCGGAAGTCCTGCACCCGCTTCCGACGGTAGCCCGCGCTGGCCGAGAGCGCGTTGAAGAGCACGGCGGTGAGCGAGATGCTCGTCACCTGTGCTGGTGTGGCGCCGGGGTAGAGAAAGAGCAGGGCGGGCACGATGAGGAAGCCGCCGCCCACGCCCACCATCGCTCCCACAACGCCCACAGAGAGCCCCAGCACGGCGAGGACTGCGGACTGGCCGATGGTCAGCTCGGGGAGCATGGGGGGACTTTATCGCATCGCGGGGGCCGGGGGCTCTCCCAGCCGTATTGGAAGCGCTTCCCCGAAGGGGAGAATCACCCTTCGTCGGGTGGCAGCACAGCGAGGCGGAGCTGGTCGAGCTGGGGTTGGTCGACGGGGGCGGGAGCGCCAAAGAGGGGGTCGACGCCGATTTGGGTCTTGGGGAACGCGATGGTGTCGCGGATGGACTCCGCCGTGTCGGAGAGGATCATCACGAGGCGGTCGATGCCGCCGGCGAAGCCGCCGTGGGGCGGGGCGCCGTACTCGAACGCCTCGAGGAGGTGGCCGAACTGCTCCTCGACGGCCTCCGGGGAGTGGCCGAGCACGCGGAAGATGCGCTCCTGCTGCTCGCGCTGATGGATACGGATGCTGCCTCCGGCAAGCTCGTAGCCGTTCGCGGCGAGGTCGTAGGCGTTGGAGAGGACGGCGCCGGGGTTCTCCTCGAGCGCTTCCCAGTGCTCCTCGATCGGCGACGTGAACGGGTGGTGCACCGAGTCCCAACGGCCCTCGTTGTCGTTCCACTCGAACAGGGGGAAGTCGGAGATGAGGCAGAGGGCGATCGTGTCCGGGTCGGCAAGGCCGAGGCGGTCGGCGATGTTGAGGCGCAATTGGCCGAGGACGGTCTCGGCGTGGGTGCGTGGGCCGGCGGCGATGAGGAGCAGGTCGCCGGGGCCGGCGCCGCACCGGGCGGCCATCGCCTTGATTTCGTCGATGGACAGGGCGCGCGCGGGCGTCCTGACGTGGTCGAGCGTGAGAGCGTCAAGGGTTCCGGCGGCCTCGTCGAGGGCCACGGTCACAAGCCCCTGGGCGCCGTGGCGCTTGGCGAGTTCGACGAGTTCGTCGGCCTGCCGCCGGGGGATGGCGGCCATGCCGGGGGCGGCGAAGCCCTTGACGACGCCGCCCCCCGCGACGGCGCCGGAGAAGACGCGGAACTCGGAGCCGGCGGCGATATCCGAGAGGTCGGCGAGTTCGAGGCCGAACCGGATGTCCGGCTTGTCGCTGCCGAACCGTGCCATGGCCTCGTCGTAAGTGAAGCGGGGCGCCGGGAGCGGGACGCGCTTGTCGGGGCGGACGGCGGCGATGAGCCGCACGTAGAGGTCGGCCATGAGGTCCATGATGTCGTCGCGCTCGACGAACGCCATCTCGAGGTCGAGCTGCGTGAACTCGGGAAGGCGGTCGGCGCGGGGATCCTCGTCGCGGAAGCAGCGCGCGATCTGGAAGTAGCGGTCGACGCCGGCGACCATGAGGAGTTGCTTGAGCTGCTGGGGCGACTGCGGAAGCGCGTAGAAGCTGCCGGCGTGCAAACGGCTGGGCACGAGGAAGTCGCGGGCGCCCTCCGGCGTGCTCTTGATGAGGATGGGGGTTTCGATTTCCACGAAGCCGCGCTCGTCGAGGTAGTCGCGGATGAACTTCACGACATCGTGGCGGAGCTTCAGGTTCTCGCGCATGAACGCCCGGCGGAGGTCGAGGTAGCGGTAGCGCATCCGCAACAGCTCGTCGACCTGGGCGTCCTGGCTCACGTCGAACGGGGGGGTCTTCGCGGCGTTGAGCACGACCGCGCTCGAGGCGAGGACCTCGACGTCGCCCGTGGGGAGGGCGGGGTTGGCTGTGCCCTCCGGGCGCTCCTTCACGACGCCGGCGACCTGCACTACCCACTCGCCGCGGAAGCGTTCGGCGGCGGCGAACGCCTCCGGGGCGTCCTCAGGGTGAAAGACGACCTGCGCGACGCCTGTGCTGTCGCGCAGGTCGATGAAGATGAGGCCGCCGTGGTCGCGGCGGCGGTGCGCCCAGCCGGCAAGGGTCGCTTCCTGGCCGACGTGTTCGAGGCGCAATGCGCCGCAGGCGATGGACTTCAGCAAGGCGTTCTACGCAAGGGAGAGGGTGAGCGGCCGAGGGTCTACATCTCGCCAAACGGGTCGGCCCCGCCGGCGTCCCGCGCCTGCCGGCGGTGCAGCGCGGCGTGGAGGTGCGTAAGGGTGGTTTCGACGGGCCCGTCGTCGCCGGACTCGATGCGGTCGATCAGCATTTCGGCGCCGCCCTGCATCAGCTCGACCGCCTGCTTCACGCCGAGGACGAACACCCCAAGCAACACGAAGCGCAAGAGCATCTGGATCAAGCCGAGCATAGCAGGGAACCTCCGAAGGCCGGCGCGGGACAGGGTATGAAGTTACTTTACCACAAAGCTGCGGCCCTCTCCGGTTCTTGGCGTCCTTCTTGGAGACGAGGAGAGCGGGCGCTTTGACACGAGCGGAGGGCAGTGCTACTTTGCGGGCGTATGCGCAAGGCGCGCGAACCCGGACCGATTCGGGAGGACAACTATGCCGGTCATCGACTCTGACGCTCACGTAGTGGAGACGCAACAGACCTGGGAGTACATGGACCCCGAGGACGAGAAGCACCGCCCGCGCATCGTCGAGTCGCCCAATGGCGACGGGTTCTCGTATTGGGAGATCGACGGCCAGATACGGGGCCGGGCGCGCGGGCCCGTCGCCGCGCAGGGATTGTCCGACAAGGTGAAGCGCAACATGGTGACCGACGACGCCAAGCGCTACATGGAGGACATACCGGGCCGCGTCGCGCACATGGACGAGTTGGGCATCGACGTGCAGGTGCTCTACCCCACCATGTACATCGGCCGCATGTGCGAGAACCCGGACACCGAGGTGGCGCTGTCGAAGAGCTACAACCGGTGGCTCGCCGACATATGGGAGCAGGGGAAGGGCCGCCTGCGCTGGACGAGCATCCTCCCGCTGTCCACCATCGAGGAGGCCATCGCGCAGTTGCGATGGTCGGCCGAGCACGGGGCCTGCGGGGTGACGATGCGCACCATAGAGGACGAGCGGCTGCTCATCGACGAGTACTTCTACCCCATCTACGAGGAGGCGGAGCGGCTGAACCAGCCCATCGCCATCCACATCGGGAACTCGAACGCCTACATCCGCAGCCTCATGGCCAAGGACGGCATCGGGGGCACGTTCGGTGGATTGCGGCTGATGTCGGTCGCGAGCTTCCACCAGCTCGTCACGACGAGCACGCCGAAGAAGTTCCCGAACCTGCGGTGGGGATACATCGAAGCGAGTTCGCAGTGGCTGCCCTACGCAATCCACGACCTGCGCCGGCGCCTGGAGACCCGCGGACGCGACCTCGAAGAGGACGTGCTCGGCGCCTACAACATATGGGTCACCGCCCAGACCGACGACAACCTGCCGAGCGTGCTGGACTACGTGAGCGACCGCCACATTCTCATCGGGACGGACTACGGCCACCAGGACCAGTCGAGCGAGATCGAGGCGATGCGTTTGCTGAAGGAGGAAGGCGGGCTGGATCCCAAGGTTGTCGACAACATCCTGGGCCAGAACGCCCTCGACTATTACGGGATCACGGTGTAGTTCGCGGGATATGCGCGCGGAAGGAGGAAGCCCATGCTGACACGCGAGGACAACGAGAAACTCACGCGAGTCGGGCCGGGCACGCCGGCGGGCGAACTGCTGAGGCGGTACTGGCACCCCATCGCCATCGCGTCGGAGATCACCGAGGAGAGCCCGACGAAGGCGGTGCGAATCCTGGGCGAAGACCTGGTGATATTCCGCGACAAGCTGGGCCGGTGGGGCCTGCTGGCCGACCATTGCGCCCACCGGAGCGCTTCGCTCGTGTACGGACGAGTCGAAGAGCGCGGCATCTCGTGCGCCTACCACGGGTGGCTGTACGACTGCGAGGGGAACATCCTCGAAACGCCGCCCGAGAAGAACGAGGCGATTATCCGCTCGGTGAAGCAGAAGGCGTACGAGGCAAAGGTCTACCTGGGCGTCGTGTGGGCGTACATGGGCCCCAAGCCCGCGCCCGTGTTCACCCCGTTCGACACGCTCGTGCGCGAGGACGGACGCCGCAAGATCAACGTGCATCCGGTGCTCGACTGCAACTGGTTCCAAGCGATGGAGAACTCCATGGACCCGGCGCACCTGCAGATCCTGCACCAGGAGTACTACGCTCGCGGTCAGCGCAAGCCGGTCAACACCACGCGCGGCTTCACCGACGACGTGGACACGTTCGAGTTCTACACGACCAGCTACGGCCTGATGAAGAAGCGCGTCTACACGAACGGCGTCATCGACGAGCACCCCGTGCTCTTCCCCTCGATCCTGCGGCAGGGGCCGAGCACCCAGTTCCGGACCCCCATCGACGACGAGCACACATGGCACGTGCACATCAACTTCTGGGTCTCCGAGGACGGCCAGCCCGACGAGACGACGTGGGACCCGCCGGTGGAGTACATCGAGCCGTACAAGACCCCAGCGGACAAGAGCCACCCGGAGGCGTGGTACGACCGCCGTTCGGTGCTGTCGCAAGACCACATGGCGTGGGAGACGCAGGGGCCCATCACCGACCGCAGCGCCGAGCACCTGAGCTACTCCGACCGTGGAGTGGTGCTGCTGCGCCGGACGATGTTCGAGCAGATAGAGCGCGTCGCGCGCGGCGAAGACCCCCTGGGCGTCATTCGCGACCCGGACCACCCGATCGTCGACACGAACATCGACGAGGACGTGTGGCAGAAGCAACCGACGCACCGCTGGGGCGCCGTTCGAGCGTAGCGCGTCTTTGCATACCGCCCAAACGCGAGGCCTGCCGCAGTGCGCGGCAGGCCTCTTGCTATGCGATGGCGGGAACTGGCTGGGGATGATGGATTCGAACCATCGTTACCTGATCCAGAGTCAGGCGGCCTACCACTAGCCGAATCCCCAGCGGGGGAACACGCTCTATGGTAGCACAGCCGGTTCGACCGGCTTCACGCTCCTTCCGCACCGCGGAGGACGCCGAGGGCTGCGCGAAGGCGGTACAGGGAACGCTCTTTGCCAAGGACCGCGAGGGTGTCGAACAGGGGCGGCGCGGCGGTGCGCCCCGTCACGGCGACACGGATGGCCCCGAAGAGTTGTCCTGTCTTCAGGCCGGTTTCCGCGGCGAGCGCGCGGTAGGCGGACTCGAGGGCGTCGTGGCGCCAGTCGTCGACGGTTTCGGCGGTCGCGAGGGCGCTCTCGAGGGCGACCCCGGCGCCGGCGGCGTCGAGGCCCTTCGGCACGAGCAGCGCGGGGTCGTACGTCAGGTCGTCTTCAAAGAAGAACGAGAGCATATCCGGGGCTTCGGAGAGTTTCTTGAGGCGCTCGCGCTCCAGGGGGATGACGGACGCGAGGTAGTCGCGGTCGACGGGGCGCGCGCCGGGGGGCAGACCGCGCTCGTCGTCTTCGAGCCAGGATAGGAGGGCGCCGGCGAGTGCGGCGTCGTCCATCCGGCGGATGTAGAGGCCGTTGAACCAGTCGAGTTTCTCGTGGTTGAACACGGCCGGATTGGCGAGGATGCGTTCGAGAGTGAAGCGCTCGATCAGTTCGTCGCGGGTGAACAGCTCGGTTGAGTCGTCGTAGGACCAGCCGAGGAGGGCGAGGAAGTTGACCATCGCCTCGGGGAGATAGCCGTCGTCGCGGAACTGGAGGACGGAAGTCGCGCCGTGGCGTTTGCTCAATTTCGAGCGGTCGGGGCCGAGGATGATGGGGAGGTGGACGAGCCGGGGCATCTCGTAGCCGAACGCGCGGTAGAGTTCCTTGTGCCGGGGGGCGCTGGGGAGCCACTCCTCGGCGCGCATCACGTGCGTTATCTCCATGAGATGGTCGTCGACGACGTTGGCGAGGTGGTAGGTGGGGAAACCGTCGGACTTCAGGAGCACGAAGTCGTCGAGCACCTCGGCGCTGAACGCGACCTCGCCCCGGATGGCGTCGTCAACCGTTATCTGGCCCTCGAGCGGCATCTTGAACCGAACGACACAGTTGTCCGGGTTCGCGCTCTCGGCCCTGGCGCGTTCGGCCTCGCGGGGGTCGCGGCACCGGCGGTCGTAGCCTCCGCGCCTGCCGGCGGCCTGAGCCTCCTTCCGCGCCTGTTCGAGCCGCTCTGTCGAGCAGTAGCAGCGGTACGCATTGCCCTCCTCGATGAGGCGGTCGGCGTGCTCGCGGTAGATGGCGAGCCGCTGCGACTGGACGTAGGGACCGCAGGGGCCGTCCTTGCCGGGGCCCTCGTCCCAGTCGAGGCCGAGCCACGTGAGGGCGTCGAGGATGGCGTCGGTCGCGCCGGGAATGAGGCGGGCCTGGTCGGTGTCCTCGATGCGGACGATGAACGAGCCGCCCATATGCCGCGCGTAGAGCCAGTTGAAGAGGGCGGAGCGGATGTTGCCGACGTGGGGCTCGCCGGTGGGGCTCGGGGCGTACCGGACGCGAACGGTCATGCGGTCAACTCTTGGGGTTGGGCAGGAAGGGCGCGAGCTTGTCCATGAGGGACTGCAACGTGCGCGTCTGCACCCACACATGGCCGGAGCCGGTGAACTTCAACACGAGGCCCTCGCCGCCGGCGACGAGCGAGCCGAGCCCGCCGACCTTCCCTATCGAGTACTCAACGTCGCTGGTGAAGGCGACGAC
This sequence comes from Dehalococcoidia bacterium, assembly GCA_034421335.1. Taxonomy (GTDB): domain Bacteria; phylum Chloroflexota; class Dehalococcoidia; order Lucifugimonadales; family Australimonadaceae; genus S5-327. Next base: position 2,542 of record DAOUKL010000010.1, on the reverse strand, counting down.
GTGGCCGGTGTCCACGACGAGCTCGCGGCCCATCTCGACCGTCAGCTGCTTGATGGCGCCGAAGGAGTTGTAGAAGACGGTCCCCGGTCCGCCCTCGGTGTAGGCGCGGAGGAAGAATATCTTCTCGCCGCTGAACATCCCGCGGAACCCCTGGAACTTCGCGTCGGTCTGCACGTTCTCCGAGCATCCCAAGAAGGAGCTCCCCTGGATGAAGAAGTCCTCGCCCGGGCGCAGCTCCTGGGACTTGATGTCGCCGGGCGTCGGCGGGGCGAGGCTCACCCACCCGCCGCCGGGGCCCGCCGTGAAGGTGTTCACGAAGAAGGATTCGCTGCCCAACATGCGCTTGAAGCCGCCGAACAGCCCGCCGCCGCCCATGCCGGTCGTCATCTCCACGCCCTGCTGCGCGGCCATCGCGCCCGGCTCCGCCTTGACGGACTCGCCCTGCTCCAACTCAATGGTCAGCAGCGTGTACGCGGGATCGAACTCAATCGTGGACTTCATGTCTACTCCTCGGCAAGGCTGTCGGCGCGCCGGGGCGCCCCGGCCACAAGTCTAGCATCCCGTTGTCCCTCGCAGGGACGAGGCTGGCGGCGCCCTATAGAGCGTCGGCCATCTCTCGGTACCTGCAGAGGGCGTTGGCCAGCTGCATCTGACGCGGGCTGCGGCATTCGGGCTCGAAGAGGCGGGGCGAGGCCACGACGATGCTGACGCACTGCGCCCGCGAGGTCGCCACGTTCAAGCGGTTGAGGCTGTAGAGGAACTCCATGCCGCGCGGGGCGTCCTCGGGCGACGACGTGGCCATGGAATAGATGACCACCGGCGCCTCCTGCCCCTGGAATTTGTCGACCGTGCCGACGCGCGCGCCGGAGGGTAGCAGGCGGGCGATGGCGGTGAGCTGCGCGTTGTACGGCGCCACGATCAGGATGTCGTTCGGCGCGAGCGGGCGCTCGTCGCCGGATCGGTCGACCCATGACACGCCGCCCGCGAGCAACGCGTCGTACAACTCACGCACGCGCTCCGCCTCCTCCGGCGAGGAGTTCTGGTTTCCCTCGTGCTCGACGTCGACGAACCGTAGGCCGGCGCCGAGATACGCGCCCTTGCCCGTCAGCCGCTGCCGCGCGGCGTTTTCCTGTGGCGCAAGGCGGCCTTCGTAGAACTGGGCCGACGTGAACTCGCACAGCGCGGGCGGCAGACGCCAGGTGCGCTCGAGGAAGAGTCCCCGATGCAGCGGAATGGTCTGCGGGGTCTCGTCGGCGTAGTCGCGCAGGAGGTGCTCGAGAGCGGAGGCGCCGACGCCATCGGGGTGGGCTCCCTGCTGGGGTTGGTCGAGCTGCTGCGGGTCGCCGAGGAGCACGAGACTCCGCGCGGCGGGCGCCATCGCCAGCGTGTTCGCCAGCGACAACTGGCCGGCCTCGTCGACGAACAGAACGTCGATGGACTCGGCGAACTCTTCGCGGGTCCACATCCACGCGGTGCCGCCGGCCACCTGCGCATCCCCTTTCTTCAAGGCGTCGAGCACGGCGCCGTTGTCGCCGACCTCGCGGACGGCCTGGTCATTCCCCGGGGCGGAGCCGTCGGTCTTCTCGATGCACTGGAAGCGCAGGCCCTCGGTCCCGGCGGCGACGACGACGGCGTCGAGCAGGTTGCGGATGACCTTGTGGCTGTTGGAAGTGACGCCGACTTTCTTGCCGGCGCGGACGAGGTCGCAGATCATGCGGGCGCCGGTGTACGTCTTGCCGGAGCCTGGCGGCCCTTGCACGGCGAGCGCGCCGTTGTCGAGTTCGAGAGCGATGCGACGCGCCACATACTGGGTGAACTCGCCGTCGCCGACGAGCGACGCGCCGGACGCCGTAGGCTCGACGAGCCGGGGAGGAAGCGCGAGCAGCAGGTCGCGCGCGGCGCGGTAGGGACCGGGGGCGTCGACGCCGTTCTCGATGACCCACTCGGCTAGCCGCAGAAGCGATTCCTGGTGCGTGTTGGTGCGGATGGGGTCGCTGAATCGGAACACCGAGGACGGATGCGCGTCGGCGGTGTCTCTGCGCTTCTTCACCTCCACCCACCCGTCGCCAACGGCGGACGCCGCGCCGAACGGACGGGGGCCGTCGCCGCCGCTCATATACAGGGCGTCTCCCGCGTCGAGGGCCGTCTCCTGGAACGGGAATGTGTAGCGGTCGACCGGCGTCCGGTTCCCCTGCTTCTCCTGCACCCTGGAGTCGAGGCTGAGGCCCACGAGTCCGGCGCGGTTCTGGCGCAACTCCTCGTCGTCCATATCGGCCAGGGCGAACAACTCCCACCACTGCGCTTTCTCCTCGCGCCGGTGCCAGCCGAGCAGGTGGGCGAGGAGCCACCGGGCCTGCTGCTCGCGGGAGCGCTCGGAGGGATCGTCGGGAACGTCGTCGAGGAGGCTCTCCTGCGCGGACTCCATCTTCTGGGCGAACTCGCTCGGTTCGCGTTCTTCCGGCGCCTCCGCCTGCCGCTCCGGCCGCCACAGCTCCGCGCCGGACGCGATGAGTTCCGAGCGGATTCCTTCGAGCCAGTCGCG
>DAOUKL010000009.1:0-16996 GCA_034421335.1 Dehalococcoidia bacterium | reverse complement strand
CCGCAAGCTCCTCGACGACGCCGGTCTGCAGGACGTCGGTATCATCGCCAGCGGCGGCCTCGACGAGTTCGAGGTCGACGACCTCATCATGGCAGGGGCGCCCATCGCCGGATTCGGCGTCGGCACAAAGCTCGGCGTCTCCGCCGATGCTCCGTGGTGCGACTGGGTGTACAAACTGGTGGAGTACGACGACCAGCCGATGCTGAAACTCAGCCCGGGCAAGGCGACGATGGCCGGACGCAAGCAGGTCTACCGCAGAATGGATGCGGCCGGCGCGTTGCGCTCCGATCTCATTGCGCTCGCCAGCGAAGACGCGCCCCCGGACGGCAGCAGGGCGCTGCTGGAGCCCGCCATCGAGCAGGGCCGGCGTGTACGGCCCGCGCCGTCGCTGGACGAGACGCGGGAGCGCGCCGCCTCGTCGCTCGCCTGCCTCCCCGAGGAGTACAAGGCGCTGCGTTCTCCCCCAGAGTACCCCTTGGAGCACACCTGGGCGCTCGACGAACTGCAATGGGGCCTCACGCAGAACCTGTTGGCGAGGGAGATGCCCTCCCCCTAGGGGCTTTCTCCGGGCGCTATGTTCTTCCCCTGTGGGGAAGATGCCGAAGGCGGAGAGAGGTCAATCGCTGAGGGCGTCTGCGGTTGTGGTCAGCACGGCGCCGTTGACCTCCATAAGGTGCAGCGCCCGCTCGCCGTCGCCGGGATCGAGGTTGACCGCGCCGACCGCATCCGTGAGCACGTAGGTCTCGTAGCCGTTGGAGAGCGCGTCGATCACGGTGTTCAGCACACAGTAGTCGGTGGCGAGGCCGCCGACGTAGACGCGCCCGACGCCCCTGGCCTTCAACTGCGCGTCGAGGTCGGAGTCGATGAAGCCGGAGTAGGCGTCCGTGTCAGGACTGGCGCCTTTGCGGACGACGCCAGCGCCGTCGGGCAGTTCGAGCGCGGGGTGGAACTCGGCGCCGCGCGTCCCTTGCACGCAGTGATCGGGCCACTGCCCGCCCTGCGCGGCGAACGACGAGTGCCCGGCGGGGTGCCAGTCCTGGGTGGCGAACACCTTGGCGCCGCGCTCGGCGAACGTCTTGGCTGCGTCGGTCATCTTTCGGGCCACGGCCTCGCCCGTCGCCACGGCGAGCGAGCCTCCGGGGCAGAAGTCGTTCTGCACGTCCACGATGATGAGAGCGTCGAGGTTGGTGATGGCCATAGTCCCCCTCCTTGCGCCGGCTCGTCTAATTCTAATCCCGCTGGCGGCTCCTCGTGCACTACAATCACCAAGCCGCGCGACGGCGCAGAGTCTCGACGAGAGGAGGCGGCGCATGGCTTCGACGTGGACAACCGTTGACGTGGGCGGCAGCCGGATGGAGTCGTATCTGGCGTTGCCTGAGGGCGCCGGGCCGTTCCCGGGAGTCGTCGTCGCGATGCACGCCTACGGCGTCGACGCCGGCGTCCGCAAGTTCTGCGACGACCTGGCCATCGAAGGGTTCGCCGCCATCGCGCCCTATCTCTACCATCGCAACACGGACATGAGCGTGCACGAGTTCAGCGCCATCCCCTTCGGCGACCCTCGCAGGCAGGAAGAGGCGGCGGTGAGAAGGGGCGCCACGAACCTCGAAACGCTCCACCGCGACACTCTCGCCGCGCTGACCCATCTGCGCGGACTGCCGCAGGTGGGCGACTCGCCGGTAGCCATCACCGGGTTCTGTCTCGGCGGGCGCGTCTCCCTGTACATGGCCGGCGCATCCGACGAGTTCGCCGCCTCCGCCATCTTCTACGGCACCGACATGAACCGCGGACGCGGCGGCGACCCGGCGCCCCTCTCCTTCGCCTCCGGCATCCGCTGCCCGCTCGCCGGCTTCTTCGGCAGCGAGGACCAGAACCCCAGCCCCGCCGACGTGGACGAAGTGGACCGCGAGCTCGACAGGCTGGGAGCCCCGCACACGTTCCACCGCTTCGAGGGAGCGCCGCACGCGTTCAACGACCCGTTCAACCCCGTGCGGTGGACTCCCGGACCGGCCGCCGAATCGTGGCGGCTGCTCATCGGATTCTTCCGTGAGGCGCTCGTCCCCACGTCTCAGCCGGCCCGATAATCTGGCGCCGCCGTTCAGCGAACCCAGCTGCTACAGCGAGGAGGCCTTATGCGCCTGCAGGACAGAACTATCATCGTAACCGGGGCCGGACGCAACATCGGGGAAGGCATCGCCCATGCGCTCGCAGACGAGGGCGCGCGGGTCGCCGTCGTGGACATCATCCGCGAGCGCGCCGAGAGCGTCGCCCGCGACATCAACGCCGCGCACGCCGGCGCCGCGCTGCCCGTCGCCTGCGACGTCACGAACAGCGACGATGTCCAAGCGATGGTGGCCGGAGTCGTCGACGCGTGGGGCGACATCTACGCTCTCGTGAACAACGTCGGAGTCGTTGACAGGAAGGACATCCTGGAGACCGACGAGGCCGAGTGGGACCGGGTCATCAACATCTCGCTCAAGAGCGTCTTCCTCGTCTCCAAGTACGTAGCCCAGCGCATGGTCGGGCAGGGGAAAGGCGGACGCATCATCAACATCGGTTCGACCTCCGGGCTGGCGGGACGCTCTAACGCCGTCGCCTATCCCTCCGCGAAGGCCGGGGTGTACAACCTCACTCGCTCCCTCGCCATGCAGCTCGCCCCGCACGGAATCAGGGTCAACACCGTAACCCCCAACCGCATACGCACCGAGGCCGAGCCAGGCGCGCCTCCCAGGAACTGGCAGGTCACGAACCTCGTGGGCAGGCAGGGAACACCGCAGGACGTCGCCGCCGTCGTCGCCTTCCTGGCCTCCGACGACGCCGACTTCATCACCGGCTCCGACATCACCGTGGACGGCGGCGTCCGCGCCGGGTAGGGGCGGTTGCGCTGTCCGTCAGACGCAGGAGCAGAAGAGGAGGCGCGCTAATGACTGTCATAGACTGCGACGCCCACGTTGAAGAGAGCGAGCAGACGTGGGACTACATGCCGGAGGAGTGGCGGATGTTCCGTCCCTTCGCCGTGAAGTTCCCTCCCGACACGTACTTCGGCTCCCACGACGCCGCCTGGGTGATTGATTACAAGATCAGGCTCTACGCCGCGAACCCCACGTCGATGACGCGCGCCTCGCAGAAGGGCGTGCCCATTCCCATACAGGAACTCAACGACGTGCCCGGACGCGTCGAGGCAATGGACGCCATGGGCCTCGACTACCAGGTCGTCTTCCCGTCCATCTGGCTCGGGACGCTCGCCGAGAACGTCGAGCTCGAAGCGGTGCTGGCTTCCAGCTACAACGACTTCGTTGCTGCGCGGTGCAACGAGTCGGGCGGCCGGTTGCGCTTCGTCGCCGTTCTCCCCTGGCGCAGGCCGGACCTCGCCGTCGCAGAGGTCCAGCGCGTGAAGTCGCTCGGCTCTGCGGTCGGGATATTCGTCAGGGGAATGGAATGGGACAACCCGCTCACGCACCCCATGTTCCGCCCCATCTTCGCCGGGGCCGAAGCGCAGGACCTCCCCATCGCCGTCCACGTCGGCAACGGGACAAGCCCGACGATCAGCCGGATGCTCGAAGGCATACCGAGGCCCCACTACGGCGACCCCTCGCCACACATCAACCCCTTCGGCGCCGGCATCGTTAGCGGCCCTTACGTGCAGTACGCATTTCAGCAAATGCTCGGCTCAGACCTCCTCGAACGCTTTCCTGCTCTGCGCGTAGGGTTTATGGAAGCCGGCGCCGAGTGGACCGTCCCCGTCCTTCGCAGGCTTCGCGAGCGAAAGCGCGAATTCATCGACAGTGTGCTCGGCTCGCGCGTCTTCGTGGCTTGCGCCGTCGACGAAGACCTCCGCCACATCATCGAAAAGGCCGGCGTCGACTACCTCGTCACCCAGACCGACTATCCCCACGGCGACTCGTTCCGCGAGGACCGCCTGGCCGAGAGCCTCGCCGAGCGAGGGCGGCTGACTCCCGCCGAGATCGACAAGGTGCTGGGCGACAATCCCTCCCGCCTCTTCAATCTGTGAGCGCGAACGGCCCTCCCGGCGCTCGCAGCCGGCGTCCCTCGCGGTGACTGTAGGTCAGGGCAAGGGGCGTGGTAAGATTTCCTCCGAGGAGGCGCGATGCGGTTCACGAAGCTACAGGGCGCGGGCAACGACTACATCTTCATGGACGGCCTGCGCGAAGAACGCGACTGGCCGGAGATTGCGCGGCGCATATCCGACCGGCACTTCGGCGTCGGCGCGGACGGGCTGATCGTTGTTGCGCCGTCCAAGCGGGCCGCCGTTCGCATGCGGATGTACAACGCCGACGGCTCCGAGGGCGAGATGTGCGGCAACGGCATCCGTTGCTTCGCCAAGTACGTGCTCGAGCGCGAGATAGTGCCCGCGCGCCCCCGGACGCTGGACGTCGAAACGGGAGCGGGCGTGCTCATGATCGCGCCTTACTGGGAGCGGGACTGCGTCGTCGGCGCACGTGTGAACATGGGCGAGCCCATCCTGTGCGCCTCGGACGTGCCCGTCGACGTTTCGAAGATGGGTCCGAGCGATTACGGGGCGCTCGATTCCTCTATCACTGCGCCAATAGGCTTGGCGCCCGATGAACTCGCGTTCGACGCGCCCGTGACGGTGAACGGCGTTACGTTCGCGCTCACGGCGGTCTCGATGGGCAATCCGCACGTAACGGCGTTCATCGACGAACCGGTCTGGAGCGTCGAACTGGACCGGTTGGGGCCGCGCGTGGAGCACCATGAGGCGTTTCCCGCACGCGTCAACCTCCATATCGCCAACGTCATCGACCGCGGCCACATCGTTTCGCGGACGTGGGAACGCGGCTCCGGTCTCACACTTGCTTGCGGCACGGGCGCCAGCGCCATCGTCGTTGCGGCGCGTCTGCATGGCTACGTCGACGACGTCGTGCGCGTCGAAGTCCCCGGTGGCGAACTCGTCATCACCTGGCCGGGCAGGGGAACGGTGCTGATGGACGGCGACGCGGTCGAGGTATTCTCCGGCGAGTGGCCGGAGTAGTGCGGGTCTATCTCGCGAACGTCGGGACCAACGCCGCTGACGGATTCGCCGGGCCGCTGTTCGACAACGGGAAGTTCGAGTTCATCCCCATCCGCGAGAAGTACCGCAGCTTCGACGTGGTGACTGGCGTTGTGCGTTACCGCGATCTCCGCTCCCATTACGACGCTCACAGTGACTTGCTCCGCTACATCCCCGCCGCGCGCCACAATCAGGCCTGCCACTCCGACCCGGAGTTCGAGAACTTCACGTACGGCGACAACGTCGACGGAGGGCGCGCCGCCAATCTCCGTCATGCGGAGCCCGGCGACGCGCTGCTGTTCCTGGCGCGGCTGGAACGCTGGAGGGGCGGGCAGCGCACGCGCGAATACGGCTTCCACCTGCTAGGCGGCCTGCACATTGAGAACGTCTACCCGAACATCGCGGAGCCGCCCGAGGGCGAGACTGCGGCGCGCATCGCCCGCAACGCGCATCTCCTCCGGGCGCAGGCGTCGGGCGATTGGAGAACTTGGGGCTGCTTTCACGTGTTCACGGGCTCGGAGCGTTCCCGCCGGTTTGAGCGCGCCGTTCCCATGATGCGCGAGCTGTGCGACGCCGTGCTCCGCGACAAGGACGGCGCCCCGTGGCGGTGGCCGCCACACCGCAGCGACCTGAGCGTCATCGGCTCGTACACGCGCACGTGCCGCGCCGTGCTCGACACGAGCATCCCGGAACAGGCGCGCCGACTGGCGACGCTGCGGTCGTGGATCATCGAGCACACTGGCGAGCGTGATGCAGAGTTGCTGGGGTAGGGGTAGCGAGGAGGAGGAATCAGAAATGCCCACACTTCACACATATGTTATGACCACAGACGATGGGTTCGCCCCGAACCCTTTTCACGGCGTTCTTACGCTAGCAACCTGCATGGTCAAAATCCGCCGAGCAGCCAAGAAGAATGATTACATCATAGGTCTGAGTGGGGCTGAGTACCGACGCGAGTTTGGTGACGCGGAGACCTTTCGAGTCATCTACGCTGCGAAGGTGACTGAAGCCCCACTTCCTTTTGACGACTACTGGAACGACCCGCGATTTGCTATGAAGCGCCCTGACCGGAAAGCAGGCGACGTACGGATAAAAGGGGATAACGCCTACCACAAACTGAGGGACGGGGAGGAGACGGCTGGGCTCCACGTGTTCAAGTACGGAAGTGAGAATTGGGTACAGGAGCGGTGCCGACACCCCGCTGAGGCCGCAGTCGGCGACCTCAGCGGACAAAATGTTCTGATTAGCAGGGACTTCATCTACTGGGGATGCAAGGCTCCGGTGCTTCCTTCGTGCTTGAAGGAGACCATTAGGGTAGGGGTGAGATACCGGAGCCGGGCAAATGACCCCTGTGTTCGTGCCTTTGAGGAATGGTTCAGCGAACAGAAGAAAAACGGGCGAGGCCGTTTGGGCTGCCCGTTAACCTGGGGCGCAGGCCCTGGGTGTCAGTCTCCCTGCTGCTAATCCCTACCTCCCCTGTATAATCCCCGCATCCCCAACTCCTGGAGGTCCCGCCCCTATGCAGCTCGCCAACCGCCTCGACCAGCTTCCGCCGTACCTCTTCCTCGAAATCAGCCGGAAGATCGCGGAGAAGCGCGCGCAGGGCGTCGACGTCATCAGTTTCGGCATCGGCGACCCCGACATCCCCACGCCGGAGCACATCCTCGGCGCGCTCAAGACCACCGCCGACGACCCGCCGAACCACCGCTACCCGGAGTCCGACGGCCTGCCGGAGATGCGCCAGGCGATAGGGCGGTGGTACGCCCGCCGGTTCGGCATCGAACTCGACGACAAGGAGATCGTGCCGCTCATCGGCGCCAAGGAAGGCATCGGCCACATGGCGCTCTGCCTCATTGACCCCGGCGACGTCGCGCTCGTGCCCGATCCCGCGTACCCGGTGTACTCGGTGGGCACGATGTTCGCCGGCGGCTCGTCGTACGCGCTGCCCCTGCTCGAAGAGAACGGCTTCCGGCCCGACCTCTCCCTGGTGCCGGAGGACGTCGCGCGAGCGGCGAAGGTGCTGTGGATCAACTACCCGAACAACCCCACGGGTGGACTCGCCACCCCTGAGCTGTTTGAGGAGGTCGTCGCGTTCGCGAAGGAGTACGACATCGCGGTGTGCCATGACGCGTGCTACTCGGAAGTTACGTTTGACGGCTACGAAGCGCCGAGCTTCCTCCAGACGCCCGGCGCGACGGATGTGGGCATCGAGTTCCACTCGCTCTCCAAGACGTACAACATGACGGGCTGGCGCATCGGCATGGCTGTCGGCAACCGGCAGCTTATCGACGCGCTGGTGCGGGTGAAGTCGAACCTCGACTCCGGCATCCCGCAGGCGGTGCAGTACATGGGCATCGAGGCGCTCGACAACACGACGCCTGAGTGGCAGGCCGCGAACAACGAGATCTATCGCCGCCGCCGTGACCGCGTGGTTGACGCGCTCACGGCTATCGGCCTCTCCGTCAACCGGCCCAAGTCCGGCTTCTACGTGTGGGCGCGCTGTCCCGACGGCTGGACCTCGGCGCAACTCGCCACCGAACTGCTCGATCGGCACGCCGTCGTCGTGACGCCCGGCCGGGGCTACGGCGAGGCAGGCGAAGGGTACATCCGCCTCTCGCTCACGACGCCCGACGACCGCGTCGAGGAGGGACTCCGCCGCCTCGAAGGCTGGAGCCTCCCTGACCAACCGGCGGGGTAGGGGCGGCAGTCTAATCTCCCCCTGAGGAGGAGATGCCCCGAAGGGGCGGAGAGGGCCAAGCCGCACGAGCGCCCCCTTTCGCCGTTCGCCGTCCGCGCCGTACACTTGCCGCCGCAGCATCACCCGTGGGGAGCAACCGCCGATAGCACGGCAACGAGCAACCGTCTCGACCGCCCAGAAGCCCGAGCAGGCCCTGCTCGTCGGCGTCGACCTCAGGTCGCGCCGCTCGCACTGGTCGCTCGGCGACTCGCTCGACGAACTGGCGCAATTGGCCGCCTCCGGCGGCGCGGAGGTCGTCGGCGCGGCCACTCAGACGCTCGATGCGCCGACCGTCGCCTACGTCGGAAAGGGCAAGCTCGAGGAATTGAAGCTCCTGCGCGAGGCTGCGGAGTTCGACACGCTCATCTGCGACGACGAGCTGACTCCCACGCAGCAGCGGAACCTCGAACGGGCGTTCGGGGAGCAGGTGAAAGTGATCGACCGCACGGCGCTGATACTCGACGTGTTCGCGCGGCGCGCGCGCACTCGCGAAGGCCGGCTGCAGGTGGAGCTGGCGCAGGCGGAGTACCTGCTGCCAAGGCTTGCCGGCCAGTGGAGCCACCTCGAACGCCTGGGCGGCGGCATCGGCACGCGCGGCCCCGGCGAGACGCAGATAGAGACAGACCGCCGCCTCATCGGCGTCCGCATCGGGCGCATGAAAGCCGAGCTCGAGAAGGTGCGCCGCCACCGCGCGCGGCACAGGGGGCAGCGGCTCAAGAGCGGCGTGCCCGTCGTCGGGCTCGTCGGCTACACGAACGCGGGCAAGAGCAGCCTGATGAACGCCGTTTCCTCCGCCGGAGTGGCGGCGCGCGACCAGCTCTTCTCGACACTGGACCCGGTGACGCGCAGGGTGAGGCTCCCAAGCGGGCGCACCGCGCTGCTCACCGACACGGTCGGTTTCATTCAGAAGCTGCCCACGACGCTGGTGGCGGCCTTCCGGGCGACGCTGGAAGAGGCCGAGGAGGCCTCCGTGCTCGTGCACGTGGTCGATATCTCGCATCCGAACGCGGCTGAGCAGGCCGAGGTGGTCGAGCAACTGCTAGGCGACCTCGGCCTGACGGACAAACCGCGCGTGCTCGCCTTGAACAAGGCCGACCTGCTTGACGCGGACGCCGCGTCGGGGCTGCTCGACGACGCCGGCGGGACCACCGCCGTGCTCACGTCGGCGGTTACGGGGCTGGGACTGCGCGACCTGCTTCTGGCGGTCGAGGACGCAGTGAGCGAGTGCGACGCGGCGCGGGAGCCCGGCCCTGGAGGCGCGGCGGCGCCGGTCCGAAATTCTCTACAATAGGCGTCCACCAACGCCGAGGCAAGGACGGAAATGCCTGACGAGATCTTCCAACTTCCCGAGACCCCTTTCTTCAGCTGCGACGAGGACGGCTTTTCCGTGTCGGATGGCGCCCGCAGGCGCGTGCTGCCGGGAGAGCACTTGGTAGAGCCGGTCTTCAAGCTCCTGGTCGGCCCTGAGAACGTGTTCGAGCAGCGTCCGCTCCGGGTGACGGAGCACGAGGGGCACAACGTGACGGTCGAATGCGAAGGCGGCGAGACGGTGTACCTCGATTTCTACGAACTCAAGGCGAGCAAGGAAGGTCCCAGCGGCGGGTGGGTGTACCGAGGTCCGTTGGACGAAGGCAACGACGGCCTGGGCTTTCTGCCGGCGCGCTAGACGCGCCAGAACGACCTGTTCGAGTCGAACCCGGCCTCCGCATCGAGTCAGCGCGCCAGAGGGGCCTGCTTGCGGTGTTGCACGAAAGGGCGGAGGGCAGCTTCTTGCTTCGGTAGGCCCCGGCCATACTGCGGAACCCCAGGAACGGGAGCCCGCAAGCGGATTTTCTTGTCTCGCCGTTGTCGGCGCACTATTGATGTTATGTAAAGTTTAGGAATTCCGGGGCTTCTGAGCGGCCTCTAGACCCCCTTCCCCACGCGCGGCTCGATATACTTAACCAAACGGTCTTATGTGAGCCGTGCGCGGAGCGCCGACGCAAACGGACAACCCTTCCCGCCCGGCGCGATTGCCATGCGATGCAAACTCGTTCAGCTGGCGGCCATCCTCATCATTGTCGCCGGCGTTGTCGGCCTCGTGTACGGGCTGACCCGCGACGACGGGGAGAACAACGCCCAGGCCGGCGACGATGACCTCGAGGAAGTGATCGACCGCTTGCTCACCGACTTCATCCACCGGGCCGACATCACGGACGACGAACTGCGGCAGGCCGCCATTCAAGGCGTGATCGACTTCATCAGCGACCCGTACACAGCCTACCTTCCACCCCAGCGGCACCAGGCCTTCCTCGACGAGCTCGAGGGACAGGCCGAGTACTTCGAGGGCATCGGCGCCAGCGTAACCTTCCAGAACGGCCATATCGTCATTCTTGGGCCCCTGCCGGGGTCGCCCGCCGAGCGCGCCAACATCCTTCCCGGCGACGTCGTGCTCGCCGTCGACGGCCAGCCCGTCGAGGACCTCACGCTCGACGAGACCGTGGCGCTCATCCGCGGCCCGAAGGACACCTCGGTCGTGCTCACCGTCTCGCGCTCCGGCGCGTCCCTTCCGTTCGACGTGACGGTCGTTCGGGACACGATCAACGTAAGTTCGGTGCTTGCCCGGATGCAGGCGCCGGGCGTGGGCTACATCCAGGTCGCGTCGTTTGACGCCGCCACCGCCACGAAATTCCGCGCCGCCCTGGACGACCTCCGGGAGCGCGGCGCCGAAGGGTTCATCGTCGACCTGCGGAACAACGGCGGAGGGATCGTGGAGGCGGCCGTCGCCGTCGTCTCCGAATTCGTCCGCGAGGGCGAGGTCGTCCGCTGGGTCGACGCCTCGGGCGAAGAGGCGCTCGAGCGCGTCTCGGGCGAGGGTTCGGCGTACGAGACGCCGCTGGTGGTCATCGTGAACGGCTTCAGCGCGTCCGCTTCCGAGATAGTCGTCGGCGCGCTGCAGGACCATGATCGCGCTGTGATCGTCGGGACGCGCACCTATGGCAAGGGCTCGGTCAACCTGCTGCACAGCCTGGAGTCCGGCGCCGGGCTGTACGTCACCATCGCCCGGTGGCTGACGCCGGACGGCCGCGAGATCGAAGGCGAGGGCCTCGATCCCGACGTCGAGGTCGGCGATGCGCTCGACGTGCAGGCGCTCGCGCGGCTCGGCGACCTCAGCCGGTCGCTCTGCGGCGTCTACGCCGACGAGGCGGACTCCCTCGGCGGCCAGGACGCGCTCGTGGACGCGCTCGACAGGCTGTGCAACATCGAGCCGCAGGCGTCCGTCGCGCCGTCCACCGACGAGCAGCTCGACGCGGCTATCGCCGAGTTGGAGCGTATGCTGGGGCGCTGAGATGGCCTCGAAACGCCGCAAGAAGAAGCAGAAGGCGACGGCGCAATCCGCCGCCGGCCCCTACTTCCGCGTGGTGGCGGACAATCGCCGCGCGCGGTTCGACTACGACATCCTCGACCGCGTCGAGGCCGGCGTCGCGCTCACCGGCACGGAGATCAAGTCAGTGCGAGCGGGCCGCGTGAACATTCGCGACGCCTACGCGCAAACCCGGGGGCGCGAAATGTGGCTGCACAACCTGCACATCGCCGCGTGGGACTCCGCCGGACCGTGGGGCCACGACCCCGTCCGCTCCCGCAAGCTGCTTCTGCACGCCGAGGAGATACGAAAGTTCGGACAGGCCGCCGGCGAGAAGGGCCTCACCATCGTTCCCCTGCGGGTGTACATCAAGGGGCACTACGCCAAGGTCGAGATCGCGCTGGCCAAGGGCCGCCGGCGGTACGACAAGCGCCAGGCCATCATTCGACGCGAGACCGAGCGCGAAATCGCCCGCGCCATCCGTCGCGAGATCGACTAGGCGGCCAGCCCCCTCCCGTGGAGACCTTTGCATAACCCGTCCATGTCATTCTGAACGTAGCGGAGCGGAGTGAAGAATCTAAACTCGCCGCATCCGGACAACGCGTCCGCAGGCGAGAGATCGAGATTCTTCGCTGCACTCAGAATGACAGAGACGAACGCGCTCGCCTCTGCCGTGCCGGAGATGGCGTATACTGGACTGGCGACGCTGGTTTGCTCTGTGGGGATGCGTGGTTTCGACAGGGGATCAGCTTGGCAGGATTGCAGGCCGAGTTCGCCGCCCACTCGATAATCAGACGGCAAACAATTAATTGCCGACGAACCAGTCGCTCTGGCCGCGTAAGTAACGCGGTCACGTCCCGGAGGCCCGCCCCGACGGCCTCCGAAGGCGCTATACAGCCGGGGTGCTGCGACTCCGACGCCGCTGAGGGTCGCTCAAGACCAGCGGCAAGTGGCCGGGCGGCCCGCCGGTGGGCCCGCCCCTCTCACTTGATAAACGCCGGATAAGCCTGTAGCACATCCGCGCCGAGCATCTTCTGGACGGGGAGTTCGACCCTCCCCCATCTCCACCAGCGCCCTTCTCTGTCGCGGCCTGTCCTTCCGCTGGCTCTCTCCCCGACACCGGGGGCTAACGCTACACGCAAAATTCGTGTATACTGGGGTTAGTCCGCCTTTCGAGCGGCCCCGCCGACGAGTGAAGTGAGCGCGATGCCGACGAAGACCGAGATCAAGAGAACCTCCAGTCAGGGGGCTTGCGAAGCCTCCCCGACCGGGGCGCATCACTGGATGCTTGGGGCGCCGAGCAGCACCATGGCCGGCGAGTGCAAGTACTGTCACGCCGAGCGGCAGTTCAAGCCGTTCGAGGACAACATCGGCTTCAACAACAGCCCGAAGCGCACGCGCAACCCCTCCGCCGCCACCGGCAAGTAGCGGCGGCATCCCTCTCCCCTTGCCCTCCCCCACGGGGGGAGGGAGTCTGAGTTCTCCCCCTTTGGGGGAGATGCCGCGCAGCGGCAGAGAGGGCTCCTACCGGCCATCTTCGCGGACGAAGTCCGACAGGCGCTCGCCAATCATGATGCAAGTCACGTTCGTGGCCGCGTGGGGCACCGTGGGGATGATCGACGCGTCCGCCACGTAGAGGTTGTCGACGCCGTGCATCCGAAGCCTGTTGTCGACGACGGCCATCGGGTCGGACGCCAAGCCCATCATGCAGGTGCCGGAGCCGTGGTGGTGGCTGTCGTACGTCGACTGCGCGAACTCGGCCCAGTTCTCGTCCTCCGTGGGGAGCAGCAGCCGTCCGTAGTACGGTCGCATCAGGTCGTGGTCCATGAAGTCGCGCATGAAATGCATCACGTTGAGCATGTCCGCGACGTCGTCGGGGTGCTGCAGCATGCCGTCGTCGACGATGGGCAGGTCGCCCGGGTCGGTCGACGCGAGGTGCAGGCGTCCGCGCGACTTCTGTTCGACGAGGTTCATGGCGACGGGCATCATGGGTTTGAGGCCCTCGACGCCGACGGGCGCGCGCATGTAGACGTGGAAGTTGCCCACGGGGAGGCCGGGGCTGGTCTTGTAGACGAGCTGAAAGCCGGCGACGACCCAGTCGGGGGAGAACTCCCCTACCCCTTCGAACGTCATGTTGACCGCGGCGTGGTCCTGGTAGTTGCGCCCGACGCCCTCCAGGTTGTGCACGACCCCGATGCCGTGGCGCTCCAGTTCGTCGACCGGGCCGAT
This sequence comes from Dehalococcoidia bacterium, assembly GCA_034421335.1. GTDB lineage: Bacteria > Chloroflexota > Dehalococcoidia > Lucifugimonadales > Australimonadaceae > S5-327. The sequence goes on along the minus strand of DAOUKL010000009.1, from coordinate 3,661 downwards.
GCCGGAGAGCATCAGCGCCTGCGGGCTGTGGTACGTCCCCGCGCTCAGCACGTACGTGTCGGCGGACACGGATTGCAGCTGGCCGTCGCGCTCGTACTGGACCTCGACGACGCGCCCGCCATCGAGCTTGATCTGCACGACGCGGGCGTCTGCGACGATCGTGAGGTTCGGGCGCTCGCGCGCCATGCCGATGTAGGCGACGGCGGTGGACTGCCGGACGCCGTCCTTCACGTTCGAGGCGGAAGGCGACAGCCCGAACCGGGTCGGCACGTTGCCGTCCGACATGATGGGGTAGCCGAGGCCGGTCGCGCGGTCCACGAACGCCTGCATCGGCGGGGCGAGGCCGCCGTCTTCCAGCGAGAGCTTGCGCTTGACGGTGAGCGGCCCGGCGTTCCCGTGGTGCGGCGCGTCCGGGTAGTCCTCATCGGTCTCGATGCGCTTGAGGACCGGAAGGCAGTCCTCGTACGACCAGCCGCGGTTGCCTAGCGACTCCCAGCGGTCGAGGTCGTACTGCGTGGGACGCGAGACGCCCATCATGTTGACGGAGGAGCCGCCGCCGAGGATTCGTCCGCTGAGGGGGTAGTACTCGCTGCCGTCGATCTTCCGCTTCGTGGGATACATCACCACGTAATCGGACTCGAGGATGGGGCGGTTGTTGCCCCGCCCGTCGGCGATGATTTCCGGCAGCGGCTGCGGGTCGGGGCCCGCCTCGATGAGGAGGACGCGCCGCTTCGGGTCTTCCGAGAGACGCGTCGCGGCGACGCAGCCGGCGGAACCGCCGCCCATGATGATGACGTCGTAGAAGCGCTGCTCTTGCATTCCCTCGCTCTCCTTCCGTTCCTTCCTCCCCGCGCCTTTCCCGTCATTCCCTGGCCTTCTCTGTCGCCCGCGAAGGCGGGAATCCCGCCCCATCCCGTGGGGGCGCCTCTTGTGGGCGCCCTCTCCCCTCTACCGCCCTGCCTCGCGGACGAAGTCCGAGAGACGTTCGCCGATCATAATGGACGTGACGTTGGTGTTGGCGTGAGTCACCGTGGGCATGATGGAGGCGTCGGCGACGTAGAGGTTGTCGACGCCGTGCATCTTGAGCCGGTTGTCGACGACGGCCATGTCGTTCGACTCCGGGCCCATCATGCAGGTGCCGACGCCGTGGTGGTAGCAGTCGTAGGTCGACTGGGCGTACTCGATCCAGTCCTCTTCCGCGCCGGGTTGCACGAGCCTGCCGAAGAAGGGGCGCATGACGTCGTCGTCGACGAAGTTGTGGATGAACTCCATAGCCGCGCGCAGCGCCTTGAGGTCGTCGGGGTGCTGCAGGAGACCGTCGTCGATCGTGGGCAGCTCGCGCGGGTCGGTGGAGGTGATGAAGACGCGCCCGCGCGACTTCTGCTCGATGAGGTTGGCGGCGAACGGCATCAGCGGCTTGAGTCCTTCAACGACTATCGGCGCTCGCATGTACAGGTGGAAGTCCCCGTTCGGCAGGTTCGGGTCGCTCTTGTAGATGATCTGGAAGCCGGAGACGACCCAATCGGGCGTGAAGTCCGACGCGCTTTCGAACACCATGTTGACCGCTGCGTGGTCCTGGTAGTTGCGGCCAACGCCCTTCAACTCGTGGACGACCTTGACGTCGAGGGGTTCGAGGTCGTCCGGGTTGCCGATGCCGGAGAGCATGAGCGTCTGGGGACTGTGGTAGACGCCCGAACTGAGCACGAACGTGTCCGCCGCTACCGTGTGCGTCTCGCCGCCCTTCACGTAGTCCACTTCGGTTACGCGGGCGCCGTCGAGCTTGATGGCGACGACCTGGGCCTCGGCGATGACGGTGAGGTTCGGGCGCGAGCGCACGGGGGCAAGATAGGCGACTGCGGTCGACTGTCGCTTGCCGTCCTTCACGTTGGACGCTCCCCGCGAGATGCCGAACGGGTTGGGGATGTTGCGGTCCGGCAACAGCGGATAGCCGAGCGCCTGCGCGCGCGCCAGGAACGCCTCCTGCGGCGGGTCGAGTTGGTCGAACGACCGCCTGCGGGTCACGGTGAGCGGCCCGGAATTGCCGTGATGCGGCGCGTCCGGGTAGTCGGTGTCGGTCTCGATGCGCTTCAGCACAGGCAGGCAGTCCTCGTACGACCACCCGGGATTGCCGAGGGATTCCCACGTGTCGAGATCGTGCTGCGTGGGGCGAACGACGCCCATCATGTTCACGGAGGAGCCGCCGCCGAGGACGCGCCCGCTGATGGGGAAGTACTCGCTGCCGTCGATCTTCCGCTTCGTGGGGTACAGGATGACGTAGTCCGACTCGAGTATCGGGCGGTTGCTGCTCGTGCCGTCGGCGATGATGAAGGGTATGGGGTCGGGGTCGGGGCCCGCTTCGAGCAGGAGCACGCGCCGCCTCGGGTCTTCCGAGAGGCGCGTCGCGGCCACGCATCCCGCCGAACCTCCGCCCATAATGATGACGTCGTAGAAGCTGTGCTGTTCCATCGCTGTCCTTTCCTCTCCCCACCGAGTGGGGAGGCTGGGAGGGGCGCCTTCACGGCGCGGGGTGAAGCATACTCCGTCGGCGTTCGCCGCGCCCAATGGAGGCGGCAGTTGCGCAATGCGCGCTGCGGGCGGGATACTCGGGGGCGACTCATTCCTTGAGGAGTTGCGATGGCTGAGATACCCGACTGGTACACCGAGTTCGCCGCGGCGGTCGTCGCCGCCCTGCCGCTGGACATCGACGAGGCCACGGCGCGCGGATGGACGCTCGATTCCGCGGGCTTGCGCGAGGCCCTTGGCGCACTCGCCACGCCCTCCGGCCTCGGCCCGCTGAAGAACGACAAGACCGACGAGGGCTGGGAGCTCGTGCGCGACACCCTCGAGCCGGAGACCATCGCGGTGGCCGACATCGAGATGGCGCCGTTCGCCGAAGGCATGGAAGACCTCATCGGCGAGCCGATGGTCGAATTGATAATGGACACGCCCAACCTGCTCGGTCAGCGTCACGCCGAGTTCGTCCTCGACCGGCAGGAGCAGATCCCGGAGGAGTTCCAGCGCTACTCGCTCGTGTTCCCCGGCACGTTATGGCGCAGCCCCGACGGCAACCACCAGGCGCCTTGCCTGGTGTGCCGGGCCGGAGCGTGGGAACTGATATTCGGCATCCTCGAGGGCGGGTTCGACTCGCGCGACCGCTTGGCGCAGGTCGCCGCTCCGGCCTGAGAGGCCGACCCCGCCCCGTAGGGGCGGCCGAGCGGCGCGCGCTTCACTCTTGAACCGGGAGGCAAATCCTATGTCGGACGCCTGGTACATATCGTCAGACTCGCACATGAGCGAACCCCTGGACCTGTGGACCACGCGGGTGGACGCCGCGTACCGCGACCGCGCCCCGCACGTTGAGGACGAGTTCAACGGCGTCCCCGGCGCATGGTGGGTCTACGAGGGGTACGACCCGCACGACCTCGCCGTGGGCGTGGCGGGCGGCAAGAGCCGCACCGAGGAGGAGAAAGTCGAGTTCATGAAGACCGGGGGCTATGCCGACGCACGCCCCGGCGGATGGGACCCCGCCGAACGCCTGAAGGACATGGCCGTCGACGGCGTCGCCGCGGAGGTGCTCTACACCACCCTCGGCTTCCGCCTCTTCTGGCTGCGCGACCCCGCCCTACAGCGGGAGTGCTTCCGCGTCTACAACGACTGGCTC
>DAOUKL010000008.1:0-39741 GCA_034421335.1 Dehalococcoidia bacterium | reverse complement strand
CCCCCGAGGCCCGCATCCTCGTGAACGAGGAGCACGGCGTCCGCGGCGCCTTCCTCGAACAGGGCGAGACGCACATCGAACTGCTCGAACCGCTCCGGGCCGATTCGGTCATTGGCAGGTACCTCGAAAATCACGGCGAGGGCATCCATCACATGGCGTTCACCGTGGACGACGTGGACGTGAAGGCGGCCGAGTTGCAGGCGCTGGGCATCCCTATCATCACCGGGCCGCGCGAGGGGTTCACCGGACGCATCGCGTTCGCCGACCCCTCCAAGATGCACGGCGTCCTCGTCGAATTCGTCACGCCGTTCAAGAGCTAGCGTCCTGCCTTGGCTGAGCTGGGCCGCATACTCATCGCCAAACCGGGGCTCGACGGCCACGACCGCGGCGCGCGCATGGTGGTCCGCCTGCTGCGGGAGGCCGGGTTCGACGTCCGCTACACGGGCATCCGCAAGACGCCCGCGGAGATTGCCCGCCTGGCCCGCGAGCAGGAAGTCGACGCGGTCGGCCTCAGCATCCTCTCCGGCGCCCATATGGAACTCGTTCCGCAGGTCATCGACGCGCTGCACGAGGCGGGGCTCGAACACGTGCCGGTCGCCGTTGGAGGCATCATCCCCCCGCAGGACGCCGCCGCGCTGCTCGAAATGGGGGTGGTGGCCGTATTCGGTCCCGGCGCCCGCTCCGGCGCGATCATCCCCACACTCCGCCAGGCCGCCGAGGCGGGCCGGCGCGGGCGGTAGGGAGCAGAGAGGGCAAGCGCCCGAAGAGGCGCAGCCTGTGGACTATCCGATGCCTTGGAACACGTTCGCGTAGTCGCGGCCTGTTGTCGGAGGCGGCAGAGGCCTGCCCTCCATACGGTACAGCGCTATCACTTCCTCGACGATCTCGCACAGTTCGTTGAAGACTTCCTTCTCTTCAGGCCCATGGCATCCGCCATACAGGAGTCCGGGCGCGCTGCCCACGTAGCAGCGGTCTTCGTCTGACCATGCCACGAGCTTTACGTACCTTGCGCTATCCTTCATCCCCTGGCCTCCTCTATCGCGGCTCGTACAGCTCGGACTTGATAGTGCTTAGCGTCGTCGCCTAAGTTGCCTGAGATGATGATAGGCCGAGACGCGTTGGGGTGGACGAATTTCCGATGACTCCCCCGTCCGCCTCGATTGATGAACCCTGCCTCTTCCAGTTCAGAGACCAGCTCTCTAACCTTCGGCGGCATCGGCGTTCCCCGGCGCTGTTCTCATACGCCTGTCCAGCATACACGCAGACGGGTTCCGTTGCTGTTAGCACTCCGAGGACTATGCGGCTCTCCGTACTGCGGAGCCTATGTTCGGTTCCGGCGACCGCTCCGCCAGGCCGCCGAGGTGGGCAGGCGACGCCGGACGTAGCCGCCGAGTGGAACGGCGGAGTTCGCCGCGATAGGATGGCGCGCGGCGCGGCTGGACCGCGCGGAGGAGGACGCGATGCTGTTGCAGGACAGGGTCATCATCGTCACGGGCACCGCGTCGGGGCTGGGGCGCACGTACGCGGCGCGGCTTGCGCGCGAGGGCGCGAAGCTCACGCTCGCCGACGTCGCCGACCTCTCCAAAACGACCGCGCTGTGCGAGGCGGAGGGCGCAGACGCGCTTCCACTCCGCGTCGACATATCGTCGGAGGAGGACACGCTCGAAATGGCGCGCCGGACGCACGAGCGTTTCGGACGCATCGACGGCCTGCTGAACAACGCGGGCATCACCACCCGGCACGGGCTGGAGGCGGCCTCGCTGATGGACATCGACATGGACATGTGGGACCGCGTGTTCGCGGTCAACACCCGCGGGACCTTCCTCGGCATCCGCGCGGTCTACCCGTATATGCGGGAGCAGGGCTCGGGGACCATCGTCAACGTCAGCTCCGGCAGCACGCTCCGCATAAGCCGCGCGGTGGACGCGACCAACGCGCAGTACGTCGCGTCGAAGTCGGCCATCACCGGCATCACGCGGGCCGTGGCGCGGGAGTTGGGACAGTACAACATCAACGTCGTGACCGTCGCGCCGGGTTCGACGACCTCCGACACCGAGGAGCCGCTGTCGGCTGAGGAGGCGTACCCGGAGCCGGAGGCGTCGCTGTTGCGCCGCGGAGTGCCCGACGACCTCGCAGGCGTCATGGCGTTCCTCTTCACCGACGACGCCCGGTTCATCTCCGGCCAGATGATCCTCGTGAACGGCGGCAGAGAGGTCTGGTGAGGCGCGGCTGCGGAAGTCTGCTATAATCCCCCGGTTAGGCAGCGAGGGCGCGATGGGGCTGCAACTGGAAGTGAACGTCGCTCAACTGCTCAAGGACCGCGTCGGCGCCGCCAGGAGCATCGCCATCGACGGCCCCGAGCTCGACCTCGAGGACGACGGCGAGGCGCTCGCCCACGTGCGGGGCGACCTCCTGCTCACGAGGACCGACAACGGCATCTGGGCCTCCGGCCCGCTCGCCATCTCGGTCGACAACCAGTGCAGCCGCTGCCTGACGCCGTTCGAGTCGTGGGTCGAAGTGAGGGTGGACGACGTGTTCCTCCCCAGCATCGACATCGCGACCGGCGCAAAGATGCGGCACGACGACGGCGGCGACGCCGACGCGCACAGCATCGACGCGCAGCACGTGCTCGACCTGAGCGACACGCTGCGGCAATACCGGCTGGCGTCGCTGCCTCTGGCGCCGCTCTGCCGGAAAGACTGCAAGGGACTGTGCCCCGAGTGCGGGGCCGACCGCAACCAGTCCGCCTGCTCCTGTGAGGAGTACCAGGACCTGCGGTGGGCCAAGCTTCGGGAACTGTTCGGTTAGGGAGAAGAACAAGAACCATGCCGCCACTACCGAAACGCAAGCGCTCCAAGGCCAGCGTCGGCAGCCATCGCGCCCACCAGCACAAGGGGCTCGGCAACCTCGTCGAGTGCGCGCACTGCCGCCAGCCGATGAAGCCGCATCATGCCTGCCCGTCCTGCGGCTACTACCGCGGACGCGACGTGCTCCGCATCGACTCCGAGCTGCTCTAGCCAAGCGCGCTCCGGTTATGACCACCGCGTACGTGTTTCCTGGACAGGGAGCGCAAGCCGTCGGCATGGGCGCCGACGCCTACGCGCGCTCCGCCGCCGCGCGAGCCGTCTTCGACGAGGCGGACGACGCGCTGGGGTTCGCGTTCTCTTCGCTCATTCTCGAGGGCCCCGCCGACGAGCTGGTGCGCTCGCACAACGCGCAGCCAGCCATCCTCTGCGTGAGTGTCGCCATGCTCCGCGCCGCGCAGGAAGCGCTCGGCGACGCGCTGCCGGCGCCGACGTGCCTCGCCGGCCACAGCGTGGGCGAATACTCCGCCCTCGTGGCCGCGGGCGCCCTGAGCCTCGCCGACGGCCTGCGGCTCGTGCGCGTCCGCGGTGAGTTGATGCAGGCGGCGTGCGAGGCGACGCCGAGCGGCATGGCCGCGCTCATCGGCCTCGCGCTCGAACCGTCGTTGCAGGCATGCGAGGGCACGGGCGCGCAGGTCGCGAACGTCAACTCCGCCGAGCAGATCGTCATCGGCGGCCCGAACGACGCGCTCGATAAGGCCATCGCCAACGCGCAGGAGCTCGGCGCGCGGCGGGCGATACGGCTCGACGTCGCGGGAGCGTTCCACACCGAAGTTATGCGTCCGGCGCAGGCGGGAATGGAGCGCGCGCTGGCGTCGGCGTCCCTCCGCGCTCCCTCGGCGCCGGTGATTGCGAACACCACGGCGTCGCCGATGGAGTCGCCGGAGCAGGTGCTCGATGAGCTTGCGGAGCAAGTGTGCGGCTGCGTTTACTGGCGGCAGTCGGTCGAGCAAATGGTCTCTCTCGGCGCCGACCGCTTCATCGAGTTCGGGCCGGGCAAGGTGCTGACGGGGTTGGCGAAGCGCATCGCGCCGGAAGCGTCCGCCGCAGCGGCGGCAGACCTGGCTCTGATGCACTAATGCCGTTCTGATGCACTAATCGGTCGGCTGATGCACAAATCGCTGGCGAGCCGTTCGGTTAGTCGCGCAGGTGGGACGGCGCAGGGCACGGCAGCGCGGCTACGCCCGACGTCACTTCCTGTATGGCGCCGTTGTACTGGCACGTCCGGTAGCGGCTCTCGTCTGTGAGCGCAAGCGCCTGCCGGTGGTTCGCCATCGACGTGCACTCCCCGCCGGGGCAATGCTCGCGCAGGAACCTCTGGAGCGCGGCCTGCGCCAGCACGTGTGCGCGGCGGGCGTTGTTCACCATAGCGCGCGTCCCGCTGTTCCCTGGATTGGAGTTGCGGCGGACCGCCACCACCTCGCCTACGACCTGACTGGCGCGGACAAGACGCTCGTCGTGCACGTCCTCGTTGTCCCCGCGCATCAGATACCGGGGCGGTGATTCGTCCGTGATGAGCGCGACCCGGTGGAGTATCAGTTGCTCGCCAAGCCGGTATACGAGGATGTCGCCGACAACGATGTCCAGCGGCGCGTCCTGCACCACCTCCACGGTGTCCACGCACGTGATGGCCGGCTCCATGCTGCCGGAGCACAGGACGTCGTACTCCACCACGTGACGGAGCGGCGTCGTGTACGGCTTGGGCGTCGGGGGCGCCGTGGGAGTGGGGGTCGCCGTCGCCGTAGGAGTCGGGGACGGGGTAGGCGTTGGCGTTGGCGCCGGAGTGGGGGTAGCGGTGGGAACGGGTGTCGGAGTGGGAGTTGCGGTCGGGCTAGGGGGCGTTGGTGTCGGGGACGGGATTGCGCGGTCGGTCGCGCAGGCGGCGGCGGTGCAGACCAGCAGCAGGACTAGCAGTGTGCGCCACATAGGAACCCCCTTGCGGCACGAGCCGATGCTTTGCCACAAGCCGCGCGCGTGTAGGTCCTGCAAGGGGGCGTGGTCGCCCGGACTCGCTACCTATGGGCCTACACGCCCTCTGGGCGCCCCAGAGGGGGTCAGGCGTGGCTTGTGGCGCCGACAGGAGTAGCAGCAAACGGAACGGCTGTCAAACGCAAGTTCTGGGGGTGCGGCGGGGCATCCCCACTAGGAATGGGGCAATCCCCGTGTGCAATATGCGTCAAATTCCGGCAGACAGTGGCGCCACCTATGCTTGGCCGCACTGTTCAGTGGCCGGTAGGATAGAGGACGGCTCCTGCTGTAACAGGAGCCGTCTACCAGGCGCCCTCGTAGCTCAACGGATAGAGCAGTTGCCTCCCAAGCAGCAGGTTGCGGGTTCGAATCCCGCCGAGGGCGCCAGTGGCCGCAGAACAATACCACAAAATGGCTTGCCAAGCGCAAGGCGGCGCGACTGCGGGATGTGGGATTTTACGCGTCCGCTGGTACGCGCTGGCCGTCGACGACGCGCCACCGGTAGGGCCTGTCCCAGTTGGGAGACTTGCACTTCGGGCACACGCGCGGAACCTCCCTGCTGTGCAGGTCGGTCGGCACCCACTCGTGCCCGCACCGGCACCGATAGCCCCTGACGTTAAATCGCGTATTGGTGCGTTGTCTTCCGTTTGTGCTCGCCATCCTGTCGCTCCGATAATCGGTAACTACCGACAGCCTACCGCATGGACGGTTTGCCTGACTAGCCGTTCAGCGTATAGGGTATCAGTAGATACCCACAGGGGATGAGACGATGGCGATGAAGCGTTACGTGACAGCACTGGGACCGGACGACCCCGACGACGGCGACGAGGGCAGGAGGCAGCGCGGGCTGGCGATTGCCGCACTGGCCCCGATACGCCCCGACCGGTTCGGCTACAGGGTGCCGTCACAGTCGGGCAACGGCTCCTATCTGGTCAGCCTCGAGGACGGGCCCTACTGCGAGTGCCCGGATTGGGCGAAGCGCAACGGCCTGCCGTGCAAGCACGTCTACGCGGTCGAGATGCTGGAGCACCGGCTGGCGCACCCCGACGGCGCCGCCCTAGAGGCGCTGGCTGTCCCGCGGGCGTCGCTCCCGTGGGACGCCTACAACGCCGCGCAGGTGTACGAGGGCGAGCGGTTCGGGCCGCTCCTGCGCGCGCTCTGCGCCACCGTAGCGGAGCCGCCCCGGGGTCGCGGGCATCCGGGCCTGACGCGCGCGGACGCGCTCTACCTGATGGGCCTGAAGGTCTACTCGAACCGCAGCGCCCGACGGGCCATGTCGGACGTGCGGCTCGCCGTCGAGGCGGGCCGGATGGCGGCGGAGCCGTCGTTCAGCACCGCCATCCGGTGGTTCGAGCGCCCCGAGGTGACGCCCATCCTGCGGGACCTCATCCGCGCCAGCGCGCTCCCGCTGCGGGGCATCGAGCAGTACTTCGCCATCGACTCCTCGGGGTTCGCCTCGACGGCCTACAACCGCTGGTTCGACCACAAGTGGGGCGCGGCCCGCAAGGAAGTCCAGTGGGTGAAGCTCCACCTGATGTGCGGCGTCCAGACCTGCATCGTGACGGCCGCGGACGCGACCGCGCACCAGTCGGCGGACTCCACCTACCTGCCGGGCTTCGTCGGCCAGACCGCCGAGCACTTCAGCATCCGGGAGGTCTCGGCGGACGCCGCATATTCGAGCCACCAGAACCTCCACGTCATCGAGGAGGCGGGCGGCGTCCCGTATATCCCGTTCAAGAAGGGCGCACGTGCAGGAACCGATCAACTCTGGACGCGGATGTACCACTTGTTCACGGCGAACGTGGCGGAGTTCAATCGCCACTACCACCGGCGCTCGAACGTCGAGACGGTCTTCCACATGCTGAAGGCGAAGTTCGGCGACACCATCCGGGCCAAGACGCCCGTCGCGCAGGTCAACGAGGCACTCACGAAGGTGCTGTGCCACAACATCTGCGTGCTCATCCACGCGATGTACGCGCTCGACATCCAGCCGGCATTCCCGGTGGACGCCGCCTAACGGTCGCTGTGCGCAGCGTGCCAAATGAGCAGCATGAAGAAGAAGATGGCTGCGTAGCTTCCGCTGAGGATGAGAACGGCTTGCAGTTCGATTGGCAGCACCGGAACCAAGGAGTCGGAGCCGGACGCGTGCAGCAGCCACAGGTAGGCGGCCCAGAGGGTTCCGAACCCCACAATGATGTTGATACCGCGCCTCGGCACTGCTACCCACGGGATGCCCAAGCTGCGCGAGATGGCGAAGGCCGCCGTGAACACCGCGACCACAGGCGCATATAGCCCGGGGTCCGCATGTCCGACATCCAACGGCAGCACCGCCGACGACATCAGGGCGAACGAGAGCCAAACGTACCATGTCCATGCCAATATGTAGAACATTGGGGGGTCAGCCTAGCAGCCCGCATGCTTACCGCACAAGTGCTATGCTGCAATTACTACTACTGGGAGGTGAACTCGTGGATGCGCCAACAATTGTCACCATCGTCATACTAGCGTCCGGCGGGTCATTCTTGCTCTGGTCACTGGTGCGGTTCATCAGGTGGTGGAGGCGGGGGAAGGACGAACACGATATCTGGTACGCTTGACAATCAGGGGATGGCGCGCCACCATTCCCCCGCGCTCGGCTGGCAGGGGCGCAAGGGAACCGAACCGGACGCACAAGACAATGCACGTGAATAGGCTCTCAAGCCCCCGCTTCCGTCCAGCCGAGCGGCCCGACCGAACGGAGCGCCGATTGGCAACGACGCCGTTCCGGTAGGGGGCATGCTCGGCTGGCGGAGGGCGCCGGAATCGAACCGGAACGCACGGGTCAGCGCACGCGATGGGGTCTCAAGCCCACTCCTGCCACCAGGCAGGAACCGCCCTCCGTCAGCCGAGTATTATTTTCGATGGCGAATCGGCCATCGCGCAACAAGCTGAACAAATACCAATTGTTAGGGTTACCCGACGACGTCGAACACCGTGAAGGCATAGTAGCCGAGGAACCACCCGGCGAGGAACCCGACCACCAGACCGACCAGTAGACCTGCCGCAGCGAACAGCCATACGAGCTTCATGGCCTAATAGTGCATCAGGCGGCTGTTCTGATGCACTATTAGGCCGAAACCGGTATTTGCGCATCAGAGCCCGGCAGACCTAGACGCGATTTCGGAGCTGGCGTAAGCTAGGAACCGCTTTCACCCGCTTGCGGGCGCCACGTTTACAGCTTGTCATGACCCAATCGCCAGCCTCCCCCATCAGGACTACGAGAGGCCGCGCCGGAGAGCCGCCGCAGCATCGAGGGCGTGTGCTCGCGCTCCAGGTGCTGTTCGAGAGCGACCTCACCGGCCACGACTGGCGCGCATCGCTTCAGGCTCACGCCGAGGCCATGAACGCCTCGCCCCCTGTCGAGACCTTCGCCGAAAGCCGCATTCGAGGCGTCGTCGAGCAGCGCTCCGAGCTCGACGACATCGTCCGGCGGCACGCTCCCCTGTGGCCCGTCGAGCAGTTGCCGGCGGTCGACCGCAACGTGCTCCGCATCGCGCTGTTCGAACTACGGGAGAACGCCCCCTCCACGCCGCCGAAGGTCGCCATCAACGAGGCCATCGAACTCGCAAAGGAGTTCGGCGGCGAGGGTTCAGCCCGGTTCGTCAACGGCGTGCTGGGCGCGTCCGTCTGCGAACTGCACACCAACATTCAGGACACGAAGGAAGAAAAGTATGGCAACCGTCTTTGAACGCGTGAGAAACGTTGTGGTGGACCGGCTCGGGGTCGACGAAGACGCCGTCGAGCCGGGGGCGTCGTTCGTCGACGACCTCAACGCCGACTCTCTGGACCTCGTCGAGCTCGTCATGGGCTTCGAGGAGGAGTTCTCCACCGACGACGACCCCATCAAGATCCCCGACGAGGACGCCGAGAAGATCCGCACCATTCAGGACGCGGTCGACTTCATCAAGGGAAAGGGCATCTCCGACTAGACGCAGAACCCGCCGTGGCCGACCTCGAAACGCTGCACCAGCAGATACGCGCCTGCCGGCTATGCAACCTCGCCGGCGGACGTACACACGCCGTGCCCGGCGAGGGCGCCCCCAACGCCTCGCTCATGTTCATCGGCGAGGGGCCCGGCTTCAACGAGGACCGGCAGGGCCGCCCGTTCGTCGGCCCCGCCGGGCAGTTCCTCGACGAACTTCTGCGCTCCATCGGCCTCGACCGCGCCTCCGTGTTCATCACGAACATGGTGAAGTGCCGCCCCCCGAACAACCGCGACCCTTTCCCCGGCGAAGTCCAGGCGTGCTCCGCCTACCTCGACGCGCAGATCGCGGCCATCAGGCCCAGGGTCATCGTTCCCCTCGGTCGGCACGCGCTCGCCCGCTGGTTCCCCAATCAGTCGATCGGCAAGCTCCGGGCGAAGCCGCGCCGCTTCGGCGACGTGGTCGTCTTCCCGCTCTACCATCCCGCCGCGGCGCTGCACAACGGCGGGCTCCGCGCGACCATCGAGGAAGACTTCGCCAAGCTCGGCGAATTGCTCCGAGAGGGGGCGCGGGCCCCCGCCCCGGAGCCGGATGCGCAACCCGCGCTCGGCGCCTTCGGCGAGTCATCCCCCGCGCAGCCCGCCCCCGCAGCCTCCGGCGGACCCGTCCCCGCGCCCGAACCGGAGCCGCAGCGCCCGGATCCGGGCGAGCAGCAGTTGAGCATGTTCTAGCCGCCCATGGCTCACGGCGTTCGCATTATTCCGCTCGGAGGCCTCGGCGAGGTCGGCAAAAACATGCTCTGCGTCGAGTACGGCGACGACATCGTCGTCATCGACGCCGGGCTGATGTTCCCCAAGGCCGACATGCACGGCGTCGACCTCGTGCTGCCCGACATGACCTATTTAAACGAGAACGCCGACCGCGTTCGGGCGGTGCTCATCACTCACGGCCATGAGGACCACACCGGCGCGTTGCCCTATCTCCTGCGCGACCTGGACGCGCCTGTCTACGCTCCGCCCCTTGCGTACGACCTCATCGAGGTGAAGCTCCGCGAGCACGCCGCCAGCGCGGGCGCCTCCCTGCGGCGCGTCCATCCGGGCGACCGGCTCGCCTTTGGCGCCATCGAGGCGGAGTTCTTCCGGGTCTGCCACAGCATCCCCGACGCCTGCGGCATTGCGCTCCGCACCCCTGCCGGCGTCGTCGTCCACACCGGCGACTTCAAGGTCGACCACACGCCCGTCGACGACCGTCCCACCGACCTGCAGCGCATCGCCGAGATCGGGCGCGAGGGCGTGCTGCTCCTGCTGTCCGACTCCACCTACGCCGAGGTCGGCGGCTACACGCGGTCGGAAAGGGTCGTGGCCGCCGCGCTCGACCACGCCATCGGCGACGCCAAGGGCCGGGTGCTCGTCGCCACCTTCGCGTCGCTCGTCGCCCGGGTGCAGCAGGTCGTCGATGCGGCGGTGAAGCACGGGAGGAAGGTGGCGCCCGCGGGAAGGTCGATGGTCGCCAACGTCAACATGGCGGTCGCCAACGGCTACATAACGGCGCCCTCCGGCGCGATCGTCGAGTTGCGCGACCTCGCGACAGTCCCGGAGGACAAGCAGGTCATCGTGCTCACCGGAGCGCAGGGCGAGCCGCTCTCCGTCCTCTCGCGCGTGGCCAACCGCGCGAACCGCGACATCCAGGTGCACGAGGGCGACACCGTCATCATCTCCGCCACCGCGATACCGGGCAACGAAACGGTCATCGCGTCGGTTATCGACAACCTGACGCGGCTGGGAGCCAAAGTGCTGACCCGCCGCACCGCCCCGGACGTGCACGTGCAGGGTCACGCGAGCCAGGAGGAGCTCAAACTGATGCTCCGCCTCGTCAAGCCCCGCTACTTCGTCCCCATCCACGGCGAGTACCGCATGCTCGTGGCCCACGCCGAGCTCGCCATGCAGGTCGGCGTCGACGCCGACAACGTGTTCGTCCTCGATGACGGCCACGTGCTCGAGATCGACGATAGCGGCGCCGCTGTCGTCGACGCCGTTCCCGCGGGGCACGTCTACGTCGACGGACTCCGGATGTGGGACGTGCGAAGCCCCGTGCTGCGCGACCGCCGCACGCTCTCCCGCGACGGCTTCGTCGTTGTGGTCGTGCCCATCGACAAGGCCACCGGCGACGTGTGCGGCGACCCGGAGATAGTGTCGAGCGGGTTCGTCGACCCGGAGGATGGCGGCAACCTTATGGACCGGGCGTCCGACCTCGTCATCGAGTCCCTGCGCGCCCCGAGCGGCCAGCTGCTCGACGACGACTACGTTTCGGAGCGGGTGCGGGAGGCGCTCGGACGCTTCCTGCACCGGGAGACGGGGCGGCGTCCGATGATCGTCGCGCTGCCCTTCGAGGTCTGATCGCGCCGCCGCCCGCGGCTTTCGCGAAAGCCTGCCTGTAAATCCGGCTCACTTTCGAGCAAACGTTCGCTATTGTGAACGTGATGTTTGTCATACGACTCCTGTTCTTCACGCGAATCGGCCTCGCGCTGACGGCGGCGGTGCTCGTCGCCGCGTTTGTCGCGTTCGCCGTTTACGTACAGCCTGCGTGGATCGTCGACCCGCTCCGCGCGGCTGCCGCCGATGTCCTGACCACCATGGGCGCGGGGCTTGCGCCGCTCATCCTGTGGACGCTGGGCGTGCTGGTCCTCTTCAAGTTCGGGTTCGCCGCCGCCGTCCGGCGATGGCGGTACGTCGTCGGCTCAGGCTTGCTCGTCGCGGGCGGCTTCGCCGTCATGTCGTACTTCACGTGGGAGTTCCCCCTCATCGGCGAGGCGCCGCTCGGCGGCGACGTCGGCGGCCAGCTCCGCGGAGGCGGGGGAGTGATGGGCGTGCTTCGCACCTCGGCGCTCCTCATCGCCGGAGCGAGGTTCGCGGCGCCGCGAGCGGTGAATGACGCGCTGGGACGCGCCTCCGCGGCCATCTGGAGCAGCGTCGCCCAAATGCTCAAGGACCGCGCGGCGGCCCGCGAACGCGAGCGGCAGCGCGCCCGCGAAGTCGAAATCGCCCAGAGCGACAGCTGGCGGCGCTACACGCCCAATCCCGACTCGTACTTCAGCGTGGGCATCGACACGGTCGACGCCGAACCGCCGGACTTCCTGAAGGACTTGCAACGCTCCCGTCGCAGACCGCGCTACTCCGAGGCGCAGGCATTCCCCACGCCGCCTCCCTCCGGCCCCCGCAACGGAACGGCCCCGGCAGCGGACAAACCGCCGGCGCAGTCCCCCGCCGCAGCGTGGGGACTCCTCTCCGACGCTCCGGCCCGCGGCGGCGGTACACCCGCGCCAAGCGCCCCTGCCGCCAGCGTCCGGGCTGCCCCCACTCCGGAGGCCGACCAGGAACCCTCCGCCCCGGAGGCCCCGAACCACAGCGCCCCGGGCGCCGGCCATGCCGAAACCGCCGTCGCCGAACACGAACCCGCCGCCTCCGGGCCGCCGGAACACGACGCCGAAACGAGCGACCATTCTGCTCACGCCGCCCACGCCAACGGCGTTGCTCACGCCGATGTTCCCGTTCCGCCGGCCGGGCCGCCGGTCGTGCTGCCCCCTCTCGAACTCCTCGCGCCGCCCGTCCCGGCGGTCGCCGTCTCCGACGAGCACGAACAGACCGCGCGGGACATAGAGGACGCGCTCGCGCAGTACGGCGTCGAGGTGCAGGTCAGGGAGATCCGCCCCGGGCCGAGCGTCACGATGTTCGGGCTGGCGCCCGGCTGGAAGCGCGAGCGCGCCGCGGACGAGCAGAACGACCGCGGCAGCCGCGTGAAGGTCAACAGCATCCTCGCCCGCAAGAACGACCTCGCGCTCGCGCTGCGCTCACCAGCCCTGCGCCTCGAGGCCGTCCCCGGCGAGTCCCTCGTGGTGGTCGAGGCGCCGGACGCCCGCGACGCGAACGAGACGGCCGAGCTCATCGTCGCCACCCTCGCCGAGCACGGCGTCGACGTGGCCGTGCGCGAGGTGCGGCGGCAGGGCGACGGCTTCCTGTTCGGGCTGGAGCCGGGATGGACCCGGAGGGCGCGAACGCCCGAACCCGCAGCGCAGCAGGCCGCCGGAGGGCGCGTCCGGGTGCAGAGCATCCTCGCGAGAGAGAAAGACCTGGCGCTCGCGCTGGCCGCGCCGAGCCTGCGCATCCAGGCGCCCGTCCCCGGCGAGTCCATCGTCGGCATCGAGGTGCCTAACAAGTCGTCTTCGCTCGTCACCATCCGCACGGTTATGGAGTCCGACGAGTACCGGCGAGCGTCGGAGGCCGACGGGCTTCCCGTGGCGCTCGGGCTGGCGCCCGCCGGGGAACCGGTGGCCATCGACCTCGCAAAGATGCCGCACTTGCTCATCGCCGGCTCCACCGGAAGCGGCAAGAGCGTGTGCATGAACACCATCATCTGCTCGCTCATCAAGGACCAACCCCCCTCGCGGGTGCGGCTGCTGCTCGTCGACCCCAAGCGCGTGGAATTGACGCCCTACAACGGCATCCCCCACCTGGTTACGCCGGTGGTCGTGGAGCCGGAGCAGGTGGTGCGGCTGCTGCGGGGCGCGGTGCAGGAGATGAACCGCCGCTACAAGCTCCTCGAAGAGGCGGGCGCGCGGAACATCCAGTCGTACAACAAGACCCGCGCCCCCCGCGAGCGGCTGCCTTTCTTCGTCATCTGCATCGACGAGCTCGCCGACCTGATGATGACGTCCCCCGCCGACGTCGAAACGTGCCTGGTGCGCCTGGCGCAACTCGCCCGCGCCGTCGGCATCCACCTCGTCGTCGCAACCCAGAGGCCGTCGGTCAACGTCATCACCGGACTCATCAAGGCCAACTTCCCCAGCCGCATCGCCTTCTACGTCGCCTCGCAGATCGACTCGCGGACGATCCTCGACTTCGGCGGCGCCGAGAGCCTGCTGGGACGCGGCGACATGCTCTTCCTGTCGTCCGACTCCCCCAAGGCGCGGCGCGTCCAGGGCGTGTTCATCTCCGAGGAGGAGACGGCGGCGCTGGGCGACCACTGGCGGGAGCAGCCGCCCGACCCTGATTTGCAGGAGATCCCCCTCGAAGAGATGGCCCGCGAGGCCGAGGTCGCCGAGGCGGAGAGCGACGCCGTGGAGCTCGACGAGAACGACTCGCTGTACGACCGCGCGCTGCAGGTTGCCGCGGCGAACCGCCAGCTCTCAACGTCGCTCCTCCAGCGGAGGCTGCGCATCGGCTACCCGCGCGCCGCCCGCCTGATGGACCAGCTCGAGGACGAGGGCATCGTCGCCGCCACCGGCGACCCCGGCAAGCCCCGCGAGGTCATCTACCTCCCCGACGCGTAGAGCGCGTATCCGTTCTCCCCCCGAGGGGGAAATGCCCCGAAGGGGCAGAGAGGGCGCATCCGTCATTCCTGCGAAAGCAGGAATCTCGCATCCCTTCCTCCTCTCTGGGGGAGATGCCCGCAGGACGGAGAGGGCAGCGCGCGAAGCGCGTATCCGTTCTCCCCCCGAGGGGGAGATGCCCCGAAGGGGCAGAGAGGGCGCATCCGGCCCCCTCCCCCGAAGACGGGGGAGGGTTGGGGTGAGGGTTTGCACGCGACAGCGCGCACTCCGGCACACCTCATCCCCCGACAGCAGACCCCTCCCCTCGCGCCTGCGGCGCTCGACCCTCCCCACTCTTGTGGAGAGGGTGGGACTCCCCCCTACTCGACCGCGTACTCCTTGAAGAGGCTGCGAGCGATGACGATGCGCTGCACCTCGGACGTGCCCTCGTAGATCTCCGTGATGCGCTGGTCGCGGTACATCCGCTCGATGGGGTTCTCGCGGAAGTAGCCGTAGCCCCCGAAGATCTGCAGCCCCTTGTCGACGCAGAAGTGGGCGGCCTCCGAAGCGTAGACCTTGGCCATGGCCGACTCGCGGCTGTGGGGCAGGCCGGCGTCCTTCAGCTGCGCGGCGCGGCGGGTGAGCAGCCGGGCGGCGTCGATCTGCGTGGCCATGTCCGAGAGCATGAACTGGATCGCCTGGCGCTCCTTCAGCAGTTGCCCGAAGGTCTCGCGCTGCTGGGCGTAGCGAACGGCGGCCTCGAACGCCCCCTGCGCGAGCCCGACCGATTGCGTGGCGAGCGATACGCGGCTGGAGTCGAGGACGGTCATGGCGATGCGGAAGCCCTCGCCCTCCTGGCCCAGGCGGTCGGCGGCGGGGACCTCGACGTCGGTGAAGTAGACCTCCGCGGTGCCGGAGCCCCGGATGCCGAGCTTGCCG
Organism: Dehalococcoidia bacterium; assembly: GCA_034421335.1. Lineage (GTDB taxonomy): Bacteria > Chloroflexota > Dehalococcoidia > Lucifugimonadales > Australimonadaceae > S5-327. The sequence continues at coordinate 24,703 of DAOUKL010000008.1, read as the reverse complement.
TGCATCGGGCGCATCTCGACGCCGGGCGAATGGGGATCGACCACGAACGCCGTCGTGCCGCGGTGCCCGAGGGAGCGGTCGGTGGCCGTGAAGACGACCATCAACGAGGACTCCACAGCGTTGGTGATGAATATCTTGGAGCCGTTGAGCACGTAGCAGTCATCGCTGCGCTTCACGGCGGCGGTCTGCATATCGGCGGCGTCGCTGCCGGAGCTGGGCTCGCTGAGCGCCCAGGCGACGATCTTCTCGCCGGTCGCCGCGTCGGGGAACCATCGCGTGGCCTGCTCCTCGTTCGCGAACCGGTCGATGGTGGAGACGCCGAGGGAGAGGTGCGCGAGGAGCGTCGTGGAGGAGGTTACGCAGACGCGGGCGATCTCCTCAGCGGCGATGGCGAGTTCGGCGTAGGAGGCGCCGGCACCGCCGCGCTCCGCCTTGGCCGTCATCCCCATCAGCCCCATGCGGCGCATCGCCTCGACGCTGGCCCAGGGAAACTCCTCGTTGGCGTCCCAGCGGGCGGCGTTGGGCGCGATCTCGGCGTCGGCGAAATCGCGCATCGTAGCGCTCAGCAGGCGTTCTTCCTCAGTGTATAGCGCGTCCATCAGGGCCTCCGGGCAGCTTCTATAATGCTTGCGCGGGGATTATAGCCGGGCGAGCCATGCTCTCCCTACAAGACCCCCTCCCCAGCTACGGCCATGCAGGGAACGCTCTACGTCGTCGCGACGCCCATAGGAAACCTGGAAGACCTCACGCCGCGCGCCGCCCGCGTGCTCGCCGAGGTCTCGCTCATCGTCGCGGAGGACACGCGGCGCACGCGCAAGTTGCTCAACCATCTGGGAGCGCGAACGCGGTTGCTGAGCTACAACGCCCACAACGCGCGCTCGCGCGGGCCCGTGGCGCTCGCCGCGCTGCGGGAGGGCGACGTGGCGCTGGTTACCGACGCCGGCGCGCCCGGCGTGAGCGACCCGGGGGCGGAACTGGCGGCGGAGGCTGCGGCGGCAGGGTTCGCCGTCGCAGCCGTGCCGGGACCGTCGGCGGTCACGGCGGCGCTGTCGGTCGCCGGGATGCCGGCGGACGCCTTCCACTTCCTCGGGTTCCTCCCGCGAGCCGGGAAGGCCCGGCGGGCGGCGCTCGCGGAGGCTGCGAAGCATCGGGCGACGCTGGTCGTCTTCGAGGCCCCGCATCGTCTGCGCGCGTGCCTCGCCGATATGCTGGCGGAGCTCGGCGACCGGCGCATCGCGGTGTGCCGGGAGTTGACGAAGGCGCACGAGGAGGTCTTTCGCGGCGTCGTGTCGGAGGCGCTGGCGCGCTTTGCCGCGCCGCGCGGCGAGTTCGTCCTGGTGGTCGAGGGCGCGCCTGACCAGCCGCCCGCCGAGGCGCCGGACGACGCCGCGGTGGCCTCCGCGATGGAGGCCGCACGGGCGCGCGGGCTGAGCCGGAGCGCCGCCGCCGCACAGGTCGCCGCTGCGCTGGGCGTCCCCCGCCGCCGCGCGTACCGCTTCTGAGAGTAGCGCGTCTTCCCCCTCCCCCCGAGGGGGAGGGGCAGGGGAGAGGGCGGAAGGGCAGAGAGAGCGGTCTGGCCCCCTCCCCCGAAGACGGGGGAGGGCTGGGGTGAGGGTTTGCGCGCGGCAGCGCACACCCGTCCTTCCCGCGCAGGCGGGAATCCATCCCCCGCCCTCGCGCGGCCCCAGCCTCCCAAGGCTTGACCCTGCCCGGCGCCGGGCATACGGTTGCGGCGACGGCGCGCCGGCAGCGCGCCCCCGAGGAGGAGACCGCATGACCACGTCCGAAAAGACCAAGCTCGAAGTCTCCGTCGGCTACGCGTCGATGACCTACGAGATCGTCCGGCCTCTCATGGAGGGCCGCGTCCAGATCGAAGGCGTCGAACTCGACCCGGTCGAGGAGCTCGGCCCCACGCCCACCGAGAACTCCCGGATGAAGACCGGCGACTTCGGCCTGTGCGACCTGAACATGGGCTACTGGCTCGCCGCCATCGACCAGGGATGGGACATCGTCGGGTTGCCCATCTTCGTCAAGCGCAAGAGCGCCCACTGGTACATGGTCGTCCGCAACGACCGCGGCATCGGCGGCCCGAAGGACCTCGAAGGACGCCGCGTCGCGACCCGCTCCTTCCGCTCCGCCATCGTCACCTGGTGCCGCGGCCTGCTGAAACACCGCCACGGCGTCGACACCTCAACGTTCCGTTGGCTCGTGACCGACGCCGAGGACTACTTCCCCATCTACGACAAGTCGGCGAACGTCGAGGTCGTGCAGGACGGCAAGGTGAGCGTGAAGGACCATCTCCAGCGCCTGCTCGACGGGGAGGTCGACGCCTTCCTCGGCGACATCTCCGACCCGGAGCTGTTCGGGTGGGTGGCCAGCGACGCGCGCATCCGACGCCTCTTTCCCGACTACATGGATGAAGACCTGCGCCTGTGGCGCGACGAGAGCATCTTCACCCCCGTGCACATGATGGTGATGAGCGGCAAGCTCGACCGCGAGGACCCCTCCCTCGCGATGCGCGTGTACGACGCGTTCGAGCGCTCGAAGGCGCAGGCGTACTTCGACCTCCTGCGCGACCGCGGCAGCTTCTCCGTCGTCTACCTGCGCGAGTACGTGGAGGAGCAGTTCAGGAAGTGGGGCGACCCGTTCGTCTACGGCATCAGCGCCAACCGCCGCATGCTCGACTGGTACATCGACATCAGCCACGAGCAGGGAGTGATGGCCAAGCGCTACGCCTTCGACGAGGTGTTCTCTCCCGGCGTGCTGGGGACGTAGCGGGAAGGGCTGCGGGGTTCCTGCCTCCGCAGGAACGACGGAACTGTACCCGTCATTCCCGCGCAGGCGGGAATCTCGCCCCCACAACGCTCCCTCCGCGCTCGGACCCCACCCGCACACTACGCGTGCTACCCTCCCCACTCATGTGGGGAGGGAGAATCCGCCCATACCCAACCAAGGAGGCCCCGGCCATGCCCGATTTCTTCGACGTCGTCCGCAGCCAGCGCGGCATCTCGCGCTTCAAGCCCGACCCTGTGCCCGCCGAAACGCTTCGCCAGGTGCTCGAGGCCGCCACGCGCGCGCCGAGCGGCAGCAACCGGCAGCCCTGGCGGTTCGTCGTCGTCGAGGACCGCGCGCTGAAGGCGCGGCTCGGCGAGCTCTACCTCGAGGCCGACCGCCGCTCTCGCGGCGACGCGTCTCCGTCGGCCGCCGACGCGTCGCTCTTCACCTATGGCATGGCCGACGTGCCGGTTGTCGTGCTGCCGTGCGTCGAGAAGTGGCGCATCCAGGGCCGAGAGGTCTACCGGGGCGCGTCCATCTACCCAGCGGTGCAGAACCTCATGCTGGCCGCCGCCGCCCACGGCCTCGGCACGCGCATCACCACAAGGTGGCAGTACTGCTACGACGAGGTCGCCGAACTGCTGGGCGTGCCGGACGATTTCGACATCATGGCGCTCATCCCGCTCGGCTACCCGCTTCCGCCGGAGCATCTCGGCGGCAGCCGGCGCAGGCCCGTCCCGGAGATCGCGTTCCTCGACAAGTGGGGCGCGCCCTGGGGCGCGTGACCCTCCCCTCAACCCTCGCTGCGAGAGCGTCAGCGGGCTTTGGTGGCCTGAAGGGGCAGGGCCTGGGTTTCCAGGATGTGAAGGTCTGTGCGGCGGGAGGCTTGGTCTATGTCGAAGCCGACCACTTCCCCTTCGGCATCGACGTCAACATTGAGCCCGTCAGCGACTTCGATGGTCTCGGCGCCCGGTTTGGGGTTGAGCTCAAGGTAGAGGCTATCGGTCTCGGGGTAGTAGTGGAGTTTCATGGACGCTCCTCCTGACGAAAGCGCCAGTCATAGCGCCCATCCCTCGGGCAGGCGCGCTACTCTGCGCGGATGACGAACGTCTCCGCCGCTTTGTCGTGCAGCCCCTGGCGACGGTCGTCGATAAGGACCCAGAAGACCACGACGAAGAAGACGATCCCTACGACAACGCCCCCGAACGCTGCGCCGAGAACGTAGGGAGCGGGCGCAAGACCGCCCTTGATGAACTCGCGAAGGGCGACCTTGCCGAAACGAGGCGTGACGCCCTCCGCATTCGCGACCCTGACGCGGAGCGCCATCTTGCCGAGCGTCGCGCCGAACAGGGTGGTGAGGACGACGAAGTAGATCAGCCCGACGAGCGCCTGTATGACCACGTCCCGCATCGATCCGAAGGCGCCCTCCATCGTCGCGGCGTCGCCCGCCCCGGAGAACGTGCTCGTGAGTCCGACGGCGTCGAGTATGGCCAGCACGATGCTGATGACGATGACATCGACCACGAAGGCGGCGAACCGCACGAGCCGGCGCGCGTAGTCCATCTCCGGGGCGCCTTGGGGGCCGGTTATGCCCTGCTCCATCGTTCCCCCTACCCGACGCGCACCACGTAGGTGCGGCCGATCCGGTCGTGCAGTCCCTGCCGCTTCTCGTCGAACAGGATCAGGATGGCGGTGATGATGAAGACTGCGGCGCCGACTGCCTCGCCTATGCCCGCTCCGAGCAGCGCGATGGCGATGGCGCCGAGCGCGCGGGCAATCAGTTCCCGCACCGCGAGCGAGCCGAGTCCGGCCTTGTTCCCAGTCGCGTCGACCACACGCAGGCCCAAGGCGAGCTTGCCGAGCGTGCCTCCAAGGGCCGCGGTGAGGATGAAGAAGTAGCCGAACGCGAAGGCCGCGTTCACCAGCTGGTTCGCGACAGTCGGCTCGGCCTCGGCGTTGAAGATGTCGGAGCCGATGCCGATCGCCCCCAGTATCAACACGGAGAGGAACATGATCAGGAGGTCGACTATCCACGCCACGAGCCGTCGACGACGCCCGGCGTAGTTCAGGGATGCGGGAACGGGATTGAAGTCCATGAGCGTTGCTCCTGCGGCGGGAGTCAGTTGGCGACAAGGTAGCACAACGCCCCCGGCGCCCGCTCCGCGCAGAACGTGCGCGTTTCGGGGAGTTCCCCAGCCCTTCCCACGGGGGAGAGGGTTGCGCGCGCCGTTAAGCGGCGCCCCGGTATAATTCCCTCATGTTCGACTCCCTCACCGAGAAGCTCGCAGGAACGCTCGACCGGCTGCGCTCCAAGGGCCGGCTGACCGAGGCCGACGTGGACGCGGCCCTGCGCGAGATCCGCCTGGCGCTGCTGGAGGCCGACGTCAACTTCAGGGTTGCGCGCGAGTTCGTGGCCTCCGTACGCGAGCAAGTTCTCTCGCCCGACGGCGGGGACGGCGCATCGGCCCTGCGCGGCGTGTCGCCTGGACAGGCGGTGGTGAAGGCGGTGCACGACCGCCTGACCGCGCTGCTAGGGGAAGGCGACCGGGAGTTGCGCGCGGGGCCAACCGCGCCGAGCGTGCTGCTGCTGGCCGGACTGCAAGGCTCCGGGAAGACGACGACGGCGGCCAAGATTGCGCTGCTGCTGCGCAAGCGGCAGGAGCAGGCGCTGCTCATCGCGGCGGACCTGCGCCGTCCGGCGGCCGCCGACCAGCTCGAGGCGCTCGGCCGCCAGCTCGACATCCCGGTGCACCGCGAACAGGCCGGGCCCGACGACGCGCCGAAGGTGGCCGCCAACGGCGTCCGCCGCGCCCGCGAAATCGGCGCCAAGTGGGCGATCGTCGACACCGGCGGACGGCTGCACGTCGACGACGAACTCATGGCCGAACTGCAACGGATGAAGGAGGACCTCCAGCCGTCGGAGGTGCTCCTCGTGGTCGACGCGATGACGGGGCAGGACGCGGTGAATGCGGCGTCGGAGTTCCACGCGCGCATCGGGCTGACCGGGCTGGTGCTGTCGAAGCTCGACGGCGACGCGCGGGGCGGGGCTGCGCTGTCGGCTACGCACGTCGCCCGCGTTCCGGTCAAGTTCGCGGGCACGGGAGAGAAGGCCGACGCGCTCGAAGCGTTCCACCCGGAGCGCATGGCGTCGCGCATCCTGGGCATGGGCGACGTGGTGTCGCTCGTGGAGCGGGCGCAGGAGCAGATCAGCACGGAGGAAGCGGCGGCGCTCGAACGGAAGATGCGCCGTGCGGAGTTCGACCTCGACGATTTCCTGAAGCAGCTGCGGCAGCTCCAGAATATGGGGTCGATCGCGTCGCTCATCGAGATGCTGCCGGGCGCGCGGGGGCTTCGGTCGAAGCTGCCGGCTGGCGCGCTCGACGAGCGGCGTCTGCGCCGCACGGAGGCGATCATCTCGTCGATGACGATGTGGGAGCGCCGCCGTCCGGAGCGCATCGACGGCAGCCGCCGGCGCCGCATCGCCAACGGCAGCGGCACGTCGCCGTCCGAGGTCAATCAGCTCCTGGGTCAGTTCCGCCAGATGCAGAAGATGATGAAGCAAGTCGCCTCCGGCAAGAAGGGCGCCAACCCTCTGCTGCGGTGAGGCGCGCCCCAGCCCTCCCCCCGCCTTCGGGGGAGGGGGAACCGACGCGGAGTGAGACAATTTTGGGGCGCGCCGTGATGGCCAATTGGAGTAGAATGGGGGCATGGGCAAGCGGGTCGGCATCGTGGGCACGCGGTTCTCGGAGCTCCACAGCCCGGAGTGGCGCTTCCACATGAAGGAGATCGTCGACGGCCTGCCGCCGGACACGCTGCTGGTGGTGAACGGCGCGCCCGGCGCCGACCAGGAGGCGCTGCGCCTGGCTGAAGAGCGCGGCCTGCAGGTCGAGGTGCTCTTCAAGCACGAGGACTTCGCCGACCACAGCAGCACGTTCATCCGCCGCAACGCCGCCATCGTCGACCAGGTCGAGGAACTCTACGCCGTGTGGGACGGCGTGAGCCCCGGCACTCTGCACGCCATCACCCTCGCGAAGCACAAGGGCGTGCCCGTGCACGTGGTCAACGCGCTCGATTCGGACTGGCAGCGGTTCAGCTAGAGTCCGGCGCCGCCCTCTCTGCCCTCCGGGCATCTCCCTCAAAGAGATCTTGCGCACCCTCCGTCGCCCGCGAAGGCGGGAATCCATCCCCTTTGGTTCGTGGTGAGCCTGTCGAACCACGGGACATTCTCAGGCGTAGGGCGGCTATGCAAAGGGCTCCAGAGGGGAGAGCGGGGAGGACGGGATGGATTCCCGCCTTCGCGGGAATGACGGAGGGAGTAGGGTTGCGGCGGGCTGCCCCGTGCGCGCTTCGCGCAAGCCCTCCCCCGAAGACGGGGGAGGGGGTTGGCGCTTCCACTGCGCCAAAGTTCTTCTCGCTGGAGTTAGCGGTCGGGGTACTTGGGGGCGAAGCCCATGCCGAAGCGCTCGATCTCCTCGGTGGAGCCGTCCCACACGGCGATGGCGTCGACGGCCTCGCGCTCGTCGCGGGTGAGTTCCCAGTCGCAGGCGGCGGCGTTCGAGGCGACCTGCTCAGGGGTCATTGCGCCGGCGATAACGGAGCTGACGGCCGGGTGGGCGAGGAGCCACGCGAACGCGAGTTCGAGCAGCGAGCGTCCGTGCTCGTTGGCGAAAGCGTCGAGCTGCGAGAGGACGGCGTGGGCGCGGTCGTCGCCCTGGAGCTTGCCGACCATGCTGCGCGCGTTGGCGGGCGTCTCGGCGCCCGGGGCGTACTTCCCGGTAAGCCACCCCCCGGCCAGCGGGAAGTAGGGGAGGAAGCCGATGTTGTGCTCGGTGCAGTACGGCAGGAGTTCGAGCTCCACCTGCCGCCGCATGATGTTGTAGTAGTTCTGCGATGACACGAACGGGGCCCATCCGCGGTCGAGGGCCGCGCGGTCGACGTCCGCGTGGCGCCATCCGGAGTAGTTGCACTCGCCGACGTAGCGCACCTTGCCCTGGGTTACGAGGTCGTTGAGGGGTTCGAGGTACTCCTCGTGGGGGACGCGGTAGGGGATGAAGTGGATCTGGTAGAGGTCGATGACGTCGGTCTGGAGCTTCGTCAGGCTCTCCTCGACGTTCTTGAAGATGCGGTCGCGGGGGGACTCGCCGTCTTCGAGGTTGTTGAGGTTGAACTTGGTGGCGATGACGGCCTGGTTGCGCTTGCCGCCCTTGAGCGCCTCGCCGATGTGGACTTCACTCTGGCCTCCGCCGTAGATGTTAGCGGTGTCGATGAGGTTGATGCCCTCGTCGAGGCACTTGTCGATGACGCGCGCGCTCGCGGCGTGGTCGGTGATGCGCTGGGGGTTGCCGAAGTTGTTGGTGCCGAGTCCGATGACGGACACGTCGAGGTCGGTTGCGCCAAGTTTGCGGTACTGCATGGGTCCTCCATAGGAAGGTGAATCAGGGGCCGCCCGCCATAGTAGCGGGGAGGGCAGGGGTTGGCAAAGGGCGGGGTGGTAGGATGAAGGAGTTGCCAGTGCAGCAAGGAGGTTGGGATGGCCCCGTCCAGCAGCGCTTCCGAGCTCTCAGGAGAGTCGCGCCTTATCTGCGATCCCAAGATTGGTCCGGAAATCATCCAACTTGTTCACGATGCGCAGGAACGTCTGTACCTCGTATCGCCATACCACGACTGGGGCGATTGGGGCCATCTTACAGGCGCACTGGATACCGCTATTCGCAGACGGGTGGATGTAACGCTCGTTTACCGCAAAGGCAACGAGGGCAAGAACAAGGCCGCCCTCGACTGGTTCCGAGATCGCAAGGCCGCCACAGTGGCCGTCGATTCGCTCCACGCGAAGATCTACATCAGCGAGAAAGTGGCTTTGCTCACGTCGATGAATCTGTACCTATATTCGCAGAACAACTCCCGCGAGGTCTGCGTACGGTTCGACCAGTCTGAGCGCGAGCACATCGAACTGCTCAACTACGTGACGGAACTCATAGGGACAGACGTGGCTACCGAGAAACCCGCTCTCTCAAAGGCCGCGGCTAAGCCCACGTCGTCTCCTTCTAGAGCCGCCGTTCAGTCCCCATCGCCTCCCAAGAGGGCGCCCAAATCCGCAACACACCCACGCGGGCACTGCATTCGCTGCGGGCAGGGCGTCCGGTTCGATAAGGAAATGCCGTTCTGTACCCCTCATTTCCAGATTTGGAACGAGTACAAGTACGACGAGTACGAGGAGAAACACTGCCACCGCTGCGGGCAGAAGTCGAAGACGAGTAAGAAGGAGCCTTTCTGCGAGAGTTGCGCTAGCGCAGAGTACGCCTAGCGCCGCACTTCAACCCCGGCGGCTTGCTCGTAAAGGGTGATGGCGAGGGTGGGGTCGCCGGGGCCGAGGCCGGCGGCCTCGCCGCGCCGCCAGACGTCCTCGACGACCTCGCGGAGCGCGAGGCGGATCCCGGCCTGCTTCGCGAGCGCGCCCATCCGCTCCTGCCCGCGCACGTGGCCCGCCAGCCGCGAGGTCTGGACGAAGTTGCGGTCGAGTATCTTCGGGCCGATGCGTGTGATCTGGCGCGTGTTGGCGGAGGCGGTGCGCATCACCTCGCAGAGCGCGCCGACGTCCATGCCTAGCTTGGCGGCGAGCACGAACGCCTCCATTATCCCTATCTGGTAGGCGTCGGCGGTCATGTTGTTCATCAGTTTGGCGAGGTTGCCGCTGCCGACCGGGCCGAGGAGCGCGGCGTGGGCGCTGACGGCGTCGAGTTCGGGGCGGACGCGCTCGAACGCCTCGGGGTCGCCGCCGGCCATAATCGTGAGGGCGCCGTCCCACGCCACCTGTCCGGTGCCGGAGACGGGAGCGTCGAGGTAGGCGACGCCCTTCGCGGCGCAGGCGTCTGCGAGTTCGCGGGCGAACTCCGGCGTCACCGTCGAGTGGTCGAGCACAACCGAGCCGGGCCGGGCGGTTTCGAGCACGCCGCTCTCGCCGCGCATCACGAGGTCGATGGTCTCCTCGCCGGAGAGGCAGAGGACGATGATGTCGGCGTCCGCCGCGGCGTGGGCCGGACTCTCGCCGGGCGTCGCGCCCTTCGCGGCGAGTTCCCGCACCTTCTCCTGGCTGCGGTTGACGACCGTGACGTCGAGCCCGGCCTTGATGATGTTCTCAGCGATGGGCCGCCCCATCATGCCGAGCCCGATGAAGGCGAGCTTGGGGGCCGCCCTCTCTGCCTTTTGGGCATCTCCCCCGGTGGGGGAGAACTCGGACTCCCTCCCCCCGTGGGGGAGGGTTGGGGAGAGGGCGGCGGTTACTTCGACGCCGGCTTCGCGCTCGAGGACGCGGATGGCCTCGCTGGAGTCGGCGCCGGCGAGTCCCTCGTCGGCGGCGCGGAGCCAGAAGTCGCGCGCGGCGTTGCGCAGCGGCAGGTCGAGCCCGGCCTGGTCGATGAGCCATTGGGTGTGGGTCTGGTCCTTGACGTTGGTCGACACGTAGGTCGTTTGCGTGAACGAGCGGTCGAGCACCTTGGGGACGAGCCGTTCGAGTTGGCGGCTCGTCGCGGACGCGCGGCGCATCACGTCGAAGAGGGCGGCGCAGTCCATGCCGAGCTTGGCGGCGAGGACGAAAGCTTCCATCACGGCGATGAGGTTGATGTCCTTCACCATGTTGTTGATGAGCTTGGCCATGTTCCCGCTGCCCACGGGGCCGAGGAGGAGCGCGTTGGCCGACACGGCGTCGAGCAGGGGACGGACGCGCTCGAACGCTCCGGAGTCGCCGCCTGCCATGACGGTGAGGCGTCCCTCCCAGGCGACCTCGCCTGAGCCGGAGACGGGAGCGTCGAGGTAGACGACGCCGCGCCGGGCGCACTCCTCCTCCATGCGGCGGGCGAACTGTGGGTGCACGGTGGAGTGGTCGAGCACGATCGAACCGGGTTCGGCGGCGGAGAGCGCGCCGTCGTCGCCGAGCAGCACGCGCTCGACGATGTCGTCCTCGACGAGGCAGAGAGCGACAACCTCGGCGCCGCGGGCGGCGTCGGCGGGACTCGCGCCGGGCCGCGCGCCCATCGCGGCGAGCTCCTGCACCTTGCCCTGGCTGCGGTTGACGACCGTGACGTCGTGTCCGGCCTTCACGAGATTGACGGCGATGGGCTTGCCCATCATGCCCAGTCCGATGAACCCGACGCGCATTGCCGCCTCCCTAGGCCGGGGCGGGGCGGTAGGCGTTCTGCAGGGTCGGCAGGTCGAACCCCGCGGGCTGCAGGCCCATGGCGTAGTCGTACAGGGCCGCCTTGAAGATCCCTTCGAGCGCCTGCACGACAGCGAGCGCGAAGCCCACGAGCACCACGCCGAGGACGATGCCGCCCAGCGGCCACACGAACGCCAGCAGCACCGCCGGCACGACGGCTGCGATGAACGCCGCGATGTAGATGATGAAGAACCCGAACGTCGCCGTTATCTGCCGTCCCCACGTCTCGCGCACGATGGACGCCGACCTCTTGATGCCCTGAATCGGACCATGCCCCTCGGAAACGATGACGGGAACGACGAAGAACGTGAGGAACTCCCAGGCGCCGCCGATGAGGCTGACCACCAGTTGGGGCGCGCGGCGCTCCAGGGCGCGCAGGATGATGTTGACGATGGCCGAGATGATGGCCCAGAGGACGATGTGGTGGATGTGGCGCATCGCGTGGCTGAGGCCGGAGCCGATGTCCGGGTCGCCTCCGCGCAGGCGCTCGAGCGCCGCGGAGATCAGGGCGGCGTTGAAGAACACGGTTACGACGTAGGCGGCGACCAGCAGGACCGCCATGACGACGGGGTTCGCCTCGGCGTCTGCTCCGGCGCCGGCGGTGAGGACCGCCCCAACGATCCCGATGGGGATGAGGCCGATGACGGAGAAAACGGGAAAGAGGATGAGTTCGCGGTCCATCATGAGGACGCGCCAGCTCATGCCCATGAGGGCAAACGTGTGCTTGATGGAGTTAAACATAGGGCCTTCCTGTGCAGGGGCGTGGCCGCTGCGGCGGCGCGTCCTCATAGTAGCACGCGGGCGCTTGGGGAGGCCGCCCTCTCTGCCCTGCGGGCATCTCCCCCTCGAGGGGAGAACGGATGCGCGCAGCGCGCGAGATTCTTCGCTGCGCTCAGAATGACAGGCAAGGGGGAGGGGGATGGATTCCCACTTTCGCGGGAATGACGGGGCCGGCCCACGCCTCGAGCAGGCCGCGCAGAAGGGCGGCGTCCTGCTCATCCTTGGGCCGAAGCGGCTTGCCTGTCGCTTCGCCGAAGTACGCCTCTTTCGTGAGCAGCTGTTCGAGCGCGCTGATGACCGGGATTCGGACTCCCTCCAGGGAGCCTTCATGTTCGAAGGCGTCCACGGCCCACGGGAAGCGCGCGAATGGGCCGGGAGTGACGATGTCGCCGCGCTCATTCCGCTCGATGTAGACCATGCTGAGCAGCCCGGCGTCGGTGTCGAAGTCGGCCCTGAACTCCGCGTCGTCTCCGCCGGACCGCTCCCGGTAGCCGAGAGGGCTAAACAGCTCGCGGATGCGTTCGATGTCCCGCCGCCAGACGACGAACTCGACGTCGCTGTGGGGCCGGGTGACGCGGCCGACGAGGAAGTCCACGCCCCAGCCGCCGAACAGCCAGTGGTCGACGCCAGCCTCGCTCAAGAGGCCGTGCGCCTTCTCGATAACGGCGAACTGCTTTGCCGCGGCGTCGTCCATGGCGCGCAGTATACGGGGACTGCGACATCAGCCCGTAGACGCCGCTGATAACCTTAACGCGTGGCTATCGAGACCTTTCACCCCATCGTGCGGACGTGGTTCGAGCGGCGGTTCGGGACGCCGACGGAGGCGCAGGCGCAAGGCTGGCCGTCCATCGCGTCGGGACGCCACACGCTCATCGCCGCGCCCACCGGCTCCGGCAAGACGCTCGCCGCGTTCCTCATCAGCCTCGACAAGCTGGTGAAGCAGGCGCTCGACGCCGACGGAGGGCTGCCCGACGCCACCCAGATCGTCTACGTCTCGCCGCTCAAGGCGCTGGCGAACGACATTCAGCGCAACCTCATCGAGCCGCTGGGGGAGATCCGCGCCGTAGCGGAAGAGATGGACGCGCCTCTGCCGGAGATTCGCATCGCCGTCCGCACCGGCGACACGCCGCAGCGGGAGCGCAACCTGCACGCGCGCAAGCCGCCGCACGTGCTCATCACGACGCCGGAGTCGCTCTACATCCTGCTCACCACCGAACGGGGCCGGAACGCGCTGCGCAGCGCGAACACGCTCATCCTCGACGAACTGCACGCGGTGGCGCCGAACAAGCGCGGCGCTCACCTGTCGCTGTCGGTCGAGCGGCTCTGCCGGCTCGCCGAGCAGCCGGTGACGCGCATCGGGCTGTCCGCGACGCAGAAACCCATCGAGGAGATGGGGCGGTTCCTCACGGGGAGCCCTCTCCCCAGCCCTCCCCCACGGGGGGAGGGGGTTAATGTTCCCTCGCCGCAGGCGGGGGATCAGTGCGCCATCATCGACACGGGGCGGCGGCGGGAGATGGACCTCGCCATCGAGTTGCCGCACGGGTTCGAGCTCGGGCCCATCGCCACGCACGAGCAGTGGGCGCAGACGCTCGACCAGATAGCGGAGCTTGCGAACGCGCACCGCACGACGCTCGTGTTCGTGAACACGCGGCGGCTCGCCGAGCGCGTCGCGCACCTGCTCTCCGAGCGGCTCGGCGAAGAGAACGTGGCCGCACACCACGGGTCGCTCTCCCGCGAGACGCGGTTCGACGCTGAGCAGCGGCTGAAGGAGGGGCGCATCAAGGCGTGCGTCGCCACGGCGTCGCTCGAACTGGGCATCGACATCGGGGACGTGGACCTGGTGTGCCAGCTGGCGTCGCCGCGCAACATCGGCGTCGCGCTGCAGCGGGTGGGGCGCTCCGGCCACCACCGGGGCGGGACGCCCAAGGGGCGGTTCTTCCCGCTCACGCGCGACGAACTGGTGGAGACGGCGGCGCTGTTCCGCGCGGTGCGGAAGGGCGAGCTCGACACGCTGAGCATTCCGCCGTGGCCGCTCGACGTGCTGGCGCAGCAAATCGTCTCTGCGTGCGTCGCCGAGGAGTGGGCGGAGGACGACCTGTACGCGCTGTGCTCCAGTGCGCACCCGTACCGGGAGCTGCCCCGCGACCAGTTCGACGCCGTCGTGACGATGCTGTCGGACGGCGTGGCGAGCGGGTGGGGCCGGAGCGCCGCGCACCTGCACCGCGACGGCGTCAACCGCCGCGTCAAGGCGCGGCGGGGAGCGCGCATCACCGCCGTAACCAACGGCGGCGCAATTCCCGACACCGCGGACTACCTGGTCATCTCGGAGCCGGAAGGCGCGATGGTGGGCACGGTGCACGAGGACTTCGCCATCGAGAGCATGGCGGGCGACGTGTTCCTGCTGGGCAACGCGCCGTGGAAGATACGGCGCATCGAGGCCGGCGCGGTGCGCGTGCAGGAGGCGCACGGGCAATCGCCGACGATCCCGTTCTGGATAGGCGAGGCGCCGGGGCGGACGCTCGAACTCTCCGCCGAGGTCTCCGACCTGCGCCGCGACATCGACGAGCGCCTGCACGCCCGCCCGACGGCGCTCGCCCTCGTGCGCGAGGCCGGGGCGTCCGAGGAGGCCGCCGAGCAGATCGTCACCTACGTCGAGGAGGGCAAGCGCGTGCTCGGCGTGGTTCCGACGCGCGAGAAGCTCGTGGCCGAGCGGTTCTTCGACGAGGCGGGCGGGATGCAACTGGTCATCCACTCGCCGTGGGGCTCCCGCATCAACCGCGCATGGGGGCTTGCGCTCCGCAAGCGGTTCTGCGTGGGCTTCAACTTCGAACTGCAAGCCGCCGCGACTGACGAGGGCATCAATGTCTCGCTCAGCCCGCAGCACTCGTTCCCCGTCGAGGAGGCGTTCCGCTACGTGAAGTCACCCACGGCGCGCGACGTGCTGCTGCAGGCCGCGCTGCAGTCGCCCCTCTTCCCGCTGCGGTGGCGGTGGACGGCCTCGCGCGCTCTCTCGCTGCTGCGCCAGACGGGCGGCAAGCGCGTCCCGACGCCGATCCAGCGGATGCGCGCCGACGACCTCCTCGCCGCCGTCTTCCCCGCCGCAGCCGCGTGCCAGGACAACGCGCCCGCCGGCGCCGTCATCGAGCCTCCCGACCATCCCCTCGTGTTCGAGACGGTGCGCGACTGCCTCACCGAGGCGCTCGACGCCGAGGGGATGACGCGGGTGCTGCGCGGCATCGAGACCGGCGAGATCGAGGTGTTCGGCAAGGACACCGTCCAGCCGTCGGCGTTCTCGCACCAGGTGCTGAACGCCATGCCCTACGCCTTCCTCGACAACGCGCCGCTGGAGGAGCGCCGCGCCCGCGCGGTAACCCTCCGCCGCGCGCTGCCCGAGGACGCCCGCGACCTCGGCGCCCTCAGTCCCGACGCCATCGCTGAGGAGGAGGCCTACGCGTGGCCCGCCATCCGCGACGCCGACGAGATGCACGACGCCCTCCTCTCCCTCGTCGTGCTCGCCGACCGCGACTTCGCCGCGCGTCCCGATGAGGCGGCCGCCTGGCGAGAGTGGCTCGACGAACTGGCGGCGGCGGGCCGCGCGTTCACGCTGACCGCCGGCGACCGGTGGGGATGGTTCGCCGCGGAGCGCGCCGGCGTCGTGCTCGCCGCCTACAGGCCGGAGGCGGAGACCCGCCCCGAGGAGCGCGCCGACGCCATCGCGGAGATCGTGCGCGGGCGCGCCGAAACGTCGGGGCCGTTCACCGTCGACGGCCTCGCCGGCCTGCTCGCGCTAGACGCCGCGCTGCTGACGCAGGCGCTCGTGCGGCTCGAAACCGAGGGCGTCGTGCTGCGCGGACAGTTCCGCACCGGCGCGGAGGCCGAGGAGTTCTGCGACCGGCGCATCCTCGCGCGCATCCACCGCAGCACCATCGGACGCCTGCGCCGCGAGATTGAGCCGGTGCCCGCGGCGAGCTTCATCCGCTTCCTGCTGGAGTGGCAGCACGCGACGCCCGGCTCGCGCCTTTCCGGCGACGCCGGGCTCGTCGAGGTGGTCGAGCAGCTCCAGGGGTTCGAGGCCGCAGCGGCGGCGTGGGAGAGCGTCCTTCTCCCCAACCGGCTCGCCGACTTCCACCCCTCGACGCTCGACGCGCTCACGCTCGGCGGCGAGCTTGCGTGGGGGCGGTTCGCGCGGCGCAACGGCCCGCCTCCCGCAGCGGCGCTCTCGCGCAACGGTCCGGTAACCGTGGCCATCCGCGAGGACACGCCGTGGCTGCTCGACCCCGCCGACCCGGAGACGGTGTTCACGGGCGCAGCCGCCGACGTGCTCCGCTGCCTCGAAGAGCAGGGCGCGTCGTTCGTCCCCGACATCGTGCGGGGCACGGGACGGCTGCCGTCGGAGGTCGACGACGCCCTGTGGCTGCTCGTGGCCGCCGGGCGCGTTACGGCGGACGGGTTCGGGGCGCTGCGGGGGCTGATAAGCGGCATGACGAAGCGCGTGCAGCGTCGGTCGCGGTTCGTGCGCCGAGGGCGTCCGGCGGCGCCGGCGGGCCGGTCGGGAAGCCGGTGGTCCCTGCTGCGCACAACCCCCCTCCCCACGTGGGGGACGGCCGGAGAGAGGAACGCCCTCTCTGTCCTTCGGGCGCCTCCCCCCCAGGGGGAGGACGCCAAACCTCTTCCCCCTGGGGAGGGCCGGGGAGAGGGAGACGTCCTGGATGCGCGGGCGGCGCAACTGCTGCGCCGGTACGGCGTCGTGATGCGCGAGGTGCTGGCGCGGGAGCCGATGGCGCCGCCGTGGAACCTGCTGGCGCGGGCGTACCGGCGCGCCGAGGCGCGGGGCGAGGTGCGCGGCGGGCGGTTCATCGCGGGACTCGTCGGCGAGCAGTTCGCGCTGCCGGAGGCGGTCGACGCCCTGCGGGCCGTGCACCGCCGCGAGCCCGCCGGCGAGGTCGTGCGCGTCTCGGCGACGGACCCACTGAACCTCGTGGGCGTGCTCACGCCTGGCCCGCGTGTGCCCGCCGTAATCGGCAACGAGGTCTACTACCGTGACGGCGCGCCTATCGAGCGCCCCGGGGCGAATGCCGCGGCGGGGTAGCGGGAGACACTAGCGCGGGCGGGAACCTCTCCTCAGTCTTACTCACGCGCCCACACCCGCAGCAGCACCGTCTCCTCCACCGGGACCGGCATCACGGCGCGGCGGGCCAGGTCCCGCGACGCCAGCGCCCGCCTGATCGTCTCAGCGTCCGCCTCAGGATTCGGCGAAGCCCCCACCCGCACGACCTCGACCCGCGCCGGAGTGGTCCGCCCGCGCACGAGCACGCTCGCCGGCGCGCCGGACTCCAGGTTCCGCCACCACCTGCCGTAGACGCTCGTTGCCGCCTCCAGCGCCCCGTCCTCCGCGCGGCTGTAGACGACGGGCACGTCGTACCGCGCGCCGCTCCGCCTGCCGCGGAAGCGCAGCACGAGCACGCGTCCGCTCAGCAGCCGGTGCAGCGGCGACCGGAGCAGCGCCCGCGCGAGCGGGTTCACCCTGGGGAAGACGGCGGGCACGGCGCGGCGCGCTATCCACCGCGCAACCGCCGCCCTCAGCGAGCACGTCTCGACGCGCTTCCTCGCCCGCCGGAACGCCCGGTTATCGCGGATAGGGTCAAGCATGGTGGGAGCGTACCGGGGCAGGAGCGGGGGTGTCTATCTACCCCATGAGATGCGCCAAGGCAGCATGGCGCCTATAATCCGCGCCGATGGCCGAGACGCAGTCAGACCCAAGTGACTGGATCTCCCTCCGGGAGGCGTCTGTACTCTCCGGCTACTCGTTGCCCCATCTAAGGCACCTCGTGGTCATTGGGCGGCTGTGGGGGAGGAAGATTGGTCGGAACTATGTCACCTCACGAGCGGCGGTCTCGCAGTATCAGCAGTCCCCGCCCCCTCCTGGCAGGCCCAAGAAGGGTTGACAATATAATCGATACCGCTTACATTATCAGCAGTCCGACTCTCAAGGAAGGGTGAGCACATGCCCCCCAAACCTGCCGCAGGCAAGTCCCGGACGCGCAAGGTGTCGGATGCCGTCGTCCCTTACGACACGGCCTCGCCTTCATTGAATGGGCGTAGTCCGACTCTCACCAGCGGCCTCCAGAAGATGAAGGAGGTCACCTGGGCCAGCTACGCCCGGTACTGGAAGGCATACGAGACGGTCGTGGTCGAAGGCAAAGCCATCCGGCTCGAAGGACCCCGACGAGTCAAGACTTTCGGGCCTGAGCGGGATGAGGAGCAGCAGACGACGGTCTGGTCCTTCCCCGACCGTGGCCGCTGGGCAACGCACAAGGCGAGTTACAGGGGCAACTGGTCGCCATGGGTGCCCAGGAATCTCATCCTCAAGTACAGTGAACCGGGAGATACGGTGCTCGACCAGATGGTCGGCGGGGGCACCACGCTCGTGGAGTGCAAGCTACTGGGACGCCGTGGCATTGGAGTGGACATCAACCGCGATTCGCTCATGCTCGCCATGGACAGGCTGAACTTTGACCCTCCCACGCCGAAGGACGATCTGCTGAAGGAGCCACTCCCTGAGATCAAGGTGTTCGAAGGAGATGCCCGAAGCCTCAACGCTATCCCTTCAGACAGTGTCGACCTCATAGCGACGCACCCGCCGTACGCAAACATCATCCCCTACTCCAAGGCTGCCCCAATCGAAGGCGACCTGTCGCAGGTCCACACCCTCAACGAGTTTTTCGACGGCATGGCAACAGTGGCGGCGGAGAGCCTGAGAGTGCTCAAACCCGGCGGATACGCCGGCATCCTGATTGGCGACACCCACAAACACGCTCATTACGTGCCGATGGCCTATCGAACGCTGGACGTCTTCCTACGTGCGGGCTTCGTCCTCAAAGAGGACGTCATCAAGCTCCAGCACAACGTTGAGACTGCCCGCACCCGATGGCGCCCGTGGTTCCTGCGGAACTTCCTCGACACTATGCACGAGCACTTGTTCATTTTCAGGAAGCTCCGCCTAGACGAGGACAAGCGGAAGTTTGCCGCGAGCAGCTTCCAAACTCAGTGAGAGCGAAAGGGTAACATGGACAGCACCACTTACTTCTCCGACATACGCCGCATCGTCGCGGGAACAATCGACGACCTCGACGGGAATGCCATCATCGCTCCCGACGGTGAAATCATTGGCAACTCAGAGGCAGCGATAGTAGACCTCCAGCATGCACTAGCTTGCCTAGACATCCTGGAGTACAGATTCCCACCGTCCGATAGCACAGCACAAGGGTAGGCGTGTCGTCAGCGAGTTTACACGCTTTCACCGCCCTCGGAAACCAGCTGTTGATATAGTTGCATAGATGTCCAACTCCGAATCAGGAGCAGCGCAGAGCTTGAGCACCTTTTTGAACATGAAAGCATCAGGATTCCCTGTCTTCTCTATTGCAGCCATTATCTCCACAATATGAAGAGTGAACTCGACCGAGTACTCCCCGTATTGATTGAGGGCGCTGTAATGTTCGAGCACTTCACTGGTTGCTGATTGTATTGGTCGATTCGCCCTATCGTCCTTAGATGTGTACGGCTTAACTTGGTCGTACACCTCAATGAGGTACGTGACGAACTCCCGCGTCAAGCCAGGCGCATGCTGCCTTTTCAGCAGAAGGTCTATTGCCCAATGAAGGTGCTTTGGCGTACGTACAGCCCTCCCTTGCTGCTTGTATCTAACAATCGAGTCGAGGTCAGGACGCCGCCCAAAGCTCCCTTGGAATAATCCTACGGTGGTGTTCCCGTCGTCTAACTCAAACTGGCGAAAGGCTAGTTGTCCGCCTCTGGCTCTGAGCGGACGGAGTAGAGGCCATTGGGCAGTCACAGTCTCCTCCTTCACTTAGCTACTCAGAGAGTAAGCAGCCTAGTGAGAGGCGATCTAGGGGATACCTATGCGAGATTGCACGATTAGGAGGACACTACGCCCATGTGTCACAAGAAACCGCAAGACTTTACCCCAGAGCATCATCGACGGCGTTCTTGAGCATTCGACGACCCGAGTAGTTCCAGTAACGTATGTCTTGCTCTATCCAAAGCCACTTAAGAACCTTCAAGACCATCTCAAAGGGGTATCCTGGGAGATTTCGGCTGACGTGTAGTTGCAGAACCTCATCAGGGTCCATGCCTTCATAGACCGCAGAGCAGCACTGCTTGATGGTAACCATATCCCTGTCACTAACGCTCTGCCTCTTACCGCGTAAGTCGTAAAGGACGTCATCGTGAGTCGGATTGGTCTGTCCCTTAGAGAACCGCATCCCCTCGACGTGGACTACAAAATCAAACCCCAGTTTCAAGTTTGCTGGTCGCACTAAGTAGACTCGACGTCCGTCGTCGAGTGTCTCGACGTTGTAACGGTACCGCGATGCCAGATTGCCACTGCCATGTCCGGGTTCCTCCCCTAGGAACATAGATACCACCAGTTCCCTAAGCTCTTCTCGAGTTTTACGGCCTGTGATTCTGAACTCTATCTCGTGCTCCATTCCGTCCCCCATCCCCCACTACGCCCCCGCCTTGACCCGCTTGCGCGGTCTGGGCGCCGGCGGCTCTTCGGGCGGGATGCCGTGCTTGGCGAGGGCGTCGCGCAGGAAGGAGGCAGTGCGCGAGTCCGGGTGGGCGGCGATGTGCTCCGGCGCGCCCGTGGCGACGATGCCGCCGCCCTCCACTCCGGCCCCTGGGCCGATGTCGATCACCCAGTCGGCGTTCTTGATGAGGTCGAGGTGGTGCTCGATGAGCAGCACGGTGTTGCCGCCGTCGACCAGGCGGTGCAGCACGCGCAGCAGGTGCGCGGCGTCCTCGAACGACAGGCCGGTGGTCGGCTCGTCGAGGATGTAGAGCGTCTTGCCCGTGGCGCGCTTCGAGAGTTCGCTCGCCAGTTTGATGCGCTGCGCCTCGCCGCCGCTGAGGGTGGTCGCCGGCTGGCCGAGCCGGATGTAGCCGAGGCCCACCGCCTCCAGCGTTTCGAGTTTCGACCTGATGCGGGGGATGTTCATGAAGAGCTCGTGCGCCTCGGTGACCGTCATGGCCAGCACGTCGGCGATGCTCTTGCCGCGGAAGGCGATCTCCAGCACGTCCTCGTTGTAGCGGCGGCCCTCGCACACCTCGCACGGCACGGTCACGTCCGGCAGGAACTGCATCTGAATCTGCACGTAGCCGTCGCCCTGGCACGCCTCGCAGCGCCCGCCCTTCACGTTGAACGAGAAGCGCCCGGGCATGTAGCCGCGCGCCTTCGACTCCGGCAGCGAGGCGAACAGTTCGCGAACGGGAGTGAACGCGCCGGTGTACGTCGCGGGGTTGCTGCGGGGCGTGCGTCCGATGGGCGACTGGTCGATTTTGACGACCTTGTCGACGTGGTCGAGTCCCTCGACGCCGTCGCTGGCGCCGGGGCGGTCCTTCGCGCGGTACAGGCGCTGCGCGAGCCACTTGTACAGCACCTCGTAGACGAGGGTGGACTTGCCGGAGCCGGAGACGCCGGTTACGCAGATGAGGCAGCCGAGCGGGAAGTCGACGTCCATGCCGCGCAGGTTGTTCTCGCGGGCGCCCTTCACGCGCAGACGCTTGCCGTTGCCCCGCCGGCGCAACGGAGGCACGGCGATCTCCCGCCGTCCGGCGAGGTAGGCGCCGGTGAGCGACGCCTCGCTCGAGGCGATGTCGTCGATGCCTCCCTCGGCGACTATCCACCCGCCGTGCTCGCCGGCGCCGGGGCCGAGGTCCACGAGGAAGTCGGCGGCGCGCATCATCGCCTCGTCGTGCTCGACGATGAGCACGGTGTTGCCGAGGTCGCGCAGTCCCTTCAGCGTGTCGATGAGCCGCTGGTTGTCGGTGGGATGGAGGCCGACCGACGGCTCGTCGCAGACGTACAGGACGCCCATGAGGCCGGAGCCTATCTGGGTGGCGAGGCGGATGCGCTGCCCCTCGCCGCCGCTGAGCGTGCCGGCGGCGCGGGAGAGCGTGAGGTACTCGAGGCCGACGTTGAGGAGGAACGAGAGCCGGGCGTCGATCTCCTTGAGTATCTGGTTGGCGATGGTGAGGTCGCGCTCGCTGAAGGCCGGGGGGTCGCCGTGCTTCGGCCAGCGGGGAGCGGCGGGCGGCATAGCGCCGTCGCCCTGGAGCGCGCGCACCCACCGCGACGCCTCGGAGACCGAGAGGTCGGCGGTCTGCATGATGGAGCGGTCGGCGATGGTTACGGCGAGCGCCTCGGGGCGCAGGCGGTTTCCGCCGCACGCCTCGCAGGGGAGCGCGGTCATGTAGCGCTCTATCTCGCCGCGCATGTAGTCGGACTGCGTGTCGCGGTAGCGGCGTTCGAGGTTGGGGATGATGCCCTCGTAGTTCGCCTGCCACTCGAAGATGCGCCCGCGGTGGGTCTGGTGGCGCACCCGCACCTTGTGCCCCGCGGGATAGCCGTACAGGACGACCTCCCGCACGCGGGCGGGCAGCCTCGACCACGGCGTACGCATCGAGATCCCCTCGGCCTCCGCCACGCCGCGCAGCACGCTGAAGTACCACGCGCTGCTCGAGCCGACGCGCGACCATGGGTGGACGGCGCCGTCCTCCAGCGAGAGCGACTTGTCCGGCACGATGAGTTCGGGGTCGACGACGAGGCGGAGGCCGAGTCCGGTGCAGACGTTGCAGGCGCCGTGGGGACTGTTGAACGAGAAGGTGCGAGGCTCGATCTCGGCGAAGCTGATGCCGCACCAGGGACAGGCGAACTGCTCGGAGTACACCTGCTCCGCGCCCGTGTCGGCGTCGACCGTGAGCATCCGCCCCTCGCCGTAGCGGAGGGCGACCTCGACGGAGTCGGTCACGCGGCTTCGCTCGGTCTCGTCGTCGAGCACGAGGCGGTCGACGACGATCTCGATGGTGTGCCACTGCTGCTTGTTGAGGTCGATGGCCTCGTCGAGGCTGCGGACCTCGCCGTTGACGCGGACGCGGACGAAGCCGGCGTCACGCGCGTCGTCGAATATCTCCTTGTGCTCGCCCTTCTTGTGGACGACGCGCGGGGCGAGGAGCATGAGGCGCGTCCCGCGCTGGTCGAGCACGGCGGCGGCGATCTGCTGCACGGTCTGCCGCTGCACGGGCCGCCCGCAGCTGTGGCAGTGAGGCCGCCCGACGCGGGCGTACAGCAGGCGCAGGTAGTCGTAGATCTCCGTGACGGTGCCGACGGTGGAGCGTGGGTTGTTCGACACGCCCTTCTGGTCGATGGAGATGGCGGGCGAGAGGCCCTCGATGTACTCGACGTCGGGCTTGTCCATGCGTCCGAGGAACTGGCGCGCGTAGGCGGATAGGGACTCGACGTAGCGGCGCTGTCCCTCGGCGTAGATGGTGTCGAACGCGAGGGTGGACTTGCCGGAGCCGGAGGGCCCGGTGATGACGACGAGCTTGTCGCGCGGGATGGTGACGTCGACGTTCTTGAGGTTGTGCTCGCGGGCGCCGCGGACGACGATGCTCTGGAGGGCCATGGAGGGCGCCTCTACGGAGCGTCGTCTCCCCCGGCGCGGGGGAGCGAGTCGTGGAAGTCGAGGTGCGCCTTGCTCGGCGTCGGGAACTGGTCGCCCTGGTACTTGGAGCCGAGTTCGCCGGAGCCATAGAGCACGTCCGCCGGCGTCGTGAGGCGGAGGAACGACACCTGCCCTATCCGCATCCGGTAGTAGAGCGTGATGGGCAGGTTCGACACGTTGCTCAGTTCAAGCGTGAGGCGGCCCTTCCAGCCGGGGTCGACGTAGCCCGCGGTCGAATGGATGAGCAGCCCGATGCGCCCGAGCGAGCTCTTGCCTTCGAGCCGGGCCACGAGGTCGGCGGGCACCTCGATGTGCTCGAGGGTGCTGCCGAGCACGAACTCGCCGGGATGGAGCATGAACGGGTCGTCGTCGCCGACGGTGACCATCTCCGTGAGCCGCTCGTTGGTGGCGCGGACGTCGATGTAGGGGACGCGCGTGTTCTGGAAGACGAGGAGGTGGCGGTCGAGGTGAAGGTCGACGCTGGCCGGCTGGATGCAGCCGTCACCGAGGGGGCTGATGACGATGCGCCCCTTGGCGAGCTCCTCGCGTATCGACCGGTCGCTGAGCACCATGCGTCCCCTCCTTCAGTCCGGCGCGACTATGTTACACCGTCGCCCCCTCTACGGAACGCGCGAAGGGCGCTCCGTACGTCATTCCCGCGCAGGCGGGAATCCAGCAGCCTCTGGGGGATGGAACGCGGCTCGCGGTCTTCGCAGGGGACGAGGATTCCCGCCTTCGCAGGAAACGACGGGGCCGCCCTCTCCGCCCTGCGGGCATCTCCCCCTCGGGGGGAGACAGGGTAGCGCGCTTCGCGCGAGATTCTTCGCTGCGCTCAGAATGACAGGCAAGGGGGAGGTTGGGAGAGGAACCGCGTAATAGGGCAAGAAGGTTGGTAGCGGGGCCAGGACTCGAACCTGGGACCTTCGGG
Source organism: Dehalococcoidia bacterium (assembly GCA_034421335.1). Taxonomy (GTDB): domain Bacteria; phylum Chloroflexota; class Dehalococcoidia; order Lucifugimonadales; family Australimonadaceae; genus S5-327. The sequence continues at coordinate 489 of DAOUKL010000008.1, read as the reverse complement.
TTATGAGCCCGACGAGCTGCCACTGCTCCACCCCGCACCGATGGCGTCCGGAGGGGTTGCGCGTTAGCAAGGGAAATCGAGCGAGCAGCGGAGCAGGAAGGAGCGTATGGTCAAGTCCTCGGCCGATTAGTACCGCTTAGCTGAGCACGTTGCCGTGCTTACACTTGCGGCCTATCAAGCAGATAGTCTCTCTGCGGCCTTACCCCTTTCGGGTGGGAAGTCTCATCTTGGGGCCGGCTTCGCGCTTAGATGCTTTCAGCGCTTATCCGTTCCGCACATAGCTACCCGGCGGCGCCCCTGGCGGGACGACCGGAACACCAGAGGTGCGTCCTTCCCGGTCCTCTCGTACTAGGGAAAGCTCCCCTCAAACTTCCTACGCCCACAGCGGATAGAGACCGACCTGTCTCACGACGGTCTGAACCCAGCTCACGTGCCGCTTTAACCGGCGAACAGCCGGACCCTTGGGACCTTCTTCAGCCCCAGGATGCG
>DAOUKL010000007.1:0-25067 GCA_034421335.1 Dehalococcoidia bacterium | reverse complement strand
GATGTGGACGGGGACCGTGGGGACGAGCTTGTCGGACATCAGCCGTCGCCATACGAACCCGAAGGCGTGGCTCATGTTCTGCCCTTCCCTCATCCGGCGAACGTGCATCGAGTCGAAGCCCCGGTCGTTCAACGACTGGACGATGTGCTTGCCCAACCCGGCGTGAACGGGGTAGAGGCGGGCGTCGTCTCCGCCGTAGTAATCGATGCGAGCGCGGTCGGGCTCCAGGTTCCGGCCCGCGCGTGGCGCGAACGAGACCTCGTCCTGCCAGAAGACGCAGAAGGGGGGCATGGCCTCTTTGTCGAATATCTCGCTCTGGTCATCGCCGAACATGATGAGCACGTCCGGGTCGGCCTGGGCGAGGGCCTCGGCGACCCTTGCGATGCCGCGCTGGTTGGCCTCGTGCCGGCGTTCGAACACGTCCTCGGTCAGCTCTTTCCCGATGGCGGGGTCGGCCTCGGAGAGGAGCTCTTCGTAGTTGACGTGCTTGCCGTCCGGGATGCGATAGAGGCTCGTGTTCTGCTTGTCGCGCTCCGCGTAGGAGGCCCAGAGTCCGTTGGGGATGCTGAGGAGAGGCGAGTGGGACGTGCCGAGTCCGAGAACAATCTCCGCCATGGCGTCTCCTTTTGCGCTCCCTCTCTACGGGGACGCGCCCTTCATTTTCCTGTGAGGCGAACGATGGCACGCGGGAGGGCGTTTGTCCAATTTGCGCGCGCCCTCTCCGAAGACGGGGAGGGGGGACGGATGCGCCCTCTCTGCCCCTTCGGGCTTCTCCCCCCGAGGGGGGAGAACGGACACGCGCTTCGCGCGTAAACCCTCTCCCCGGCCCTCCCCCGAAGACGGGGGAGGGGGTTTAGATCCGGTTCAGCGCCCGGGGAAGTTGGGCTTGCGTTTCTCCCGGAAAGAGCGAACGCCCTCGAGGAAGTCGTCGCTGGCCTCGGTTGCGCGGAGGGCGTTGCGCCGCTCCTGGGGGACCTGCGCGGCGGTCCCGAACTCGATGAGGTCGCGCAGCACTGTCTTGTGGAAGCGGTGCGACACAGGGGAGAGCTCGGCGATTTCGCCGGCGAGAGCCGCGGTCTCGTCCGCCAGTCCCTCCGGTTCGACGACGGCGCTCAGGAGTCCGGCGGCGAGGGCCTGCTCCGCCGAGACGTTACGTCCGGAGAGGAGGAGGTAGCTTGCGGCGCCGGCGCCGGCCAGCTTCATTGCGCGGTCGACGTGGGTGTGGCCGATGACGATGCCGCGCTTGGCGGCGGGGAGGCCGAACTGGGCGTCGGAGGACGCGATGCGGATGTCGGCGTAGAGCGCGAGTTCGAAGCCTCCGCCGAGGCAGTAGCCGCGTATGGAGGCGATGGTCGGTTTGGGCAAGGAGCCGAGCGCCTCGCAGGCGGCGTCGACGGCGCCGCGGTAGTTGCGGGCGCGGTCCGGGGTGCTGCGCGTCTCCTCGAAGTCCTTGATGTCGGCGCCGGCGGAGAAGGCCTTGTCGCCCGCGCCCGTGAGCACGACGACGCGGACGGCGTCGTTCGCCGCGGCCTCGGCGAGCAGTCCGGGGAGGGCGAGCCACATGGTGTGGGAGATCGCGTTGCGCTGCTCCGGGCGGTTGATCACGACGGTTGCGATGGGGCCGTCGCGCAGCAGCAGGAGGTCGTCGCTCACCGCCGCGCCTCGTTCACGATGTGGAGGACGTCGTTGAGAGAGAGGCCCTCCTCGATGACGGTATCGTTCGAGAGAGGGCCCGCGTCGTAGACCGTGAGGCACGCGGGGCACTGCGCGCCGCCGCCGGGGAGGGCGTCGAGGGGGTTGTCGCAGGTCTCGCAGAGCCGGGAGTCCATCGCCTTACTCGGGGCGGGCGGGCCACTCGCGGAGGAGGCGGCCGCCGTTGGGAACGGAGTAGGAGCGTCCGAGAATACTTGCGATGCTCCAGAACATGGCGGGGTTGCTGGCGACGACGGGGACGCCGAGGTCGGCCTCGAGGCGTTCGAGAACGAGCAGGGGATTGAGCGGGGCGCCCTGGAAGTAGACGGCCTGCGCTCCGGGCGCGTTGGCGAACGCGTCGACCGCGAGCCTGTAGACCTCGTCGGCGGTCTTCTGCTCGGTGGCGTGGACGTCCTCGCGGCGGGTGTCGGTGCGGTTGTTGACGGGGAAGGTTGCGCGGACGCCCTGTCCGGCGAGGAAATCGCGCAGCATGGTGTTCAGGCCGTCGTCGAACGGGGTGAGGAGGAGGATGTCGGTCGCGCCGAAGGCCTTGACGGCTGCGGCGCCGGACTCGAGGGCCGTGGTGACGGGAATGTCGAGCCGCGCGCGGAGCTTGCCGATGTGGTCGGGGTTCTGCACCTGCATCGGCGCCCCCATGAGCGCCAGCCCCTCCCAGCCCTTCTCGCCGGCGAGCCGGGTGGTGATTTCGATGTGCTCGTCGGTCTTGCCCGCGAGGTCGTAGAGGGAGCCGGCCCAGAGGCCGAGCGGTGTGATTTCGAGGTCGACCTCCGGCGGGACGAGCCGGAGGAAGTCGTCGTAGTGGGCGGCGTACCGCCCGCTGGCGCTGAGAAAGCCGAGCTTGACGTCCGCCATGTCGCTGTTACCTCCCGGCCTTCCTGGCGAGCGCGCGGTCGCGGGCCGTCGTGAAGAGGCGGTCGACCTCCAGGATGGCGTCGCCGGCGAAGAGGCCGGTGTTGCCGTAGAGGGCGTCGCCGGGGGTGTATCCGCTCATGTCGCCGTAGTCCTCGATCTCAAGGGGGATGCGGTCGTGCTCCTCGCGGAAGACGTTGATGGGGTCGCCGCCGTCCTCGACGACGCGTATCTGCTCGTCGATCATCTTGCGCATCATGATGAGGCCCTTGTCGGTTGCGGCGAGCCGCTCCTTGTCGCGCTCCATGATGGGCGACTGGGCCTCCCACACGGCGAGGTCTTGCTGGAGTATCCATTCGGGGAGGGGGTCGACGGGCACTTCGAAGGTGGGGATGTGCTCCTGCTCCGGCACGAGAACGTCGGGGCCGGGGTCGTAGACGTGGTAGACGAGGTGCCAGGTATGCTCGTCGTCGACGGGCACGCGGATCTGGAACTCCTCCTCGCCGCGCGCGCCGATGTGGACGATGTTGGGGAAGACCATGGGGTGGCCGTGGTTCCAGTTGACGGAGGTCGCGGGGTCTTCGCCCTCCTGGAGGCGGTACTTGAGGATGCCGTGCTCGAAGGGCTTGAAGTCGATGGCGACGTGGTGGCGCATCGCGTAGCGGAAGCGCCGCCAGCGGCGTTCGTCGGTTATCCCCTTCTCTTCGAGCGCGTGGAGCCCCCATCGTCCGTGGTCCCACTCTAGGTGGACGGTGTCGACAGAGTTCTCCTGGCACTGGAGCCAGTTGGCGTTGAGCATCGTCTGGCCGACGATGCGGTAGGCGTTGGGCTTGACGAAGATGTTCCAGCGGGGGAGGACGGGGGCGGGCTGGGGGCCGAGGTAGGCGAAGATGAGGCCGCCGAGCTCCCGCACGGGGTAGGACTTGAGCTTGATGCGCGAAGCGAACGTGCTGGCCTCGTCCTCGGCGGGCATTTCGAGGCACTGGCCGTCGGCGTCGTAGAGCCACCCGTGGTAGGGGCACCGGAGGCCGGTCTCCTCGGGGATGCCGAGTCGGAGGTCGACCCTCCGGTGCGCGCATCGCTGGTCGATGAGGCCGATGGCGCCGCTCTTGTCGCGGAAGAGGGTGAGGTCTTCCCCGAGGATGCGGACGGGCTTGGTGTAGGAGTCGCGCAGCTCCTGGTTGGTCGCGATGGGCAGCCAGTAGCGCCGGAAGAGTTCGCCGCCGGGCGTTCCGGGGCCGACCCGGGTGATGCGTTCGTTCTGCTGGGCGCTGAGCATGGCCGCCCTCCTGTCCGGGGGATCGCGTCGCGGGGAGTGTATACCATCGCGGGGGCAATCCCTCTCCGCCCCTTCGGGGCATCTTCCCCCAGAGGGGGAGAATTTTCGCTGTCTATGGCCCTCTCGCCGCGCGGTATAGACTAGACGGCGAGAGGCCATGCCTGCCGTCGTCCGCAATACAGCCTGCGCCGCGGCGCTCTGCCTGATCCTGGCGCTGGCCGCCGCCTGCGCGTCCGGCAACCCCGACCGCGAGCCTGCGGCGGCGGTCCCGACGCCGACGCCGCTCGGCGAGCTGCCGTGGACCGACGCCTTCAAGTCGCCCCGGTTCGTGGCCGTGGCGGCCGACGGCGCCGTGCTCGTGACGTACGCGTCGACCGGGCAACTGTTCGCGTTCGCGCCCGACGGGCGCATCGTGCGGCGCATCGGGCCGCGCGGCGCGGATGACGGCGTGTTCGGCCAGCCCGCCGGCGTCGCGGTCGCGCCGAACGGGGAGGTCTACGTCGTCGACGAGTTCGAGAACCGGGTGCACCGGTTCACGGCGGAGGGCGCGCCCATCGGCTCGTGGGGCGCCCAGGGCGACGGGCCGGGAGAGTTCAGCAGCCCGGCGGGAGTGGCGGTCGACGCCAAGGGCGCGGTGTACGTGGCCGACTCCGGCAACGCGCGCGTGCAGAAATTCGGAGCGGACGGCGCGTTCATCGCGGCGTGGGATACCGGGCCGGTGGGCGGGCGGCGGTTCGACAGGCCCGCGGGCGTCGCGTCCGACCGGGCGGGCCACGTGTACGTGGCCGACTTCGCACGCCACAACGTGCAGAAGCTCACGACGGATGGGGAGCTGGTCGACGTTCTCGGCGTGATGGGTTCGGCGGGCGGCCAGTTCGACTCGCCCATCGGGGTCGCCGCGGCGCCGTGGGGCGACGTGTACATCGTGGACTCGGTGAACCGTCGAGTGCAGCGGTTCGACTCGTCGGGGACGTTCCTGGGCTCGTGGGGCGGCGGCGGAAGCCGTCCGGGCGACTTCCGGTCTCCGTCGGGCGTCGCGGTCGGGCCGTCGGGCAGCGTGTACGTGACGGACCTGTCGAACCACCGCGTGGACCGCTTCACGCCCGACGGCGATTTCCAGCCGAACTGGGGCGGGTGAGCCTGTTCTACCCTCGCGCGCCGCGCGCTAGGCCTTCCCCTGTGGGAAGGTCCGGCGGTTGGGGTAAAATGCCGCGGATGGAGCTTGGTTCGTTGGAGCCCGGACAGACGCTGTGCGAGCGGGACTTCGCGCTGACGTGGGAACGCGTGGCCGCGTACGTCGACGCGGTCGGCGGCGACGCGGAGTTCTACCGGCGGCTCGGCGCCGCGCCGCCGACGGCGGTCGCCGCGCTGGCGCTGGCCGCGGCGATGGAGGCGGTGGAGCTGCCCGCGGGGACGGTGCACACAGGGCAGGAGCTCGCGTTCACGTCGCCGGCGCCCATAGGGTCGCAACTGCGGTGCGTCGCCGCCGTCGCCTCGAACAGCGTGCGGCGGGGCGCGCGCTTCCTGTCGCTCGAACTGCGGGCTCTGGACGCGTCCGGCGCCGTCGCGGTAGAGGGACGGACGTCGCTCGTGGTCGCGGAGGAGGGTTCGGCGTGAGAGAGGCGCCGGAGCGGCTGCGCGCGGTCGAGCATCGGGTTACGCAGGAGCAGCTTGCGCGGTACGCGGAGGCGAGCGGCGACTACAACCCGCTGCACCTCGACGCGGCGTTCGCCGCCGGCACTCCGTACGGCAGGCCGATAGCGCACGGTATGCTGGTGCTGGCGTTCGTGTCGGAACTGCTGGCGCAAGAGTTCGGCGAGGCGTGGCTGAGCGGAGGCCGCCTGAAGGCGCGGTTCCGCGCGCCGGTGTTCCCCGGCGACGTCGTGCGCGCCGAGGGACGGCTCAAGTCGGCCGAGAACGGCGTGGCGGTCTACGACGTGTCGGCGACGAACCAGGACGGAGTCCAGGCGATAACGGGAGAAGCGTCGGCGCCGCTCGGCGGCTGAGGCGGAAGGAGAGGACGTTGCCGGACGTAGTGATAGCGCTGGACGCGATGGGGGGCGACGGCCCGCCGGCGGCGCGCGTCGAGGGCGCCGTGGCGGCGGTCCGCGAGTTGGACGTGGAAGTGGCGCTCGTCGGCGACGAGGCGGCGCTCACGGCGGAACTCGAACGGCTCAACGCGGAGGGGCTGCCGGTGCGCGTGGTCCCGTCGAACGGCGTCATCGCGGAGGGCGAGCATCCGGCGCTGGCGCTGCGGCGCAAGCCGGAGTCGTCGATAGCGGTTACGCTGGGGCTCGTGAAGAGCGGGCGGGCGCAGGCGGCGGTGAGCATGGGCTCGACGGGCGCGACGATGGCGGCGTCGGTGCTGGCGCTGGGAATGTTCCCGGGGCTGGAGCGTCCGACGCTGGGCGGGCCGTTCATCGGCCTTGCGCCGCGCACGACCATCATCGACCTGGGCGCGAACGTCGACTGCAAGCCGTCGCAGCTGCTGAGCTTCGGGGCGCTGGGGGCGTCGTTCACGCGGGCGCACCTCGGGGTCGACGACCCGCGCGTGGGGCTGCTGAGCGTCGGCGCCGAGGAGGGCAAGGGCAACCGTCAGACGCAGGAGGCGCTGCCGCTGTTCCAGGCGAGCGGCCTGAACTTCGTGGGAAACGTGGAGGCGCACGAGATCTTCGCGGGCCGGGCGGACGTGATCGTCTGCGACGGGTTCGTGGGGAACGTGCTGCTGAAGTACACCGAGGGGCTGGCTGCTGCGGCAGGGCGCTACCTGGCGTCGTCGCTGGGGCCGGACAGCCCGGCGGCGCAGGCGATCGCCGGGCTTGCGGACGCGGCGGAGGGCGCGGGCGGGCCGCTGTTCGGGGTGAACGGGGACGTGATCGCGGGCCATGGGCGTTCGAGCGCGCAGAGCATCGCGCGGTCGATAGGGCTCGCGCGGCGGATGCTCTCCATCGGCCTTCAGGACGCGATGCGCGCGGACCTTGCGCGGGCGCTCGCGCGGGCGGAGGCCCCCAGTGGGTAGGCTCGACGGCAAGCGCGCGCTGGTGACGGGCGGCAGCCGGGGCATCGGCCGGGCGGTGGCGCTGCGGCTGGCGTCGGAGGGGGCGAGCGTGGCGGTGAACTACCGCTCCGGCGCCGCGGAGGCGGAGGCCGTCGCGGAGGAAATCCGCGCGGCGGGGACGGCGTCCGTCGCGCTGCAGGCGAACGTCGCGGACGCCGGGGACGCCGAGAGGCTGGCAGCGGCGGCGAGCGAGGCGCTGGGCGGGCTCGACATCCTGGTGAACAACGCGGGCATCACGCGGGACAGCCTGCTGATGCGGCTGTCGGAGGAAGACTGGGACGCGGTGGTGGACACGAACCTGAAAGGGGCGTTCCTGTGCACGCGGGCGGCGGTCCGCCCGATGCTGCGGCAACGCTCCGGGCGCATCATCAACATGGCGTCGGTGGTGGCGCTCACGGGTAATCCGGGGCAGGCCAACTACACGGCGGCGAAGGCCGGACTCATCGGCTTCACGAAGACGGTCGCGTGGGAAGTGGCCTCGCGCGGGATCACGGTGAACGCGATAGCGCCCGGCTTCATCACGACGGAGATGACGGCCGGGCTGGCGGAAGACGTGCTGGAGCGCGTGCGGGAGCGGATTCCGCTCGGCGGGTTCGGCGCGCCGGAGGACGTCGCGGCGTGCGCGGCGTTCCTGGCGAGCGACGACGCGCGCTACATCACGGGACAGACGTTGAGCATCGACGGAGGTCTGGGGCTGTGACGGGAGTGTGGCCGGAAGACCACGCCGGGCCGGGCGGGAAGATCCTCGTTGTAGTCGCCCACCCGGACGACGCGGAGTTCATGTGCGCGGCGAGCGTCGCCCGCTGGACGTCGGAGGGGAAGGAGGTCGTCTACGGGCTGGTGACGTCGGGCGACAAGGGCAGCCCCGACCCGAGCGTCGTGCCGTCGGAGCTGGCCGCGCTGCGCGAGGAGGAGCAGCGGGAGGTGTGCCGCATCCTCGGCGTGAGCGAGGTGGAGTTCCTGCGCTACGAGGACGGCATGGTGGAGAACACGCTGGAGCTGCGGAAGGACATCGTTCGGCTCATCCGCAAGCACAAGCCGAGCGCGGTGGTGACGCAGAACCCGACGGCGCGCTGGTCGGGCCACTACATCAACCACCCGGACCACCGGAACACGGGCGACGCGACGCTCGACGCGGTATTTCCGTCGGCGCGCGACGTGCACATGTTCCCGGAGCTCGCGCTCAACGAGGGGCTGGACGCGCACATCGTGGAGCACGTCTACCTCGGCGCGCGGGACGATATCGCGGACGTGTACTTCGACGTGTCGGACACCGTGGAGACGAAGATCCGCGCGCTGAAGGCGCACGCCAGCCAGATGCGGTTCACTCCGAACGCCGATGGCGCGCCGTCGGACGAGGAGCGGGAGTTCGGCGAGCGGCTCACGGGCGGGCTCAAGGAGCGCGGCGCGCAGAAGGGTCTCCCCTACGCCGAATCGTTCAAGTACTTCTACCTGGGGTAGGAGCCCCTATGCCTCCACCGGCTCCGTGGCGAGGGCGTAGGCGGGCTCCGACAGCGCAGCCGTTCCGTCTCCGCTAAGGCGAAGCGACGAACCCGCGACGGCGTGCTTCGACGCGACGAGCGCCAGCCCCAGCGCACGGCCATCGCCGGCGTCAAAGGCCGAGGTGACGACGCCGGCGGGCGAGCCATCCTCGGCTTCCAGCGCGTCGCCGGGCGCGGCGGGGGCGTCCGACGCAAACGCCATGAGCAGGCGCTGCACCTTGCGGTAGGTCTGCAGCCGCGCGATGACTTCCTGGCCGGTGTAGCAGCCCTTGTCGTCGCTGATGGAGCCGAGCAGCCGCGCCTCGAGCGGGTTGTTGAACATGCCGAACTCGGCGCCCCACGCGGGGACGCCCTGCGCGATGCGGTGCGCCTCGAACGTCTCCGCGCCGGCCTCGACGGCTCCGGCGTCGAGGAGCGCGGCGCGCGCGGACGCGGCGTCCTCCGTGGACGTCAGGACGTCGTAGACAGTGCAGGCCCCGAACGGGGAGGCAACGACGAGGGCGCCACCGCCCTCCGCCGCGCAGTCGGGAGCGGGCGCGGGCAGGCCGGCGCGGACGAGGGCGTCCGCCGCGAGCGGCCCGGCGACGGCAAGCTGGGCGGTGGCGGCGCTCCGGTCGTCGACCGCGATCTCTTCACCGAAGGTGTAGAGGTCGACCCAGTCAGCGACGTCCCCGGCCCGTCCGGGACTCGTCATGCACCAGAGCGCGCCGTCCGCCGCCGCGACGCGCAGATGGTCGATGACGCGGGCGTCGCCGTTCGTAAGCACGGTCGAGCGCGCGGCGCCCTCCGGCAGCGTTTCCAGCTTGTTAGTGGTGAGGCGGTTGAGGAGGTCGAGCGCGTCGGGGCCCGTGATCCAGAGCCGTCCGCAGTCGCTGCGGTCGGCGAACCCGGCCCGTTCCGAAAGCGCGGCGAGGGCGATGGCGTCGATGCTCATGGCGCAAGGATAGCAGGCGCCGGGGGCGGAGAATCGCGGGAGCGGCTAGACCGAGAACGACGTGCCGCAGCCGCACGCCTTCTTGGCGTTGGGGTTGTTGAACACGAACCCCTTGCCGTTGAGGCCGCCGGAGTAATCGAGCTCCGTGCCGGCGAGGAAGATGTAGCTCTTCCTGTCGACTGCGAGCGTTACGCCGTTCTGGGTGATGACCTTGTCGTCGTCCCTCGTCTCGCTCGTGATGTCGAGCGCGTAGGTGAGGCCGGAGCAGCCGCCGCCCTTGACGGCGACGCGGAGGACGCCGCCCTCGACGCCCTCGGCTTCCATGAAGCGGCGGACGTGGTCGGCGCCGTTGGGGGTGATGGTGATCGTGAGGGGCTGGGAGGCCGTAGTCATGGCTGTCCTCGCTGCGTGATCCGCCTCTCTATCGTAGGAAGCGCGGGCGCGGGCGTCAAGGTTCCCGCGGCGCATCCTCGTTCCCGCAGGCCGGCGCGCCGGCTTGCGCTACACGATTTCGTGTAGCATGGGCGCATGGAAGCGGGTGAAGCATCGCGGAGAGGCGTCCGGTGAGCGCGGCCCGGGGCGGGGAGTGGCCGCCGGAGGAGGTGCGCGCGCTGCGCCGTCGCCTGGGCGTCTCGCAGCAGGGGCTCGCCGGCCTGCTCGGCGTGCGCCAGCAGACGGTGAGCGACTGGGAGACCGGCCTGCACGCTCCGCAGGGGGCGTCGCGGCGGCTGCTGGAGATGCTCGCGCGCGGCGCTCCGGAGCACGAGGGCGCAGCCGGCGGCGAACTGCTGCGCGCCGCGGAGGCGCGGGCGCCGTACGGGAGCGGAGAGGGCGGAGGAGAGCGATGACGCTGCGCGTTGCGGAGCCGGGGCCCCGCTACGGGAGCGGCGCGCGGGGGAGGCGGCCGCCGCTTCTGCCGGAGCGGCTCCTCGCGAAGCTGTGGCGGGCGCGGGAGGGCCGCGCGCTGCGGACGGTCGACGGACGCCGCGTGCGCGTCCTCTATGCGGGCAGGCCGGCGCCCGGACACGGGCCGGACTTCCAGGACGCCGTGGTCGAACTCGACGGCGCGCGCGAGACCGGCGCGGTCGAGCTGCACCGGACGCCGTCGGACTGGCATGCCCACGGCCACCATGAAGACCCGGCCTACGACGGCGTCGTGCTGCACGTCGTCTCGCGCGCGTCGCCCGGCGGCCCGGATCTGCCGGTGGCGGAGCTGCGGAGAACGCGCCGGAGCGTCGACGGAGAGGACACGGAGGCGCCGCTGCTGGCGGCGCTCGCGCGGGCCGGTTCGGCGGAGCTGCGGCAGACGCTGGTCCGGGCGGGAATGCTGCGCCTGCGGGAGCGCGCCGAGGCGGCGGGGCGCGTCGCCGGCGAAACGGCGGTCGAGCAGGCGTTTCACGAGGCGGTGTTCGAGGCGCTGGGGTACGCGGAGAACCGCGCGCCGTTCATCGAGCTGGCGCGGCGGGCGCCGTTCGCCGATCTCCGGCGCGCAGCGGAGGGGCTTTCGGAAGAAGAGGCCGCCGCAGCGCTGACTGTCCGCCTGCTGGCGGTCGCTGGCCTGGGGCCGCCGGGTGGAGACGCCGTGGGGTCGGTGATGGAGCGCGGGGCATGGCGAACGGCGGGCGTGCGTCCGGCGAACCATCCGGCGCGGCGCGTCCGCGCGGCTGGGGCGCTGACGGCGCGGGCCATCGCCGCCGGGGGCTGGCTCGCGGCGTGCTCGCGGGCGGCGGGGGCGGGGCCTACGGGGCTCGAGCGGCTGTTCACTACGTCAGGGGACGGCGCGGCGCTGACCGGGTCGGGTCGGGCGCGGGAGATCGCGGTGAACGCCGCGCTGCCGCTGCTTGCGGCGTACGGGAACGATGGCGGCGCGCTGGCCGAGGAGGCGTACCGCCGGTTCCCCGCGCTGCCGGAGAACGCGGCGACGCGCGAGGCCCGCCGGCTCGCCGGCGCCGAGGGGATGCGCCTGAGCGCGTGCGAGCAGCAGGGGCTGATCCGGCTCTACCGCCGTGGCGTCGCCGGCGCCTAGGCTTGGTCGAACTCCCGCCTGCCGATGCCCAGGTCTCTCCGTATCCCGTGAATAGTTCCTGTCGCGAGGTCCCGGTTGGCGTGTCTCGGAACGGTGGTTCCCGGTTGTTGACCGGGTTGATCCAGATTTCGTGCGAGCCTCCCGCCTGGCGGTCAAAAGCGCAACCGAGCCTCCTGAGCTTTCGCACGAGTTCCCTGTACGTCATACCGCGACGGAGATGCGGCCCTGCCCCGCGCGGGATCGGGCTATTTTCTCCGGCAGAGGCTTGCCCCGGTCCCTGTAGGAGAGAATGAACTGCTCCGCCACAGTGGACAGTTCAGCCAAGGCCTCTCTGGGCGTCTCCGCCCAAGCCCGGCAACCGGGGAGTTCGGGGGCCTCGGCCATGTAGAGCCACCCCTGGTCTTCGCAGGGTTCGTGCAGAACGCAGTCCAACTCGTACAGTTCCATAGCCGTCCTCCTCAGTATACGCGCCCTCGTCCACAAGCGCGGGCCGGTTCAGACCGGCTAATTCCGGTTTGCCTGCGGGCGCGCCTAGGGGTCAGGCGGCGTAGACGAAGCGCATGAAGCGGAGGATGAAGCGGACGATCAGGCTCCCAGCGGCGAAGGCGCCGACGGCGAGGACGCCCGCCCCCACGCCGATGACCGCGCCGCCGAGGACGTCGCCCGGGTAGTGGACGCCCGCGTAGACGCGCGCGAACCCCCAGAGGAAGGCGAGGACGTAGAGCGCTGCGCCGAGTCCGCGCCGGCGGAGGAAGACCGGCGTGGCGAGTGCGAAGCCGGCCGCCGCGGCGTTCGACGGAAAGGAGGGGTCGGTCGGCGGGTAGAAGAGGAGGTTGAGGTCGTGCTCGGCGAAGGGGCGGGCGCGGTCCACGACGTCGTCGATGACGGCGGTGGCGAAGTTGGCGATGCCGATGGCCCCGACGGCGGCCATTGTCGCGGTCTGGTTGAGGACGCGGGATGCGGCGTCGCCGTAGAACCAGAGACCGAGGAGGGCGAGGCTGCCGGCGACCGGAACGAGGTAGTCGGAGACGAGCGCCTCCATGACCACGTCGAGCGGGGGAAACTTGCCGACGCCCGCGTTGAGGAAGCGGACGGCCGCCGCGTCCAATCCGCTCATCGAGGCCGTCTGCGGAGCGCCGCGGCGACGGCGCGGACGCGCTCGGCGGCGGCGCTGGCGAAGGTGGCGCGTTCGAGGCGGTCGAGGCCCTCGGGCGGCCAGAGGGGCTCGGCGGCGCCCGTCGGGGCCGCGCGTTCGTTGTCGGCGGCCCACCGTCGGTTGACGATGGAGGAGACCGCCGCGAGGACGGCTACGGCCGCCGCCCCGGCGATGGCGAAGAAGCGGGCCTGCTCGACGCCGTCGAGGCCCTGGCCGGTGTCGGGAACATTGCGGTCGCCCGAGGCGAAGAACCAGGCGAAGGAGAGGACGACGAGCGCGACGGAGGCCGCCTGGGTGAAGCGCGGGCGGTTGCGGAAGACGACGAGCCCGTGGAGGTTGCTCCGGACGGCGGCGAACTGCACGACGCCGAGCGCGCTGGTGAACACCCAGAGCGAGTAGGCGGCCTCGAACGGCGTCATGGGCGGGGAGCGCGCTAGGAGGCGGCGACGCGCGGCGACGCGACGGCGCAGGTGTGGGCGTAGGCGGGGTTCTCGCCGCGGACGATGGGGAAGTAGAGCTCCTGGAGGCGGTGGGTGACGGGGCCGATGCCGCCGTCGCCGACGGGCCGGTGGTCGACGCTGCCGACGCCCTGGATGTGGGCGGCGGTGCCGGAGAGGAAGACTTCGTCGGCGGTGTAGAGCTCGCTGCGGTCTACGGGGCGCTCCTGCACGTCGAGGCCGAGCTCGTTGCGGGCGAGCTCGAGGACGGTGTCGCGGGTGATGCCGGGGAGCACGTTGCTTTCGAGGGTGGGAGTGGCGACGACGCCTCCGTGGACGACGAAGATGTTCTCGCCGGTGCCCTCGCACACGTGGCCGTCCATATTGAGCATGATGGCCTCGTCGAAGCCCGTGGCGAGGGCGTCGGTCTTGGCGAGGATGGAGTTGAGGTAGAGGCCGCTGAGCTTGAAGCGGGGGGGCACCATGGTGTCGTCGATGCGCCGGTAGGAGGCGACGCAGCAGCTGATGGCGCCGTCGGAGTCGATGTAGTTCCCGAATGGCACGGCGAGGCAGAAGAAGCCGTCGTCGAGGGACTTGAGGTTGAGGTTGGCGACCACCTCGGCGGACTTGTAGGCGACGGGGCGGATGTAGAGGTCCCGGGTGTAGCCGGAGCGCTCGACCACCTCGATGGTGATGTCGCACAGCTCCTGGGCGGTGTAGGGGATGTCGATCCAGAGCATCTTGCAGCCCCGGAGGAGGCGCTCGTAGTGCTCGCGGAGCTTGAAGAGGTACATGCGCTCGTGGTCGGCGTTCCAGTTGCCGCGGATGCCTTCGAACACCGCGGTGCCGTAGTGGAGCGCATGCGTTCGGACGCCGACCTTCGCCTCGTCGAGGGGTAGGTATTGTCCGTTCATGAAGACCACTGGGCTGGGCATGGCGCATCCTTCCGGCGTCGTCCGTCGCGACGCATGTCCGTCGATTATCGTTACCGCGCGCCTGGGCTGTCAATGCGGGGGCTCCCCGCCCTAAGGTGTCCCTGTCATTCTGAACGGAGCGCAGCGGAGTGAAGAATCTACGGCCGCTCGCCAGAGAGCGCCGCCAGCAGGCGAATGCCTGAGATTCTTCGCTGCGCTCAGAATGACAGGCGGAGGGGGGCAGGCCCTCTCCCCGGCCCTCCCCCACGAGGGGAGAACAGTGCGAGATTCCTGCTTTCGCAGGAATGACGAGGGCCGTTCACCGTTCGGTGGAGACCCACCAGCGGGCGCCGTCGGTGGAGAAGCGGACGCGCCCGTGCTCGGCGGTGAGGAAGAGCCGGTCGGCGCCGACGGCGGCGCTCAGCCGCTCGACGACCTCCGGGGCGGGATGTCCGAACGGGTTGTCCGCGCCGGCGGAGATGACCGCAGCCGCGGGGCTTGCCGCGTCGAGCAGCTCCTGCGAGGTGGAGGACCTGCTGCCGTGGTGGCCCGCCTTCAGGATGTCGGCGTCGAGCAGGAGGCCGTCGTCGATGAGGGCGTACTCGGTCTCGACGAAGAGGTCGGCCATGAGCAGGGCTGAAGCGCCGCGGTAGGAGACGCGGGCGGCGACGCCGTTGTTGTTGACGTAGGAGGCCGTGCCCTCGATGGGCGGGTCCGGAGGGTTGAGCGCCTCGATGAGCACGCCGTCCGGCAGGGCGACGGTCATGCCGCGAACGGCCTCGACGACCGGGACGCCGAGGATGGCGAGTTCGTTGTCCCAGAGATCGTCCTCGCCGGGGGGCGGCGCGACGACGCGGTCGAGGCGTCCGCGCCTGGCGAGTTCGAGCAGTCCGTTCATGTGGTCGGCCTGGGCATGGGTGAGGATGGCGACGTCGATGCGGAGCTTGCCGAGAGGCAGGAGGCCGTCGATCGCGCCGATGGTCTCGCGGGGGTTGGGGCCGCCGTCGATGAGCGCCGCGGCGCCGGAGGGTGTGGTGAGGAGTAGCGCGTCGCCCTGGCCGGCGTCGAGCACGTCGAGGTGGAGGAGGCCGTCGCCGGCGGTCGCGGTGTGGACCCAGGGGGCGGCGGCGAGGACGAGCAGGAGGACGAGAACAGCGGCGCCCTCGACGCGGCTCGCGGGGCCCCGCCAGACCGCGGCGAGGAGCTCCCGCGCGGCGGGCGTCCAGCGCCGACGCAGGGCGACGGCGGCAGCGACGCCGCCAAGCGCGTAGGCGCCCCAGACCCAACTTGCGGCGAGTCCCTCGACGGCGATGCTGCTTCCGGGGACCGCCGCCGTCGCGGAAGCGAGCCCGGCGAGGAAGAGCCCGAGGGCGGCGGGAAACCATCCGAGGACGGCGGCGAGGGGCGGGAGGAGGAGTCCGACGGCGGCGGCGAGCGCGGCGCCGCCGAGGAAGAGGGGCATGACGACGAGCGCGGCGAGGGTCGCCGGGGCGCCGAGGAGGGGGACGGCGCCGAAGTTGAAGGCGACGAGCGGCGCCGCGCCGAGGAAGGCGCCGAGAGAGACGACGAGTCCGGAGAGCGCCCCGACGGCGAGGGAGTGGGCGGCGGCGGGAAGGCGGTCGCGCAGGGCTTCGGCGCGCTCGGCGGCCCACGCGCGGACGGGCAACCCGATGAAGAGGACGCCGGCCATGGCGGAGAAGCTGAGCTGGAACGAGCGGTCCCACAGGGTCCGGGGTTCGACCAGGAGCATGACGAAGGCTGCGAGCCCGAGGGCGTTGACGGCGGCGGGCAGGCGTCCGGCGGCGAGAGCGAGGAGGAAGGCGGAGGCCATGAGCGCGGCGCGCACGGCGGAAGGTGGCGCTCCGGCGAGCAGCACGTAGGCCCATACGAGCAGGAAGGGCGCGACGAGGTAGAGTCCGCGCCGGCGTCCGAGGAGTGCGCGGGAGGCGAGCATGGCGAGACCTAGTACGATGCCGATGTGCATGCCGGAGATGGCGAGGAGGTGAGCGAGGCCGGCGCCGCGAAAGGCGTCCGACGTTTCGGCGGAAACGCCGGAACGGAGTCCGAGGAGCATGGCGGCGGCGAGTCCCGCGGCGGGCTCGGGCATGCTCGCTTCGAGCGATTCCGCGAGCCGGGATCGGAGGACGTGGACGGACGCGGCGAACCCGCCCTCGCCGGGGGCGACGCTCAGGACACGAGCGGGGCTGACGACCGCGCGGACGCCTCGGGCGGCGAGGTGTTCGGGGTAGTCGAATGGGCCGATCCGCTCGGGGGCGCGCACGGGCCCTCGGACGACGACCGTGTCGCCGTGGCGGAGGTAGGGATAGCTGCGGCCGTCGACGGGCGGCGGGGCGGCGTGGACCCAGACGATGGCCGCGCCCTCTGCGGGCGCCCACCCGTTCGGCGTGCGCCGCTCGGCGACGTCGACGCGCAGGCGGACCGACCCTCCGGCGGCCTCGGGGAGCCCGGCGACGCCGCCGCGCAGGTCGGCGGAGCGTCCGATGAGCGGTTCGAGCCCGGCGGGGGTCTCCGCGTAAAGCGGGCCGGCGCGGGCGAGTCCGAGGAGGGCGCCGGCGAGGAGGAGCGCGGCGAGTCCGGCCCGGAGTCTCGCCTCTCGCGCCCGGAGCCAGGCCGCGGCGAGGGCGGCGGCGAGCAGGGCGATGACGGCGAGGGAGAGTCCGGCCCGGCCGCCGGCGAAGAGTCCGAGCGCGTAGCCGAGGGCGAGCGCCGCGAAGGGCACGGCCTACTCGCCCACCGTCGTGAGGGGGCGGAGTTTCTCGTAGGTCTTGGGGCCGATGCCGGAGACGGCCATGATCTGGTCGAGGCGTTCGAAGGGGCCGTTGTGCTCGCGGTGGTCGACGATACGGGCTGCGAGGACTTCGCCGATGCCCGGGAGGGCGGTGAGTTCCTCGGCGGTCGCGGTGTTGATATTGATGCGCGCCTCGCCCGAGGGAAGCGCGTCCGGGACGTCGCCGCTCGTGTCAGGGTCGGAGACAGGCCCGGCGGCGCCGCCGGTTCCGGGGAGGGTGATCTCGACGCCGGGGGATGGCGCCGGAGCGACGACGAGCCAGAGGGCGCTAGCGAGGGCCGCGAGAACCAGGAAGGCAAGGAATACGCGGTAGAAGCTGCGCCAGTCCATGCGCCGGCCCCTAGCGGTCGTAGCGGCGGCGACGGCGGCCTCCGCGATCGCCGCCGGGGGAGGGAGGCGCCTCGCCGGTGGGGGTGATGGTTACGGCGCGGTGGCTGCCCTCGCCGTGGCTCTCGGTGCGGACGCCCCGGACGTCGGCGAGCGCGACGTGGATGATGCGGCGGTCGGCGGGGGACATGGGTTCGAGGCTGACGCTGGAGCCGTTGTTGACGGCGCGCTGGGCCATGCGCTGGGCGAGGTCGCGCAGCTGCCGCTCGCGTCGCTGCCGGTACTGCTCGACGTCGACTACGACGCCTGCGGAGCGGGTCTCGCCCTGGTTGAGGATGAGGTTGGCGACGAACTGGAGCGCGCGGAGCGTTTCGCCGCGCCGTCCGATGAGGAGGCCCGCGTCGTGGCCCTGGACGTCGATCACGGGAGGCTGGCCCGGTTCGGCGGAGCGGATCGTGGGCGAGGCGTCGACGTCGAGCGCGTCGAGGAGGCGCTCGACGACGTCGAGGGCCTCGCCTGCAAGGCCGCTGTCGTCGCCGATGAGGCGAACGCGGACGGTGGCGGGCTCGGCGCCGATGCCGAGGATGCCCGCGCGTCCGGGGTTAAGAACGTCGACCTCGATTTCGTCGCGGCCGACGCCGAGTTCGAGGGTTGCGAGTTCGATCGCCTCCTCCACGGTCTTCGCGGTTCGAACGAGGCTCTGGTCTGTCGGCTGTTCCATCGCCAGGCTCCTTGTCCGGCAGGGCTTCGGTGAGGGTGGGGCCGAGCCGCGAGCGCGCGGGCGCCGCAGGCTCGGTCTGGGGCCGGAGGCCGCCCAAGCCGGAAACGAAATATTGCATCACTATGCCGATGAGGGTTGAGGCGACCCAGTAGATGACGAGCCCGAGGGGGAAGAAGAGGCTGAACATCCCGAACATGACGGGGAACATGAACAGCATCATGCGCTGGGTGCTCTGCTGGGAGGGGTCGGCCGAGGGCACCTGGCTCATCTTCTGCTGGACGTACATGCTGAGGCCAGAGAGCGCGACGAGAGTGAAGCCAAGAATGCTGCCGTCGCGCATGGGGTCGAGCGCGAGGTCGAGGCCGATGAAGTCGCGGTTCACGGGCACGACCGTGTCGAGGAACGGGAGCCATGCGTAGAGCTTGTTGGAGAGCCCCGCAAGGTTCTCCGGCGTGAAGGGCAGAACGTTGTTGATGGCCCAGAAGAGGCCGATGAAGATGGGCATCTGGATGACCAGGGGCCCGAGGCACCCGACGGGGTTGACGCCCATCTCCTTGTAGAGCTTCATCGTCTCCTGCCCGCGGAGTTGAGGGTTGTCCTTGTACTTCTCGTTGATCTCGCGGACGCGCGGCTGGAGTCCCTGGAGCCGCTTCATCTGGCGGAGCTGCCGGACGACGAGGGGGTAGGTGAGGCCGCGCACGATGACGGTGAAGGCGATGATGGCGACGCCGAGGTTCGCGCCGAGCACGGCGTAGAGCACCAACAGGCTGTTGGTCATCGGCTTGGTGATGACTTCGTTCCACAGGAGCGCTAGAAATTCCATCGTCGCTGTTCTTCTGCTCGTGCTTTCCGCCGCCCTTCGGGAGACGGGCGTTGTCTGCTAGCGGACGTTCTCCAGGTTGCGTTCCCAGGCGAGCTGCTTGGTCTGCAGGTCGACGGCGGTGACCGTTTCGTCGAGGGAGTGGAGGTAGACGCGGACGCCGTCGGTGGCGATGGGCGCGCGGACGGTATTGCCGACGCGCCGGTCCCACTGCCGCGCGCCGTCGGAGGCGCGCAGCACGGTCATGACGCCGGTGTCGGAGGCGTATACGACCTGGCCTCCGACGACGGCGGGCGTGGAGAGGATAGGCTCGTCGGTCTCGCCGGGATAGGCCCACGCCACGCGCTCGCTGGCGATGTCGTAGGCGTACACGTTACCGTCCAGATTGGGGGCGTAGACGCGGTCGCCATCGTGCGCCGCGCCGGCCCAGAACCAGTTGTCGGCCTCGAACAGCCTGGTTGCGCCGCCGGTGGCGAGGTCGATGGCGTAGAAGGCCTGGTCGAAGGCGCCGACGTAGAGCCTGCCGCGCGCGATGACGGGCGGGGCGACGACGGCGCCGCCCAGCTCGGCGGGCTGGTCCCACACCGGCCGGCAGTCGCTCACGTCGACGGCGTGGACGTGGTGGCTGAGGTCGCCGAAGTAGGCGATCCCCCCCTGCACAACGGGGGTCGTCCAGAGCTGGCCCACGGGTTCCTCGTTGCGGGCGGGATAGCGGCAGTTCTCGGTGAGCGAGGTCCTGTCGAGGACGTAGAGCCTGCCTTGGTCGGCGTCTTCCGAGGCGGCTACGACGAGGACGCCGTCGGCGGCCACGACGGAGCCGGCGATGCCCTTGGTGAGGCTGTTGCCGTCGATTTCGAAGGTGAGGGGCGCGCTGAGGTCGGAGGCTCTGAGGGAGACGACGACGCCGTTGTAGGCGCCCACGACGACGCGGTCGCCGTCGATGGCCGGCGTTCCGTACAGGGCGGGAAATCCCTGGCCGTCGATAGCCTCGGGCACGCTGTAGGGGGCGTAGCTCGCGAGGCCGGCGTCGGCGGAGAGCTGGATGAGCTTGCCGTCCCTGGTCCCGACGAACAGGGAGTCGCCGTCCCCGGCGAGGCCGGACCAGCTCTGCGTGGCGGCGCTGCGGTTCTGGGCGCAGCCGGCGGCGACGAGGGCGGCGCAGAGCAGAACGATGAGCGCCAGCATTGGGCCCCTGAGCGCAACGGGGCGGGAACGGGTGCGATTCAACTGTGCATCCTTGCCTCCCGCGGCGGGGCGCGTGTCGCCCGCGCGGGAGCGGCCGGCCAACGGCTACAGGGAGCCGTGGCCGACGCGGTTTTCGTGGTTGGCGGCCCGCTCCGGCACGGGGTCGTAGCCCATGCCGCCCCAGGGATGGCAGCGGAGCAGCCGCTTTGCGGCGAGCCAGCCGCCCCTCGGGAGCCCGTGGAGGCGGATGGCGTCTTGCGCGTAGTGGGAGCAGGTGGGGTCGTACCTGCACGCGCCGGGCATGTAGGGCGAGAGCGCGCGCTGGTAGACGCCGATGGCGGCGACGGCGGCCTTACGCATCGCCGCCTCCCCGGGCCGCTTTGGGTTGCTTGGGGAGCAGGCCAAGCCGGACGGAGAGCCGCTCGATGGCGTCCTGCAGGTCGGCGAAGGCTGCGGAGTCGGCGCCGGCGCGGGCGATGATGAGCAGATCCCATCCCTCGCCCCAGGGGAAGCGGCGCACGGCCTCCTTCATGCGCCGCCGGACGCGGTTGCGGACGACGGCGAGCTTGGAGACGCGCTTGGAGACGACGAATCCGAAGCGGTCGTAGGGCAGTTCGTTGGGGGCTGCGCGAAGCGCGATGAGAGGATGCGCCCGGGCGGTTCGGCTTTTGCGCAGAGTCTGGAAGTCGCGGAACCGACGGATGCGCTGGTCTCGCCGGATGGTCTGGGCTGGCATAAGGTTGGACGCCTTTCCGGAGGCGTCTAGGCCGAAAGCCGCCGGCGGCCCTTGAGGCGCCGCGCGCTCAGCACTCGACGGCCGCCGGGAGTGTGCATGCGGGCCATGAAGCCGTGGCGCCGCTGACGGCGTCGTTTCTTGGGTTGCCAGGTGCGCTTCGGCACGACGAGAAATCTCCAAATCCGGGGCGATATCCGAGAGGTCAGTATACTTGCGCGGCGCCAAGAGTGTCAAACGCAGGCTTCGGACGCTCGCCCGCTCTGACCCCTTCGGGGCATCTCTCCCAGCCCTTCCCCATCTTCGGGGGAAGGGGCGCAATCCCACCCTCCCCACAAGAGGGGGGAGGGTCGAGCGCGAAGCGCGAGGGGAGAGGTCAGGAGACCGCGCTGTCGCGCGTAAACCCTCTCCCCAGCCCTCCCCCGTCTTCGGGGGAGGGGGCCGGATGGATTCCCGCCTGCGCGGGAATGACGAATCAGGCGCATGGGAATGACGGGGCAGGCGCGCGGGAATGGTGGGTCTACCCACCGGGCGGAGGGAAGGGGTCGAGTTCGCTCGCCTGGGCCTGCGCCTCCGCGATGGGCAAGCCCCGGCTGGTCTTGTCTCCCCAGAGGCTCTTGACGTACGTGAGCACGGCGACGATCTCGTCGCGGCTGAGCCGGTCGCCGAACGAGGGCATCCCGCTCTTGAAGCCCGGGTTGGCGGGGTCTTCGAAGATCGCTCCGCCGCCGCTCACGACGCGGTACAGGAGACCGTCCGCGTGGTGCCAGGTGTGGCCGTCGCCGTTCAGCGGCGGCGCCGGCAGCACGCCGTCGGGCTTGCGGACGTGCCAGTTGGGTTGTCCCTCGCCGCCTGCTCCGTGGCATACGGCGCAGTTCGCGGCGAACAGTTCCTGTCCGGTGGCGCCCGGTCCGGCGCCCGCGCCGTCGTTGCTGGGAGAGGTGGAGCACGCGGCGAGCAGGACCGCGGCGAGCAGCAGCAGCACGCGCGGGCCCGCGCCATTCGTCATCGCCATGCCGTTGAGTTTATCGCACCCCGCCCGGACACTCCCTCCGGGGGCGCCGGTCTATACTGCCCCGCCGAGGGGAGGTTGAGCGAGTGAAGCGGGAGCGGGCCGACGTGTTGCTGGTGAGCCGCGGGCTTGCGCCGTCGCGCGAGGCGGCGCGGGCGGTGATCCTCGCCGGCGAGGCGCTGCTGCCGAACGGACGCGTCGAGAAGCCCGGCCAGCTGCTGCCGGCGGACGCCGACGTCCGGCTGACGGAGCGGCGGCGGTTCGTGAGCAGGGGCGGCGACAAGCTCGCGGGCGCGCTCGAGGATTTCGGGCTCGACGTTCGGGGGCTGACGGCGCTCGACGTCGGGGCGTCGACGGGCGGGTTCACCGACTGCCTGCTGCAGTGGGGCGCGCGCCGGGTGTACGCGGTGGACGTGGGACGCGGTCAGCTGGCGGAGCGCCTGCGGCGGGACGACCGGGTGTGGTCCCGGGAGGGGTTGAACACGCGGGAGCCGTTCGATCTGCCGGAGCCGGTGGACCTGGTGGTTGCGGACGTGTCGTTCATCTCGCTGAGGCTGGCGCTGCCGCCTGCGCTGCGTCATCTGCGGCGTCCGGGTCTTGCGGTCGTGCTGGTGAAGCCGCAGTTCGAGGCGGGGAAGGACGCGGTCGGCGCGCGTGGGGTCGTGCGGTCGCCGACCACGCACGCGCGGGTGGTCGGCTCGTTCTGCCTGTGGGCGATCGGCGAGGGGATGCAGTTGCTGGGCGTCCGCCCGTCGCGCCTCACGGGAGACGCGGGCAACCGCGAGTTCTTCGTGGCGTTGCGGGTGGAGTAGGGCCTTCGTCGCCCGCCCCTACCCGTCATTCCTGCGCAGGCGGGAATCCATCTCCTCCGGTTCGTGGCAAGCCTGTCGAACTCACCCGCGCGTATCGCGCGCAAACCCTCTCCCCAGCCCTCCCCCGTCTTCGGCGGAGGGGCCGGACGCCAGCAGGCGCGTGCTCCTTCAACTCAACAGATCGAGCACGTTGCGGATGTCCGATATCGTCAGGCCCTCCCAGCCTTCGCGGGCGCCGTCCGCCTGGTCGTAAGGGGCCCTTATCAGCACGGCTGTCATACCCGCCTTCGAGGCCCCGGTGAGCTCGCCGCCGCTGCCGTCTCCGACAAAGAGACAGTGCTCGGCGGCGACCCCGAGCCCTCTGGTCGCAAGCTCGTAGATTCGAGGGTCGGGCTTCGCAAGACCAACGTTGAAAGAGAGCACTGCCGCATAAACCAGCGGCGCGAAGGGGGTCGAGTCCCACAGACGGGACACCTCCTCCGAGCAGTTGCTGATCAGCCCGACCCCGAAGCCTGAGTCCTTCAGTGTCGAGAGGGTCTCGACCGTGCCGGGGCGGGGCGACAGAGCGTCGCGCACGTACGCACAACGCGTTTCAGCTACTGCGCGGATGCAGTCTTCTCCCGGGTCGACCCCAAGCCCCTTGCAGATGTGTGAC
This sequence comes from Dehalococcoidia bacterium, assembly GCA_034421335.1. Taxonomy (GTDB): domain Bacteria; phylum Chloroflexota; class Dehalococcoidia; order Lucifugimonadales; family Australimonadaceae; genus S5-327. The sequence continues at coordinate 2,125 of DAOUKL010000007.1, read as the reverse complement.
AGGGCGGCTTCGGTTGAGGAGGCGCCAACCGTGCGCCCGGCTCCGGTTGCATCCCACGCTTTCGAGAACTCGCCTCGGTCGACGCCGAGCAAGTCAGCCAGTTCGCCCGTCTTCCGCTGGTAGACGAGCCGGTTGGCCTCGGGATACACCAGGTCGTCCACCAAGGTTCCCCAGAGGTCGAAGATCACCGCCTTGTACCTGCTCACGCTTATCTCCGTGTCAATTCAGCAGATCGAGCACGTTGCGGATGTCCGATATCGTCAGGCCCTCCCAGCCTTCACGGACGCCGTCCGCTCGGTCGTAGGGAGCCCTTATCAGCACGGCTGTCATACCCGCCTTCGACGCGCCGGTGAGCTCGCCGTCGCTGCCGTCTCCGACAAAGAGACAGTGCTCGGCGGCGACCCCGAGCCCTCTGGTCGCAATCTCGTAGATTCGAGGGTTGGGCTTCACAAGACCAACCTTGAAGGAGAGCACTGCCGCATCCACCAGCGGCGCGAAGGGGGTTGAGTCCCATAGCAGGGAGACCTCCTCCATGCAGTTGCTGATCAGTCCGGTTCTGTAGCCTGAGTCCTTCAGAGTCGAGAGGGTCTCGACCGTGCCGGGGCGGGGCGAGAGGGCGTCGCGTGTATAGGCGTAACGCACTTCAACTGCGGCTCGGATACGCTCTTCTCCCGGCTCGACTCCAAGCCCCTTGCAGATGTGCGATAAGGCGGCTCCGGTTGACGGGAAGCGGCCATCCAGGCGCTCGGCCCCGCTCGCGGTCCACGCTTCGGCAAACCCATTGCGGTCCGCGCCGAGCAGATCGGCCGTCTCGTCCAGCTTCCGCTGGTAGAGGAGCCGATTGGCCTCGGGGTACCTTAACTCGTCCACCAAGGTTCCCCAGAGGTCGAAGATCACCGCCTCGTACTTGCCCACGCCCCCTCCCCTGTGTCTCGGCTTGGGCTCCTGACAGCGGCCCGTCTGGTCGGAGTATACCGAGGCGAAGCGGGCTGCGGGTCCGCCTACGTCAGCAGGTTGGCGAGGAGCCAGCGGGCCTTCTCGCGGGGGATGTCGCAGCGGCGGGCTATGGCGGCCTCGCCGGCGTTGGCGGCGGCCGCCGCGGAGACGAGCAGGCCGGCGGCGAACTCCTCGGCCTGGCGCTCCGCCTTGCGGTGGCTCGACCACTGCCAGTCGGCGAGGTAGAGGCTCGCGCCTGCGTGCAGCACGTGGTGGCCGATGGCGTGGGCGACGACCCACCGCCGCCAGTTGGCGGGGAGCGTCTCCTCGACGCCGATGGCGTTCTCGAAGATGACCTCGCGGACGCGGCCCCGGAAGCGCCAGGGGATGACCTCGAGGCCGAGCTTGGCGAGCAGCGGCCCGAGTTTGGCGTCATAGTCGACGCCCTCGCGTTTGGCGAGGGCGCGTCCCATCTGGAAGGCGCGCAAGGTCAGGCCTCGGAGCGTCGCTTGCCGCGGACGTAGCGGGCGAAGTCGCGCACCTGCTCCCACTCCTCGGGGCTGAGGTCGCCGATCTCGTAGAGGCGCGCGAGGTCGGTCTCCTGAATGGGGCTCGCGTACTCCTCCTCGGTGATGTAACCGGCGACGACGAGGAGCTCTCCGACGGGGACGCCCATTGCGGCGGCGAGTTTTCGGAGGGTGACGGGCCTGGGGGTGTGGCCGTGGTTGAAGAGGCCGCTGAGGATGGCGTGGGGCACGCCGGCGCGGCGGGAGAGGGCGAGGGGCGCCATCGACTTGTCGTCGAGCCATGCGCGGAAGAACGAGGCGAGGCGGTTTTCGGGGTCGATCTGATCGGTGGCCATGGCGAGCATCCTTCTACGTGTTGGGCGTTTCCGCAAGGGGCGGTTGTCTCGGTCGAATTGACGCCAGTGCGACAGTTGCCCGTTGCGCGATGAAGGCGCAAGGCGCGATAGTGTCATAAGCATGACGGTTGGAATGCTAGAACATGTCGCTGCTTCCTGCAAGAGCGGGGGACGCGGAAGGCAGGGGGCGGGGGGAAGGGGGAGCGATGCCGCCGGCGACGCACGAAAAGATCCGGTGTCCGCGCTGCGCAGCGCGGGGCGCGCGCGAGTTGACCCGGCTCGCGGAGGAGGGTCACGCGGTGTTCATGTGCCCGTTCTGCAAGCACA
>DAOUKL010000006.1:0-7252 GCA_034421335.1 Dehalococcoidia bacterium | reverse complement strand
CGTCCCTGGGGAGAGGGTAGGGAAAGGGAAATGCCACCCGTCATTCCCACCCCGCTCCGTCATTCCCGCGAAGGCGGGAATATCGCCCCGAATCTTTGGGGAGGTTGCCCTGCTAAACTGGACGGGTCACGCCGTCGGGGCGTAGCGCAGTCCGGCAGCGCGCCTGCTTTGGGAGCAGGAGGCCCTGGGTTCAAGTCCCAGCGCCCCGACCACCACCGGCGCCTCCCTTCTCCCCCTGTGGGGGAGATGCTGAAGGTAGAGAGGGCCCGTCCCAGAGAGTTAGCGGTCAAGCGATGCGCGTTATCGTAGGATTGCGCGTATGCTCGGCGCCGTGCAGACAGCGGAGACGCAACCGTGCGGATAGGATCGACTCCTCTCTGGTCGGCTGTCCTCTTCCTCTACTTTCCCTCCATACTGATGGGCCTGGGGCAGGGGATGGTCATTCCCGCGCTGCCCCTCATCGGCGACGCCTACAACGTCTCCGGAGCACTTGCCGTGCAGGTGCTCACCGTCCAGCTCGCCGGACGCATGATCACCCTCATCCCCGCTGGCGCGGTCATCGATCGCTTCGGCGTCAAGCCCACGATGGTCGGCGGCGCGCTGCTTGCCGCCCTCAGCGCGCTCGCAGCCGCCTACGCACCCAGTTTCGCCATCATGGTCGCCTCGCAGTTCACGCTCGGAATGGGCAAGAGCGTCTGGATGTTCGGACGCGAACTCTCCGCCGTCGACATGGTCCGCCGCGAGCAGCGCGGGCGTCAGATGAGCGCCCTCATGGGCATCAGCAGCACCGGCATGGCCTTCGGCCCCGCGCTCGGGGGCGTGATCACCGACGCCGTCGGCGTCCGCGGTCTCTTCCTGAGCCTCGCCGCCGTGTCCGGCATCGTCTTCGTCATCTCGGCCGCCTACCGCGAAACGTCCACCCGGACGGCGGGCGCGCGCGGCCCCTTCTTCAACTTCGGCGCCGTCGCCCAGATACACCCCTACTTCCGCCTCACCTACCTCATCCTCTTCTTCGCCACCTTCGCGCAGATGCTCCGCTCCCAGGTCACCAACTCCATGCTCCCCCTCTACACCCAGGACGAGCTCGGCTACTCCGCAACCTTCACCGGCATGCTCTTCACCCTCATCGGGCTCACCACCTTCTCGATGATCGTGCCCACCGGTTTCATCTCCGACAAACTCGGGCGCAAGTGGGCTGCGGCGCCCGCCGCAGTCCTCACCACCATCGGATTCGTGCTGTACCCCGTCGGAGGGAGCGTCTGGGCCATCATCGCCGCCTCCGTGCTCGTCGGCCTCGCCAACGGACTCGCCATGGGCGCGATGACCATCTACACCTACGACTTCGTGCCGCGCCACGCTCGCGCGCAGTTACAGGCGATGCGCCGCACCGCGGGCGAGCTCGGCGCCGTTACGGCGCCCCCCATCGCCGGCGTCGCCGCCACACTCTTCTCAGCCGGGACCTCGTTCTGGATATTCGCGCCGCTCCACGCGCTCTCGGCGGTGCTGCTGGTCAGCTTCGCCCGCGAAAGCCTCCAGGGCCATCGCCGCGCCGGCGCTCCCACCACAGAAGAGATCGAGGCGGGGCGCTGAGAGTAGCGGCGTGTGTCCACCCTCCCCCCGAGGGGGAGGGCTTGGGGAGAGGGTCGCGCGAGCCCCCTCCGTCATTCCTGCGAAAGCAGGAATCTCGCCCCTGTTCCGTGGGGGAGATGCCCGCAGGGCGGAGAGGGCGCGCCCGTAGGGTGGCGCCGAGCCCCCTACCGGCCCTCGGCGGCGCGCATCTCCGCGACGTAGTCGGCGAACGCGTCGGCTATCGAGAACTCTGGCGACCAGTCCAGCATCGCCTTCGAGTGTGAGATGTCCAGCGGCGTCGTCGCGTTCGGGACAGGACGGTCGGGCTGCGCCACGGTCACGTTGAGGTTGGGCAGCACCGCCCGCACCGCTTCGCAGAGCTCCTCGAACGTCGTGACGAACCCGTTGCCGCCGTTGAACGCCTCCACGCCCGACAGCGGGACCGTCGCGGCGCGCCGCACGAGCCGCCCCAGGTCCTTGCAGTACACGTACTCGAACGCCCGGCCGCGGATCGCCGGCACCACCAGCGGCTCGCCCGTGAAGCCCGCCTCGACCACGCTGTGCACGGTCATGCCCCCGCCGGAGCCGCCCCGGAAGTGGCCGTAGCCGAACACGTTGGCCGGCCTCACGAACGCCAGCTCGAACCTGTAGTACGTCGCGTACGCCTGCGCGATGTGCTCGTTCGCGACCTTCGACGCAGAGTAGGGGTTGCCCTCGCCGGCGCGCGGGTAGTCCTCGGTGATGGCTGTTCCGGCCTCCGACCGGCGGTCGTACACCCCGTAGGTGCTCACGTGCACGAAGCGCTTCACGCCCGTCAGTCGCGCGGCCTCCAGCACGTTGATGGTCCCCTGCACGTTGATCTGCATGCCCGTGTAGACGGGGTTGCCGACGCTGTTGCCGATGAGCCCCGCCGTGTGCACGACGACCTCCGGCTTGTGCGCCTGCATCGCCGTCACCAGCGCAGGAAGGTCGCGCAGATCGCCCTGCGCGATTGCGTGCTCCGCGCCGCCGAGCTTCGCGCGAATGAAGTCCGCGTCCGGCCTAGCGTCGAAGAACACGACGTCCTCGCCCTGCGACAGCGCTGCCTGCGCATAGGCTGTCCCTACGAGTCCCGCTCCGGTGATCAGGCTGGTCATGGCTCTCGCTCCCTCCGGTTTCGTCGCCCGCATACTACCAAACGGGCAGGGGGAAGGGCCGTTTAGCGAGAATGGCGGGGCACAACTACGAAGCCAGTGGGACCAGTTTCGACCTTCGTATGGAGCGGTCGCGGGTGAGTAAAGGAACGCCGTGTACGATGCTGGTGGCGGCAATAATCTCGTCCGCCGGGTCGCTCCTGAAGTCCAAACGGGTCGAAGCGCGCGCAACGGCGAGGTCGATCGGCCAAACGTGCAAGCGACTCAGGACTCGCACGGTCTCGCGGTCGTCCAGGTCTAGATCCGTTCGTCCGAGTTGGACCAGTTTGGCCAGTTCCCACAGCACGATAGACGAGACCGACCACCGGTTGTCGGCCAGCAGGCTCTGTTCAGCCGGTTGAAGCTCGCCCTTCAGCGCGAACAGCAGCATGTGGGTGTCAAGATTGAGCATCGGCGTCCCACTGGAGGCCGGTTGTGAAGACATCTCCAGTGATGCTGATCTTGTCCCGCAAACTGCCTATCAGGTCGGCGTCCTGACTCTCGTACGGAACGACGCGGGCTACGGGTTTGCCGTGCTTCGTCACCACCAAGCCGTCGGCGTCCAGCTGGTCCAACAGCGCCAGGCACTGCTCCTTGAACTTTGCGGCCCCAATCGTCTTCATCACCGCCTCCCCAAGGTGGACGCATTATATGACCAGACATCTAGGGCGTCCATACGGCGGCTCCCAGACAGGAAGTGAGCCTGTCGAACCACGAGCCAAGCCACTAACGCCCCCCGGGTTTGACAGCCGCCACCGGCGGGCATACGTTAGCGGCGTCTCGCCGCACGGGAGGGCGATTGTGATGGATACGTGCAAGGCGGCGGTGTTCGTCGGAGCCAACCGGCCTCTCGAAGTCCGGGAGTTCCCCGTGCTGCCCATCGAGCAGGGCGGCGCGCTCGTCCAGATGCAGATGGCCGCCATCTGCGGCACAGACGTCCACGCCGCGCACCTCGACCGCACTCCCGCCCCCATGATCTTCGGCCACGAGAACGTCGGCGTCCTCGCCGAACTCTCCTCGGAAATCACCACCGACGTCCTCGGCCATCCGCTGAGCGTCGGCGACCGCGTCATATTCCGCGACGCTCCGTGCGGCCGCTGCTACCGCTGCGCGCTCGGCGAGGGCTGCGAGTCGTCCCGCTCCTACGGCATGATCCCGTCCGACCCTCCCCCGCACCTGCGCGGCGGCTTCGGCCAGTACCTCCAACTCTCCGCGACGCCGTGGCTGCTCCGCGTGCCGGACGACCTCTCGAACGAGCGCGCGCTGCTCAGCGTCATCGGCAACCACACCGCGCTCAACGGCGTCGAGCGCGTTGGCGGCGTCAACGCCGCCGATACCGTTGTCGTGCAGGGCTCCGGCCCCATCGGCATGGGATCGCTCAACCAGGCCCTCATCGCCGGCGCCGGACGCGTCATCGTCGTCGGCGCTCCGGAGAGCCGCCTCGCCCTCGCGCGCCGCCTTGGCGCGTCCGACACCGTTGACCTCGCCGACTTCCCCACGCCCGAGTCCCGCGTCGAGCGCGTCAAGGAGCTCACCGGCGGGCGCGGGCCAGACCTCGTCATTGAGGCGTCCGGTGGACTCACCGCCTACCAGGAGGGCCTCGAGATGGTGCGCTTCGGCGGGCGCTACCTCGTGATAGGCCAGTGGACTGACTACGGCCCGCTCCCCTCGAACCCCACGCTGCTTACCCGCAAAGCCATCCGCGTGCAGGGTGTTGTCTCCGCCGCTCCCCGGCATATCATACGGTCGCTCAAGTCTATGCAGACCATCGTCGACCGGCCCGTCGAGGAACTCATCACCCACCGCTATGCGCTGGAAGACGTGAACGACGGCTTCGAGGCCCACGAAACCCTCGAAGCCATGGTCGCGGTCATACTGCCCAACGGCGAACCCGCCTAGGAGGAACACTATGGCGAAGGACGGCTACAAGATCATCGACAGCGACATGCACATCATGGAGCCGCCGGACCTCTGGCAGCGCTACACCGACAAGAAGTACCGCGACTACGCGCAGGTCGGCGTTCTCTCGGCGAACGTCCGCGACCTCCGCACCGTCCACCCCGACGGCAGGCCATGGGGCGCGCCTCAGCGGACAACGCCGCAGGAGCAGTCGCGCAGCCCGAACCAGGCCGGCGGCCATAACTACGAGCGTAACCAGAAGCTCTACGCTTCCCACGCCGAACGCGGATGGTCCCCCGAGGTGCAGTTGGAGGCGATGGACGTCGAAGGACTGGATGTCGCAATCCTCTTCCCCACGCGCGGGCTCCACACCCTCGCCGAGCCCAACATGGACCCGCCGTTCGCGGCGGCGCTGGCCCGCGCCTACAACGACTGGCTGTACGACTTCTGCCAGCCCGCCCCCGACCGCCTCATCGGCGCCGCTATGATCTCCCCGTTCGACATGGACGACGCCGTCGCCGAGGTTGAGCGCGCCGTCAAGGAGCTCGGCTTCCGCGCCGTCTTCATGCGCTCCAACAAGATGACCGCGCAGCCCTGGGACGACCCGTTCTTCGACCCGCTGTGGAGCGCGCTCGAAGAGAACGACGTCACTATCGGCTTCCACGAGTCCTCCTCCTCGGGCGCGCGGCAGGTGGGCGACCACTTCACCCCCAACTTCATGCTCCGCCGCGTCTTCGCCCAGCCCGTCGAGCAGATGATGGCCCTCGCCAGCTTCTGCGGCGGCGGGGTGCTGGAGCGCCACCCGCGGCTCCGCGCCGCCTTCCTCGAGGCCAACTGCGCGTGGGCCCCGTGGCTCCTCTGGCGCCTCGACGAGGCCTACGAGCGCGAGGCCGACGTGTGCGTGCCCGAGCTCACGATGCCCCCCACCGAGTACTTCAAGCGCCAGTGCTGGATCTCCATCGAGCCCGACGAGGAGCCCGCCAAGTACGCGATCGACTGGGTCGGCGGCGACAAGATGGTCTTCTCAACCGACTACCCCCACGGCGACTCCCGGTACCCCGAGGCCGTCTCCAGCTTCCTGAATCTCGGCATCTCGAACGACGACAAGCGCAAGATCCTGTGGGACAATTGCGCCAGCCTCTACAAGCTCGAGGAAGTCAAAGCCGCCGTGTGAGTTCCGTCATTCCCGCGCAGGCGGGAATCTCGCCCCGAATCCCCGGTGTGGGAAGGGCGAACGAAGATGCACGCAAGGAGAACGCCATGACCACCGTGCAGACCGAGACCGCGCTCGACCGCTTCATCACGAAGACCCGCGAACTCTTCGCCGCAGAACCCGACGAGGAGAAGCGCTGGACGCAGCTCGCCCCCGCGCTCAAGGAGCTCCTCGCCGACCCGGACGTGCAGGCCGCCTCCAAGCGATGGCCCGTCAACGTCTTCACCGACCGCGCCGAGAACCTCCTCTTCTACGAAGACCCGGATTTCGGCTTCGTAGTCAACGCCCTCAAGCGCGACCCCACCTCCGCGCCCGTCAGGACGACCCAGAACTCGAAATGGCGCGGCATTCACGACCACGCCCACATCTACACGCTCTACGGCGTGCTCGTCGGGCACGAGATGATCGAACGCTACGTCCCAGCGGAGGGCGTCGAGCGCCGCGACGACTATGTGAAGATCGAGCAGGTCGGCAACTTCAAGGTCGAGCCGGGCGACGTCGACTTGGTCCGCCCCTACGAGATCCACGCCGAGCGCAGCCTCGGCGAGGAGACCGTCGCCGTCATCATCCGCAGCCAGAAGTCAGGGGACTTCCTGCAGGGCCGCTACGACTACGAGAACGGCCACTACTGGCAGGGCTACGGTCCCCGCCAGCGCGAAGTGGAGATGTTCGCCTAGACGCCCCGCGCCCCACAACGTCCGATTAGAAGGCCCTCCCCACGTCAGGGGAGGGCCTGATTCATGCAGCCCATTTGTGCGGCCGCTCCCTTTGCGATAGGCTCGCGCCATCTCGCTGAGGAGGCGACCGCTATGGTTATGCAAGGCACCGACATGAAGGTCGCGGAGACCCCAACCGGCCTCCAGGACTTCCGCGTCCCCGACGCCTACGAGGACTGGCTTGAGAGCGAAGGCGTCATGGTCCACAAGACCTTCTACATCCCCAACTGGCATGAGGTCGAGGTCGGGCCGTGGGAGCGCAAGGGCGGCGAGGGCGCCGTTGTCCACATCGACAACGCGTTGCTCCCCAACGACTTGCACGTGGTCGACATCAGGCCCGGCGGCAAGTCCGAGCCCGAGCACCACATGTACGAGATCAACTTCTACATCGTGCAGGGCCGGGGAGCCACCACTGTCTGGATGGACGAGGACAGCAAGCAGACGTTCGAGTGGAGAACCGGCTCGCTGTTCACGATCCCGCTGAACTCCTGGTACCAGCACTTCAACGGCTCCGGCGACGAGAAGGTGCGCTACATGGCGACCACCAACGCCCCGCCGATGATGCGGCTGTTCCGGGACACCGACTTCATCTTCAACAACGACTTCATGTTCCGCAGCCGGTACTCGGACGACGAGACGTACTTCTCCGGGAACGGGACGCTGTACAACAAGCGGATCTGGGA
>DAOUKL010000005.1:0-18476 GCA_034421335.1 Dehalococcoidia bacterium | reverse complement strand
CCGAGCTTACGCCGGGCAACGCCTACGGCTCCATCTCCGGCGGGTTCGCGGCAATGCCCGCCTTCGAGGGCCTGCTCTCCGAGACCGACCGCTGGGCGCTCGTTACGCTCATCGATGCTACGGTCGCCGAGCGGCAGGCCGCGCTCGACGCGATCAACGCGATCCCCGAAGAGGAGCGCACGCTCGAACTCCTCGGCCTCCGCGGGCAGCTGTAGCCCCCACGGGTCTTCGCCGCTGCTGGTAACATGAGGGCGGTGTGGCGTTGGAATCTTCCCCTGTTCGAGTCGGCCGCCTGGCCCTCATGCTCGCCCTGGCGCTGATCGCCGCGATGGCGGCGGCCGGCGCCGCGCGCGCCCAGTCGTACGACGAACTTCCGCCGGAACTCGACCAGCGCGCCCAGCGGCTCTACGGCGCCATCATGTGCCCCCAGTGCGCCGGCCAGTCCATCGACCAGTCCAACGCCCCCGTCGCCAGGGCGATGCGCCAGGCCATCCGGGAGCAGCTGCGCGGCGGCACCGGCGACGACGAGATCATCGACCTGCTCGTGACCGCGTACGGCGAGGAGATCCTAGCGTCGCCGCCGACGCGCGGGTTCTCGCTCGCCGCGTGGGCGGTCCCTCCCGCCGCGCTCCTGCTCGGCGGCGCAGCCGTCGCCCTCGCCGTACGAAGCCTGCGGAGGCGGCCCGGCGCATCCGCCGAACCCGCAGCGACGGGGGACGCCGGCCTCGAGCCGTACCTGGACATCGTCGACCGGGAGATGGCGAACGACTCGCCGGGGGCGCGCGGCGGCGGGCATGGCTAACCTCGGTTCGGCGACGATCCTCATCGCGCTGCTTCTGGCGTTGTACGGCGCGGCGGCCTCGTTCGTGGGCGCAAAGCGGCGGCACGAGGCCGCGGCTGAGAGCGCCCGCAAGGCGAACTACTTCGCCACGCTCACGTTGTCCGTGGCGGTGGCCGCGCTCGTCGTCGCGTTCCTGCAGAACGACTTCAGCATCCGGTACGTCGCCGAGCACAGCAACCTCGCAATGCCACGCGCCTACACGTGGGTCGCGTTCTACGCCGGCAACGAGGGCTCGCTGCTGTTCGTCGCGTTCGCCCTCAGCGGCATGGCGTCCGTCTCGATGGCGCTGACGCCGCGCAGGCTCGGCGCGCTGCGGCCCTACGCCAACGGCGTGCTCATGCTCATCCTCGTCTTCTTCCTCGCCGTCATGCTCTTTCTCGCCGACCCCTTCGCGACGCTGGCGGCCCCGCCCATCGACGGCATCGGCATCAACCCCCTGCTCACGCATCCCGGCATGTTCATCCACCCGCCACTCATCATGACGGGGCTCATCGCCATCGCCGTCCCGTTCTCGTTCGCCATCGCCGGCCTGGTCTCCGGACGCATCGACGACGACTGGGTGGACGCCGGGCGCACGTGGGGAATCGTGGCGTGGGCGCTGCTGGCTATAGGGCTGCTGATCGGCTCGTGGTGGGCGTACACCATCCTCGGATGGGGCGGCTACTGGGCGTGGGACCCGGTGGAGAACGCCGCGTTCATGCCGTGGCTCGCCCTCACCGCGTTCATCCACTCCATCATGGTGCAGAAGCGGCGCGGGATGTTCCGCATGTGGAACATCGCCCTCGTGAACATCAGCTTCACGCTGGGCGCGTTCGGCATCTTCATCAACCGGGGCGGGCCCGTCCCCTCCGTTCACTCGTTCGGCGCATCGACGCTCGGCTGGGTGTTCCTGATGTTCCTGGGAGTCGTCGCCGTTGCGTCGTTCGCCCTCTTCTTCTACCGGATGACCGCGCTGCGCAGCTCCTCCAACCTGGAGTCCGCCCTCTCCCGCGAGACGGCCTTCCTCGTGAACAACCTGCTGCTGCTGGGCATCGCGTTCGTCACGCTGTGGGGCGTCGTCTTCCCGCTCATCTCCGAACTCGCCACGGGGACAACCATCACGGTCGGCGAGCCGTTCTTCAACCGGGTGAACGGCCCGCTGATGCTCGCGCTTATCTTCCTCATGGGAGTCGGGCCGCTGTTGCCTTGGCGCTCCGCGACGTGGGCGTCGGTGCGGCGGGCGCTCACCTTTCCCGTGGCGGCGACGCTGGCGCTCACGGCGGCGGCGGCGCTGCTCTTCCGCATCACGCACCCGGTGGTGCTCATCGGCGTCGCGGTCAGCACGCTCGTCGCCGTGTCGGTGCTGCAGGAATGGGCGCGCGGCGCGGTCGCCCGCCGTCGCTCGACGGGCGCGTCGCTCCCCGCGGCGTTCGCGCAATTGGTGGCGTCGAACCGTCCCCGCTACGGGGGTTACGTGGCTCACCTCGCCGTGGTCATGCTCGCGTTCGGCGTCATCGGCTCGTCGTTCTACAACCTCGAGCGCGACGTCTTCCTCAGCGTGGGGGAGAGCGCGACGATCGGCGCCTATGAGGTCGAGTTCACGGGCATCCGCACCCAGACTTTCACCGACCGCACCGAGCGCGTCGCCGACCTGCGCGTGACGCGCGGCGGAGAAGACCTCGGCGCGATGGGCGCCTGGCACGGCGTCTACCCCTCGTTCTCGATGCTCTCGACGCGCGCGGCCATCCGCTCCACCCCCGCGGAGGACCTCTACGTCATCTTCAGCGAGGTGCAGCCGGACGGCGCGACCGCGGCCTTCCGGCTGCTCGTCAACCCGATGGTGTGGTGGATGTGGGTAGCCGGCCCGTTCGTCATCCTCGGCACGGTCGTCGCCCTGTGGCCGTCGCGCCGCCGCGCCTTCGCCTACGCGCCCCCTCCGGGCGCAGGCGCCGCCGCTTCCGCCCCATGACCGTCGCCGTCGTAACCCTGCTCGCGTTCGCCGTTATCGCCGCGCTCGCCTACCCATTCTGGGCCGCACGGCGGGGGGGCGGCGCGCGGCGCGACCCCGCCGAGGAGCTGGCCGAGAGCATCCGCCGAGCCCGCGAGCGCGTTTACGAAGAACTGCGCGTCCTCCAGCAGGAGCGGTTCCTCGGCGTCCTCTCGGAAGAAGAGTACGAACGGCAACTGCGCGCCGCCCGGCTCCGCGCCGCCGAGCTCGTTCGCGAGCAGCAGCAGGTCCAGAGCGCCGTTCGCGACATAGAGCGCAGCGTCGACGATGAGTTGAGCGCGCTGCTCGCGCAGCCGGAACAGCCGGGGGCGGAGCGCGACGCATGAGGCGCGTCTGGCCGGCTGCGGCCATCCTGCTCGCGCTGCTGGCGCCGCTCGCGGCCCACGCCCAGCAGCCCGAGACCGTCCGCATCGACGGGAGGGTCGTCCACGGCGTCGAGGGATCCGGCTTCGACCCGACAGGCGTCCGCGTTTCCCTCAACGTGCTCGAAGGCGTCACGTCCCTCGCCGAACATAGCGCCACGCCCGGGCCCGACGGCGCGTTCGCGTTCGACGCCGCGCTCGCTCCGGCCCGCACGTACTTCTTCCGCGTCGAATACCAGGGCGCGGTTTACTCGGAGATTCGCGGCTCGGATGAACTCGGCGAACCCGTCGTCCTCACCGTGTACGACTCCACCCACGACACGTCGGTGCTCGCCGTCGAAAGCTACACCGTCATCGTCGCCGGCGCCGACCCCGAGGAGGGATTCATCGAAATCCTCGAGCGCGCCATCGTCCGCAACGACAGCAGCCTCACCCTCGTCCCCGACCAGAACGCCGAGGGGCCGGCGATGATGAGCTTCCTCCGGTTCGCCCTGCCCCCGAACGCGTACAACCTCGACGTGCAGTCGAACCTCGTCGGCGGGCAGGTGCTCGAAGTCGACCGCGGGTTCGCGCTCACCACGCCCATCGTGCCCACGCCCGGCGAGCCGCACCAGTTCGAGTTCGTCTACCGCCTCAACTACGACGACGCGGAGCTCGACCTCTCGCGCACGATGCGCTTCGGGGCCGAATCGTTCCGGTTCGTCGCGCCAGAGGAAGTGGCGTCCCTCGCCTCTCCTCGCCTGGATGACCTCGGCGTCGCGGAGTTGAACGGGCGGCGGCTGCGCCTCCTCGAAAGTCAGGACGTCGCGCCCGCCGAGTTCGTCGAACTCCACGTCTCCGGACTTCCCGTGCAGTCGAGCCTCGACAGCGCGCTCGATTCCGCCGGCGCGTGGTACGTGCGGTACGCCGTCCCCGGCGCCGTGGCCGTCGCGGCAGCCGCGCTGCTCATCGCCGCCGCGACCCGGCGGGGAACGGCCCACGCCGATCCGGGAGCCGCGCGGGAGGAACTCGTGCGGCGAGCGCGCGCGCTCGCCGAGGCGTACGAGAACCACGAAATCACGCGCGACGACTACGAGCGGCGAGCGCGGACGCTGCGCGACGGCCTCATTAGCCTCGAACTCGACCGACGCCTGCGCGACGCCGAAGGCTCAGGGCGCAAAGACCACTGACTTCGTACGCACGTTGCAAATTCGTTCGGTTGCACGTATCGTGTGGCCATGTTCACCGTGCTCGCGCAAGAGTCTGAGGCCGCGCAGAGCGACCTCGCCGTTCCCGCCGTCAGCATCGACCACATCTCCAAGTCGTTCCGCGAGACGCCTGCGGTCTGCGACCTTTCCTTCGATGTCCCGCGCGGGGAAATCTTCGCGCTGCTCGGCCCCAGCGGCTGCGGCAAGACCACCACGCTCCGCGTCATCGCCGGCTTCGAGAACCCCGACGCGGGCTCCGTCGCCATCGGAGGCGAGACCGTCGCGAGCCCGGGCAAGTGCACGCCGCCCGAACGCCGCAGGGTCGGCATGATCTTCCAGGACTACGCCCTCTTCCCCCACCTCAACGTGCGGCGGAACGTCGCCTTCGGCGTCGCTGGCGGGCCTCACCGTGAGCGGACGGTCGACGATGTGATCGACTGGGTGGGGCTCTCCGGCGTCGCGCACCGTATGCCGCACCAGCTCTCCGGCGGCCAGCAGCAGCGCGTCGCGCTTGCACGGGCCCTCGCGCCCAACCCCAGCGTCGTGCTCCTCGACGAGCCGTTCTCCAACCTCGACCCGGTGCTGCGGCAGCGCGTCCGCGCCGAGGTGCGCCAGATCCTCCAGGAGGCCCACAAGACCGCAGTCATCGTCACCCACGACCAGGCGGAAGCGATGACCATCGCCGACACCGTGGGCGTGATGATCGACCATACGATCAGGCAGGCAGGGGCTCCGCAGGACCTGTACTTCTACCCCGAATCTCTCGCCGTCGCGGAGTTCTTCGGCGAGACGAACGTGCTGGACGGCCGGTACGCTGACGGGCGCGTCGAGTGCGTTCTCGGCGCCCTTCCAGTCGGCGGGGCGCATCCGCCCGCCGGGCCGGTCAAGGTCTCCATCAGGCCGGAGAGCATCCGGCTCCGCCCTGAGTCCGGGCCGTCCGCCGAGGCGGTCATCACGGCCATCGAGTTCCGGGGGGCGTACAAGGCCATTACCGTCCGGCTCGACTCCGGGCAGGAGCTCTCGATCGTCGCGGGCCTCCACACCGAAGGGGACATCGGCGAGCGCGTAGACGTCGGCGTCAACCGCGTCGTCGCGGCCTTCCCCGCCTAGCGCTTCCTCGGATAGGTAGGCAGTTGGTTGGGGATGGGACAATGGGCGAATCCCGCACGCCTTTGCCCGGTATGCCTCTCTGCCTTTTGGGCGCTCGGTGGTGTGGTAATCTCTCCTATCGACCCTCACTCCAGCGAGCGCGTTCTGAGAGATGGTGAACCGGAACAATAGCCCACTCTGCCCTGAATGCGGAAAGCCGATGGTGCGGCGCACTGCCAGGCAGGGCCAATGGGCCGGGAGTGACTTCTGGGGTTGCTCCGAGTACCCGCGTTGCAGGGGAACCCGGAACATAGAGTCCGACGGAGCCACGACGCAGTCTGCAGACTCCCCCGCCCAGCGGTGGGCCATTCCTCACGAAGTGGGGATGCGGACATCTGTCGCCGGTAACCAGGTGCGGGCGTTCCAGTCGAATCAACAAGCGGACCGCATTGTCGAGGCCGCATACGTTGCGCAGGCACCACCGGAAGCGCTGGCGCTGACATCCCAGTGGCGGCTGGAGTTCCCGCGTCCCAAACCCGGAGTGCGGCTTGCACAGGACGAGCGCACGCTGCTGGGCATCGTCGAGAAATTGCTGACGCGCGGGACACTGTCTTACGCGTCTCCGGCGATTGAAGACTTCATCCGGGCGCACAGTGAACTGGACGCGTTTCGGACAGGGGAAGTCGAAACGGTGTTGCGCACCGTCGCTGCGGAGCCGACGTGCCCGTACGAGCCGGAAGCGTTTGACAGCGACGAGGAGCGGCAGTTCTCCGAGTGGTTCCACAACCTGGATTCGCAGTGGAGCATCGTTGAGCAGGTCAGCTTCGCATCATTGCTTGCAGGACGGCGCGGAGCAGGAGATGAGCGCCGCGTCGACTTTCTACTGGCGGGCCCCGGCGGGGACGCGGTCGTGATTGAGGTCGACGGCAAGCAGCATGAGCAATCTAGGGAGGCCGATGCCGCACGCGACCGCGAACTTGCTGAGATGGCGCAAATGGCCATCCGCGTCATCAGGGTTCCCGTGAGGGAGGTTCGGGAAGGGCAGGGACCGAACCTCGACAGAGCGCGGAAGGAGACCGCCATCCGCCAGCAGGGCTCGCCTGCGGACAACGCGCTGACTCTCCCGGTGCGGCTCGGCAAGCTGACCCACCAGGTGCAAGTCACGCTCGTTGAGGCGGCGCTTGGCGGCTGGCTCCCGGTGGAAGGCCCGTGGCGCGTCGGCTTCGAACCACCGGCATCAGGGTTGGTGGATCCAGACCTCGCGCTTGCTCTTGTGCAGACGGCTGCGGAAGACTGCGCGGAACTCGTGCGGCGGGTGCGGAAGCTGTACGGGAGGGCTTTCGAACCAATCGCCGTAACCGTCGAAATGGACGCAACTGCGCCGGACATCGTGCTCTCATTCGGCGATGGCGCACGGGCGGACGCACAGGCCCCTCGCTTCTCCGTGCGGGACATCTGTTTCCCCGCCAAGGTTGCGGCCCCTCGCCCGAACGCTATCCCGATGAATGCCGAAACGCCTGACCGTGAGGACACGCGGTACTTCCTCCAGTACCTGTTTCGGAAGGACGACTTCCGCGAGGGGCAGTGGGAGACCATCGACCGCACCTTGCGCGGGCTCGATTCCATCGTGCTGCTGCCGACAGGCGGAGGAAAATCGATTGCCTTCCAATTGAGCGCGCTGCTGCGCCCGGGCTGCTGCGTTGTGGTCGACCCGATCATCTCGCTAATCGAGGATCAAATCGACAACCTGGCCAAGGTGGGGATTGACCGGTGTTTGGAGATATCGAGCGCAGTGGACCGGGAGACGCGGGACGCCACCAGCGAACGGATGGGCCAGTACCTGTTCGTGTACGTAGCGCCGGAGCGATTTCAGATCAAGACCTTCCGTGACGAGCTCCTCGCTCTGACACAGTCCGTGCCCATCTCGGAGATTGCAATCGACGAGGCGCACTGCGTGTCCGAGTGGGGGCATGATTTCCGAACGGCCTACCTCAGGCTTGGCCGGAATGCGCGGGAGTACTGCACGGCGCACGGCGCTGTTCCACCAGTGGTGGCTCTGACCGGGACGGCGAGCAGGATAGTGCTGAAGGATATGCAGTTGGACCTGAATATCCGGGACTTCCGGGCGCTCGTTACGCCGAAGAGCTTTGACCGGCCCGAACTGGAGTTCGCCGTAAGGCAAGCGCGCGTGGGGCAATCGGACTCCACTCTGGACGGCTTTCTCGAGGCGCTGCCCGACGAGTGGGGACTTTCGGAACAAGAGTTCTACAGGCCGTCAGGCTTTGACACAAACTCCGTCATTGTCTTCACCTCCACCATCAATGACTTCACAGGTACGGAGGCGGTTGCCGGTCGTCTGCGCAAGCGCCTCCCTGCGAGGGTCGGCACGTACAGCGGCAGCGCTCCGAGAGGCGTGACAGGAGACTGGAACGCTGCCAAGAAGACCACAGCAAGAGACTTCAAGCACAACGCTCTGCCGCTGCTCGTAGCCACGAGCGCCTACGGTATGGGGATAGACAAGCCCAACGTGCGCGGCACGGTCCATTTCGGGTTGCCGCATTCCATTGAGTCCTTCTACCAGGAATCAGGCCGCGCCGGCAGAGACCAAGAGCGAGCGGTATGCGCGGTTGTGTTCGCCGTCTACGACGGCTCGGCTCGCCTGCTCAACCCGGACGTATCCATCAAGGATATTGTCGGTACGCTGGACGAGTTGTCCCGCGACCGGCAAGACGACCTCCATCAGGCGCTCTGGTTCCATACGCAATCTTTCAAGAGCATCGAGGAGGAGCTGCGGCGCCTCGCCGGAGTCGCACGCGGCTTGGAGAGAATCGGAGAACACGGCTCGTCGAGGCTCATTTGGAATAAGAGACGAAAAGACGACGACACAGATATAGAGAAAGCTCTGCACCGGCTTTCGATCCTGGGCGTCATCGACGACTATGAAAAGGACCACGCCAAGGGGGAGTTTGTCGTCCACCTTGCTGGGGTAAGCCATAGCGATATGGTCGACAATCTTTGTGCGTACGTTTCCGATTACCAATCGGCACTGGTTTTCGGGATCCGAGAGGATCTGGAGCGGCAACTTGACTTGCCCTACATGGACTTCGTCATCCATGCGGGAGGGATGCTCATTCAGTTTGTCTATGACCACGTAGAGCAGGCGCGGAGGCGCGCATTGTACGAGATGCTGCAGGCCGCTCAGGACGCCGCAGCAAGTGTGAATGGAGGCGGAGAGGTTCTCAGGGCGCGCGTCCTCCGCCATCTTGAGTGGTCAGAGTTCGACGATCCGCTGGACAAAGTCGTCGCCTCGGATTACGGCGGACTCAACGCCATCCACAATGCTTTGGATCAAGCAGACACGCCTACAGCTGCCGATTCCCTGCGGGGCGCGGCGGCCCGGTTGTTAGAGTCCTACCCGGACCAGCCAGGGCTACTGCTCCTTCGCGGTGTAGCCGAAGCACTGGCCCGCAATACCGACTGGGAAGTGGTCAGAGATAGCTTCAGAGCGGCACTGGCGAGCCTCACTAGATACAGGGTTACTGATCAGGAGTTAGTCGCCGACACCCTCGCCCAGTGTGTTAACGCGGCGAACCGAACAGGTGAAGAGGCAGGCTTTCAGATCGTCGATGCCATAGCGGATGACGATTCCCTTAGCGTCGAGATGGCTCGATTGCTGATGGAGCGTATCCCGGAGGAGATGGCCGCGCCGCTTGCCCTGTTTCTAGCACAGCACTTGGTCAGGTCTACCAGACTTATCAGTGAGGCGTATCGTGACAAGCAGCAACATTAGCCAGTCATTTCTGAGTCTGGTGGAAAGAGCCAGCGACTTGGTTCAGGAACTCCAAGAGCTGGAGAAGGTGGTCAAGAGTTACAACCAGGTGAGCAACGACCTTGCCCAAGCTTCCCGCGGGCTATTTGACGCGACAACCCAGTACACGGGCATCGCCTCCCAAGTTGGGCAGGTGGCTACGTCGATGCAACAGATCGGGATGCCGGAACTGTTGAACGCGGTTCAGCGGGCGCAGCAGGAGGCGTCCGTCAACTCTGCGAACGTCCTTAGCGCCCTGCAAGGGCTGCTCTCTGTGGGTCGGGAGACACAGAAGCTGCTTGATGCGGTTCAGCAGGCGCAGCAACAGGCGTCCGCCAGCTTCAGCGCTTTGCGAACTGCCCAAGAGACGTCCGGAGAGCGCATTGAGAGGTTGCTCTCCACTGCGCAAGAGATCCAGAGCAACATCCATGCCCTGCTGGCCGTTTCAGGGGAGTCGCAAGAACAGCAGCGCCGCGAAGCCGCACGGACGCGGCTCTTCATCGTCGTTGGCGCCGTACTCGCGACCACCGCTGGGGTCGCGGCGACGGTGGTGCCGTTCCTAAACCTCACGTAACCTTGCCCCGAACACCGCGTCATCGCCGCTTTCCCCGCCTAGCGCGACGGCCCGGCGCCGTCGACGATTGCGGCGACCTCCGACAGGTGGGCGATGGTGAAGGCGCCGCTCACGCCGATGCCCGCGAACAGGCATCCCGCGGCGGCCGCCGCCTCGCGGTCATACGCCGAGTCCCCTACGACGAGGACCTCCCACGGCGGCACGCCGAGCACTTCGCACGCGCGGAACACCATGTCGGGCGCGGGCTTGGGACGCGCGACGTCGTCCTCGCCCACGAGGGCGTGGGGGACGAGCCCCTTCGCCTCCAGCAGCGCCCGCGAGGTGGAGGACTGGCTGTTCGTGATAACCGCAGAGAGCAGGCCCCGCGCGTCCAGGGCATCGAGCGCCTCGTGCGCCCCCGGCCGCACCGCCACGAGGCCGGCGTGGTCGGCGTACCGCTCCGTGAAGAAGGCGCGCACGGCCTCGACGCTCGCGCCGGGGTAGAACCGCTCGACGTCGTCCTGCACGGATTGCCCGAAGCAGGCGCGCAGGGCGTCGCGGGCGATGGGCGGATAGCCGAACGCCACTGCGGCGTCGTTCATCAGCGCCAGGTTCGCCTCGAAACTGTCGACGAGCACGCCGTCGAGGTCGAAGAACACCGCCCGCAACTCCATGGGCGGAGGATACCAAGCGCGGTGGTGCAAACGGGGGCGCGCCGCGATAGGCTATAGGAGCGCTCTGGAGGATTCCCTGTCTCCCCCTGTGGGGGAGATGAGAGGGCTGGAGGAGGTGAGCGCGCAATGGCGTTGTACGAGTACCAATGCGCCGGGTGCGGCGCCGAGTTCGAGGAGCGCCGGCCCATGAGCGAGTCCGGCTCTCCGGCGAAGTGCCCGGAATGCGGAGCGGACGCGGCGCGGCTGCCGTCCGTGTTCGCGTCGAAAGACGGTTACAATCTGCGTTTGCCGAAGGGCGAAGCGTTCCGTGGCGGCGCCCAGACCGGCAAGAGCAGCTAGCAGATTCACGAGGAGCGGAGCATGGTCAGCAAGGCGGAAATGACCGTCGTCGAGGTTGAAATCAAGCAGGTGCGGAAGGAACTGGAAGCGCTCCGGCGCGAGGTGCAGACCTTGCGGGAGACCGTCGACGACCTGAAGGCGCGGCAGAGCTAGGCCCGCGCCGGGCGGCGCCGTTCCGGCGATGACTCCCCTACCCCGCGCCCGCGCCGCCGAGGCCGCGCTCTACGCCCAGACCACCGCCTACAGCCTGTCGCTCGGCGCGGTCATTGTCCTCGTCCCTCTCTACATTCTCTCCCTGGGCTACAACCCGGGGTGGCTCGGCGCGATCATCGCCGGGCAGGGACTCTTCCAGGTGGGGCTGCGCCTCTTCGGCGGGGTGCTCTCCGACAAGCTCGGGGAGCGCTGGGTCATCCAGGCCAGCTTCGCCATGCTCATCGCCGGCGCGCTGGGGCTTGCGCTCTCCTCGTCGCTCGTCTGGCTCATCCTCGCGCAGGCGCTGTTCGGCGGCTCCCGCTCCGTCTACTGGACGTCCGCGCAGTCGTACGGCAGCCGCATCGACGAGACCCGTCCGGCGCAGCTCATGGGACGGTTCTTCGGGTTCGGGGCCGCCGGCGGACTGCTGGGCAACGCCGGAGGCGGCATCGTCGCCGCGACATGGGGCTATCAGCCGGGCTTCCTGATCGTCGCCGGGCTCTCCGCCGGGGCGATGCTCGTCGTCGCGCTGATGCCGCAACTTCCCCGTCGCGCGGCGCAGAGCATGCGTGCGATCCTCGCGCCCGTGCCCGGCGTCTTCCGCAGTCGCGCGACGGCGTTGCCCTCCATAATGGCGTTCGCCACCTCGCTGCAGGTCGCGGTGCTCGGCTCAGTCGGCGCGGCGCTCTACCGGGAGTTCGGGTTCAGCGACGGCGAGTTCGGCCTGCTGATGGCGGTCCATGGAATCGGCGCCGTGCCCGCGGGTTTCGCCTTCGCGGGCATCCTGCGGGCAACCGGGGAGCGGACTTCCTACGCGCTGACGCTGGGCGCGCACGGCGCCCTGCTGTTCGGGGTCGTCGCGTGGGGCGACGCCTACTGGGCGGCGGTGGCGCTCATGTTCGCGCTCGGCTTCTCGTTCAACGCGGGCCGGGTGTTCAACACGAGCCTGACTGCGATGGCGAGCGCGCCGGAGCAGCGCGGCGTCTTTATGGCCGTCGTCGGCATCTACTGGGCGTCGGGGCAGATGCTCGGACCGCTCGTGTTCGGGCCGCTCGCCGCCGTCACGTCTGTCTCGACGTCCGTTGCCGCCGTAGGCGCAGTGATGCTCGCAACCGCCGCGCTCACGCCGGCGCTCTACGCCGCGTTCAGCGCCCCGCGCGCACAGGAGAAGGACGGCGCCTAATCGACCGTAGGCGTCTGGTGCTGAAGGAACATCTCCTTCCGCTGCTTGCCGGACTCCTCAATGGCGAGCAGCAGTTCGAGCGTGGCGTTGCCCCATGCGCCGTCGGCGGGCAGCGGACGGTCGCCGGTGATGGCGTCGTAGTACGTGTTGATGCGCCCGTCGCGCCCATCCTCGTAGGTCACGAGCGGAATCTCCGTCCGCTCCCGGTCACCGTAGACCACCAAGCCCTCCGGCGTGAGACGCACGTCGGCGCGGTCGAAGCTGACGATCCATGGCCCGCCGAGCAGCCATCCGGCCCTCGACGGCCCGGGCGGTTCGATCATGCGGCCGGAGCGTCCGAGGCCGTACCGCTCGGAGCGGGCCGCCTCGTCCTCCCAGTCGGGGCTGGGGGCTTCGGCGAGTTCCCGGCGCGCGGCGGCGTGCTTCTCGGGGTTGGGATGCACGCCCTCGTGGCCCACGCCGTGCACGAGCTCGGTGGAGTCCCAGTGGTCGTAGCCGCTGTAGACGGCGGTGGCGACAGCGCCGCTCTCGAACTCGACGTAGGCGGCGTGCGCGCCGGGGACTCCCCGGCTCGGGTCCCACGTCGCGGCGTGCCCGCGGACGCTGCGGACCATGCCGCCGGCAATGGTGCGGATGATGTCGAACTGGTGCGGCCCCTGTCGCCAGAGGATGCCGCCGCCCGGTCCCGGCGTCCGCTCCTCGGTCGAGCGCGGGCGGTACAGCCAGTCCTGGTAGCGCCAGTTGTTGATCATGCGGAGTTCGCCGAACTCGCCGGTGCGGACCATCTCGCGAACGCGGAGGACGCGCGGTTCGAAGCTGTGCTTCACGTTGACGCCGAGCAGCACTCCGTTGCGCTTCGACGACTCCACGAGGCCGACGCCCTCTTCCACGTTGACGGTCATCGGCTTCTCGATGAGCACGTGCTTGCCGTGGGACATGGCGATTTCGCAGTGGAGCGTGTGCAGGCTGTTGGGCGTGGCGATGTAGACGAGGTCGACCTTCGGGTTCTTGCAAAGGTCCTCGGCGCTCGTGGTCGTGTCGGCGTCGGGGAAGTCCCGCTTGAAGTTGGCGAGAATCTCCTCGTCGAGGTCGGCGGCGCCGATCATCTTGAAACGGGGGTTGAACGCGAACTTGGGGACCATGGCGACGGCGGCGCCGCCCAGTCCGATGACGCCGACTCCCAGCACGGTCGAGTTCTCAGTGGTCATGGGCCCTCCTCCTGCGCCTACGGGTACACGGAGCATAGCACCAGTTTTTGCCTTGCGCCGCCTTCGCGCCGTGCGTGTCACCCGCTCCTTGCCCCGCCATGCGCGGGGCGTCTACGATGCACGTGTACGGACGCCTCTTCTAAGGAACACCGATGACCTCGCAAGAACGAATGGCGCAACTCTCCAGAGCCGTAAGCAACCTGGCCGAAGCGATGAACCTGATGGTCGACCACCAGCAGGAGTATGACTTGCTGGCGGCCCAGCATGACGAGCGGATACGCGCCAGCGAGCAGGAGATAGTCGCCATACGAACGAGGATGCGGGAGAACACAGACCGCATCCGGGAACTCGTAGGGGCCGTCAACCAGATTGAGGCCGAGATAGCCCGCCTCGACTCCGCTTCCTAGACCACTCTGCCGCCGCCCTTTGCCTTGCGCCGCCTCGCGTCCTATGCTTGCGTCAACAATCGCACCATCCCCACGCGGCGGGCAGCCGCGCAGGAGGTCATGATGGCAAAACTCGTCCTCGGCATCGGCAGCTCCCACGGACCCTCCATCCAGACCCAGCCGGAGGGCTGGGCGCGCCTCGGCGACGCCGACACGCGCGACCCCCGGTTCGACTATCAGGAACTCCTCAAGTCCGCCCCGCCCAACATCGAGGAGGAGGTGCGCATCGAGAAGCAGCGCGAGCGTCACGCGGCGGCCCACGTCGCGCTCGGCGCCCTCCGCGACGCCCTCAAGCAGGCCGAACCCGACGTGCTCGTCGTCATCAGCAACCCCCACCGCGTGTTCGCCGACGAGAGCCGCACCGTGTTCGGGGTCATGCGCTCCGCCGTCCACCCCGTCGCGCAGCGCGGCGAGTTCGACCCGGACGCCCGTTTCCGTTCGAACGAGGAACGCGCCAAGCCCGTGATCAGCGAGCGCCCCGGCGGCCCGGAACTGGCGAACCATCTCATCACCGCCATGAACGACCAAGGGTTCGACGTGGGCTGCTGTGACGGCGTGCGCGAGGGCTTCGCGCTCGACGACGCGTTCGCGTTCGCGTACGACTACATCCTCGACGGGGCGGCGACGCCGGTCGTGCCGTTCATGGTGAGCCGCTACCTGCCCTACCAGGCGAACTCCGCGCGCTGCTACGCCCTCGGCGGGGCGTTCCGCAACGCCGTCGAATCGTGGGACTCCGACGCGCGGGTCGTGGTCATGGCGTCCGGCGGGCTTAGCCACCAGGTCATCGACGAGGAACTCGACCGGCGCGTGATCGGCGCGCTGGAGAGCGGGGACGTGGACGCGCTCTCGACGCTGGACAAGGCGCGGCTCAACAAGGCGCCCGGCACGCCGGAGACACTGAACTGGGTGGCCGTAGCCGGAGCGATGGCGCCGGGGACGATGACGCTCGTCGACTACCTGCCATGCTACCGCTCGCTCGCGGGCACCGGCCACGGCCTGACGTTCGGCATCTGGTCGTAGAGGTTCAGGGCGTCCCTACGGGAGACGCCGCCCTACGATGACGACGTCGCAGAGCGCGCCGTCGAGGTCGGTTACTTCCGGCATGCGCCCCCAGACGTCGAAACCGGCGTCGCGGAAGAACGCAAGGCTCGGCTCGTTGTGCCCGAACACCAGACCGGCGAGCGCGTGAACGCCGAGCGACGGGGCCGCCCCCATCGCGCAACGCAGCAGACCGGCGGCGACGCCCCTGCGCCGCCATTCGGGCGCAACGTACACGCTCACCTCCGCGGTTCGGTCCCACGCGGCGCGCGGATAGAACACGCCGAGGCTGAGCCATCCCGCGACGGCGCCGTCCCGCTCGTCCACCCAGATGGGGCGGCGGCCGGGCGAGTGGGCACGGAACCAGTCGCGTCGGTCGTCGACGGAGACGGGCTCGAGGTCGGCGGTGGCCATGCGTCCGGGCACGGTGGCGTTGTAGATCGCCACGATGGCCGGCAGGTCGTCTTCGGTTGCGATGCGAATGGTCATCGTCGCCGCCCGTGCGCTCGTGTAGGATTCGACCCCGAACACGCCCTTTCAGGAGACGCCCCTTGGACTACAGCGAAGCGCTTCCCTTTCTGCAAGAGAACCACATGGCCGTCGTAACGACCATCGGCGCGTCCGGACGGGCGCAGTCTACCGTTGTGAGCGCCGGGCCGCTGGACGGCCGCATGGCGTTCGTGTCGCGCGAGCGCACCGCCAAGGTGCGGAACGTGCGCCGGGGCTCGCGGTGCGTCGTTACGCTCGTGAAGCCCGACACCCGGCGCTACATAACCGTCGAGGGGCCTGCGACGGCGCAGGGGTTCGGCGACGGCGACGAGGGGGAACTGCTGGCGCTGCTGGGCGCCGCCTACGAGGCCGCAGGCCGTCCGCTCAGTTCCTGGTCGGACTTCGCCGGCTCGATGAAGGCGGAGCAGCGGACGCTCGTGCTCGTGACGCCCGAACGCGTCTACGGCAGCATCTAACGCCCCCGGAAGCAGAGAGCGCCTGACCTTCTCCCCCCGTGGGGAGATGTCCCGAAGGGGCAGAGAGGGCAGATTGGCCCCCTCCCCCGAAGACGGGGGAGGGCTGGGGTGAGGGTCTGCGCACGCGCCTCCGGCATTCCCGCGAAAGCGGGAATCCATCCCTCCGATGGGGCTAGTCCGACATCACCTCCAGATTGGCCCCCGCCTCGGTGTACACGATCTCCGGCATCGTCGAGGCCGCGCCATTCTCGGCGAGCTTCGCCTCGAAGTGCCGCCGCACGTAGGGGTCCTCGAGGTGATAGGGGATCGCGTTGCCGCCGTCGGTCACGTCGGCGTGCTGGCGGATGAGCTGGCCCTCCTCCGCGAAGTCGTTGTCGCGGTTGCGTCCGGCCTCCGGGTTTCCGGGGTACGGGCCGGTGTAGTTGAAGACGCGGAAGGGCTCCTTGCCGACGGCGAAGTGCTGGTGGAACCAGTTGGCCGGCCCTGGCGCCGCGCTGATGAGCCCGCCGGGGCCGTACTCCTGGATCTTCACCTCGTCGCCATTGCCGTCTTGCCACGGCGTGAGGCCGAGAGAACTCGGCCAGGTCCACGAGAATCCGTGTCCCTTGCAGCACACGAGCACGGCGCCGGAGGCATGAGCGTGGGCCTTGGCGTAGCGCCCGCTGGGGTACTCCGCGAGCCACCCCTGGATCATCTTGTTGCCTACCTGGTTGGGGGCGACCCATCGGAAGCCGGGGCCACGGTTGTTGTCGAGCGGCAGGTAGGCGTTCTGAATGTCGGGCAGCAGGTTGGAGGTGACCATGGCGCGTCCGCGCACGGGCTGGGGCTCCAGCTCGTCGTTCGGGTTCCAGTAGTCCTCCAGGTTGCCGCCGAGGCGGTCGTCGAAATTGAACTCGCAGTTGAACACGAAGTTCATGTTCTGGAAGGCGTTGATAGTCCGTGGAGCGGAGTTGACCGCCAGGAGCAAGGCGGGGGCGGACGAAGCGTTGATGATGCGGAAGTTGGCGTTGAGGGGAATGGCGAACAGGCTCCACGGCTGCCACTCGAACGCGGTCATGGCGGAGTCGCCGTTGCGCCAGACTTCGGTGCTGCCGCGTCCCTCGAGGACGATGTAGCGCTCCTCGTACATCTGCCGCTGAGGCAGGAGCGCGCCGCGAGGCGGCACCTCGACGACGAACATGCCGGTGGCGTTGTTGGTGCCGGTCACCTGGATGTAGGTTCCCTTACCGCCGACGCGCTTCCACTCGGCGCGGGGCAGCGCCCGCGTGTCGTAAACGCCGACGCCCTTGAAGACCGGGAGGCCCTCCTCGCGCTGGAAGCGCTCCCAGGCGGTGGCGAGCCGGACGGTGTAGCTGGTGCCCTTTTCGCCTTCCTTGTGCCATCCGGCGCGTTGATTACCGGTGGGCTCGATGTACTGCGGGCTCGTGGTCATGGTTCCTCCGTTGCGGACGGTCTGGCTCCTGTCCGGCCTGTAGTTTTTTCGATAACGCCAGTTCTCTTCGATAGCTCTTGCGGCGGCGCTGCTAGAACGGCAGCGCCCTCGGTTCGACCCGCTCGGCGCCCTCGACCGTCCGGCGGCTGGTCACGGTCCTGCCGTCGATGATGCGGTCGGAACCGGTCTGTGTCCCGGTGCGCAGGATGACGAGCTTGGAGTCCCCGGAACTGTGGAACCAGTAGCGGGCGCCCTTCGGAAGGAAGACCGCCTGGTTCTTGCCGACGACCACTACGTTCTCGTCCTCCTCCAGGTGGAAGGTCGCCTCGCCGTCGAGGATGTAGAAGGCGTGGTCCTCGGTGGGGTGGCTGTGCATGCGGTTCTCGCCGCCGCTCTCGTACCGCTTGATCACGCCCGAGAGTTCGTTGGAGCCGGGCAGGACGATGTCGCCGGTCCCGGCGAGGATCTCGTCGGTCAGGAAATCGAACACCTTTGCGGCAGTCTTCTGAGCAGTCATCGCTCCTCCCGGGAGTTCGGCGCTACTTACTGGCGCCGAAGGTGGCGTCGTGGATCTGCCGGAGCACTTCTTCGTTGCTCTGGGAGAGGTCGATCTCGGCCCTGAAGGGCTGGGGCCACTCGACCGGAAGGCTGTAGTACACCTCGAGGCGGTTCCCTTCGGGGTCGCGGAAGTAGACGCTGGCGGTGTTGCCGTGGGTTACGACGGAATCGACCGGCACGCCCTCGGACTGGAAGCCCCGGTGGAAGTCGCGCACTTCGTCGAGGGAATCGACGTGGAACGAGATCTGCTGGACGATCCTGGCGTCCTCGTCGCCGGTGCGCCCGCCCATTAGCAGGAGTTCGTGGTGCTCGTCGCCGGGCCTCGCGGAGAGGAACACCATTCCGCGGTCCGCATTTTCGTCGGTGACGGTCATTCCCAGGACGCGGGTATAGAAGTCGCGCATCACCGGGAGGTCGTTGCAGAACAGGCCAACGTGCCCAAGCGAGCTAACGCGCGGCATAAACGCCTCCTCACGCCAGTGGTGGGCCAATCGTACCAGTTTCAAGGCTGTCTCGCGCAAAGAGAGGGCGCTTCCGTTCTCCCCCTGGGGGAGATGCCCCGAAGGGGCAGAGAAGGCGGATCGGCCCCTCCCCCGAGTCGGGGGTGGGGTGGG
>DAOUKL010000004.1:0-16661 GCA_034421335.1 Dehalococcoidia bacterium | reverse complement strand
CCGCGACGACGACCGCCTTGAACGCCTCGGCGGCCTCCCCCGCTACGTGCAGGTCTTGGTCGGTCGCCGGTGTCGTCGCGTCCATCACGACAATCGCCACGTCGCACCGGTGGATGGCGGCGGCGGCGCGCAGCACGCTGAACTTCTCGATGCCTGGCTGCACCGCCCCCCGACGCCGCACGCCCGCGGTGTCGATGAGCGACGCCGTGACGCCTTCGAACTCAAACGCCGTGTCGAGCGCGTCCCGCGTGGTGCCGGGAACGGGACTCACGATGGAGCGGCCCTGCCCGAGGATGGCGTTCGTCAGCGCGGACTTGCCGACGTTCGGTCTGCCGATGATGGCGATGCGCGGCGTGTCGGGCGCCGCGTCGAGCCCCTCCGTCGGCGGCAGCAGCGCCAGGAGCGCGTCCAGCAGGTCGCCGATGCCCCGGCGGTGGAGCGCGCTCACGGGGATGGGCTCGCCGAGGCCGAGCGTGTAGGCGTCGGCGGCCAGCGCCTCCTGGTTGGGGTTGTCGGCCTTGTTGACCGCGAGCACGACGGGTTTGCCGGCCTGGCGCAGACGGTGGGCGGCGGCCTCGTCGGCGTAGCCGGGGCTCGTGCGCGCGTCGGTCACGAACAGCACGGCGTCGGCGGCGTCGAGCGCTGCGTCCACCTGCGCGGTGATGTGCGCTTCCATCTCGGTCTCCGGCTCTGGCACGAGCCCGCCGGTGTCGGCGAGCAGGAAGCGGTGGCCCTCGAACTCGGCCTCGGCGATCATCCGGTCGCGGGTCGTGCCGGCCTCCTCGGCCACGATGGCCGACCGACGCCCCAGGATCGCGTTGAACAGGCTCGACTTCCCCACGTTGGGCCGCCCCACGATCGCGATGAGCGGCTTCTCCCCCCCGCTGGGGGAGGCGGCGCCGCCCGGCGGGGGCGGAGAGGGCTCTTCACGGCTGCTCATGCGCCTGCGCCCTCAACGAGCAGCCGCAGGATCGCCTTCTGCGCGTGCAGACGGTTCCCCGCCTGCTGGTACGCGACCGACTGAGGATGCTCCAGCATCCCCGGCGCCATCTCCTCGCCGTAGTGCACCGGCATCGGGTGCATCACCAGCGCCCCCGGGTTCGCCAGCGACAGGAGCCGCTCGTCGATCTGGTAGCCCTGGAACGCCGCCCGCCGCTGCGCCGACTCCGCCTCCTGCCCCATGCTCGTCCACACGTCGGTGTAGAGCACGTCGGCCTCCCTGGCCGCCTCCGCCGGCGACTGCGTGAGCTGCACGTGCGACGTCCCCTCGCGCTTCCTCGTTCGCGCCTCCTCGTTCGCGCCGGCGGCCCGCGCGAGCAGCTTGGCGGCGTCGTCCTCCGAGAAGCCGTACCCCTCCGGCGATGCGCAGACGAACCGCGCGCCCAGCGCGACCGCCCCCAGCCCCAGGCTCAACGCGCAGTTGTTCGCGTCGCCGACGTACGCCACCTTTAGCCGCCCAATGCCCGACTTGGCGTCGCCTCTCTTCTGCTGGATGGTGAGCAGGTCGGCCACGGCCTGGCACGGATGCTCGACGTCCGACAGCGCGTTGACGACCGGCACGGACGCCGTCGCAGCGAGCCGTTCGAGCGTGCTGTGGCGGTTCACCCGCGCGATGATGACTGCACACCACTGCTCCAGCACCCGCGCCACGTCCTCAACCGGCTCCCGCGTGTCGAGCCCCACCTCGTCCGCCCCCAGGTAGATCGGATGCCCCCCCAGCTCCTGCACCGCGATGTCGAACGACACCTTCGTCCGCAGCGACGGCTTCTCGAACAGCATGGGGACCGGGCGGCCCGCGAGCGGCTGCTGGCCGTCCCCTCGCCCCTGCGCGTACGCGCCGCCCTGCTCGATGAGCCAGGCGAGCTCGTCGTTCGTGACGTCGTCGATAGAGATGAAATCCGCCGGAGCCATGCCGTCTCCTTGGGGGTGGGCGCTAGAGAATAGTGTACGGCATGGGAGAGCGGGAGCTTACGGATGAAGACTGGAGCCGCGCGGTGCGGGGGACGGACGAATCCTCCCCCCTTCACTCCGTTCGCGGGCCGCGCAGGTCCGAAATCGTCTCGGTGTAGGCGTCCCAGGCCTCGTCGACCAGCGACTTCGTCACGGCTATCTCGGAGGCCGCCAGGCGGTTGCGCACCGCCTCGTAGTAGAGCAGGCTCAGCTCGTACCACCGCTCGTAGAGCCGCTCGCGCTCCGTGTCCGGGACCATCGTCGCCATCGCTACGCTCCCAGCATTGCCTGCACCGTCGCGCCGATGGCGGCGGGCGTGGGGATGATGCGGCAGCCCGCGTCCTCCAGCGCAGCCATCTTCTCGGACGCCAGCGCCGCCTTGCCGGTGATCACGGCGCCCGCGTGGCCCATCCGGCGGCCCGGAGGCGCCGTCTGCCCCACGATGAGCGACGCAACCGGCTTGCGCACGCGCTCCTTGATGAAGGCCGCCGCCTCCTGCTCCTTCGTTCCGCCGATCTCGCCGATCATCACGATCGCTTCCGTCTCCGGGTCGTCGTTGAACATCGCGAGCACGTCTACGAACGTCGTGCCGGAAACGGGGTCGCCGCCGATGCCCACGCACGACGACTGCCCGATGCCGAGCGCCGTGAGTTGCCCCACCGCCTCGTAGGTGAGCGTCCCGCTGCGGGAGACGACGCCGACCTTGCCGGGCAGGTGGATGTTCCCCGGCATGATGCCGACCTTCGCCTTGGCGCCGGGGGTGATGAGGCCGGGACAGTTCGGCCCGAGCAGCCGCGTCGGCTTGCCCTCAAGGTAGCGCATCACCATCGTCGAGTCGCGCACGGGCACGCCCTCGGTGATGCACACCACGAGCGGAATGCCCGCGTCCGCCGACTCGAGGATGGCGTCGGCGGCGAACGGCGGCGGCACGAAGATGAGGGCCACGTTGGCGCCGGTCTCGTCGACCGCCTCGCGGACGGTGTTGAAGACGGGCACGCCGCCGAGCACCGACTCGCCGCCCTTGCCGGGCGTGACGCCCGCGACGAGGTTCGTTCCGTAGGCCTGGCAGCGCTCGGCGTGGAAACTGCCCTCGCGGCCGGTGATGCCCTGCACGAGCAGGCGGGTCTGTTCGTTCACGAGAATGGACATGACTGTTGTTCGCTTCCCTCTCTGGCCTGTCGTTTTACCCGCCCATCTGGACGGGAGGCTGGATGAGGACTACCCCTTGATGGCCGCAGCCGCATCTTCGAGCGTGTCGACCATCGTGGCCGCCAGCCCGGAGTCGCCGAGGATCTGCTTGCCCTCGTCGACGTTCGTCCCGAGCATCCGCACCACCAGCTGCGGCTGGCGGTCGGCCTTCCCATAGGCGTCGACGATTCCCCGCGCCGCGATGTCGCACCGCAGGATGCCGCCGAAGATGTTCACCAGCACTTTCTCGACGTTGGGGTCGGAGAGCATCAGCAGAATGGCGCGGCTGATCTTCTCCTCCGCCGCGCCTCCGCCCACGTCGAGGAAGTTGGCCGGCTCCGCGCCGGCGAACTTCACCGTGTCCATCGTCGCCATGGCGAGTCCCGCGCCGTTCACCATGCACCCCACGTTCCCGTCGAGCTTGACGTAGGCGATGCCGGCCTCCGACGCCTGCGCCTCCAGTTCGTCCTCCTGCGACACGTCGCGCAGCCCGGACTCCGCGCGGTGGCGGAAGAGCGCGTCGTCGTCGAGGCTCACCTTGGCGTCGAGCGCCAGCAGCTTGCCGTCGTTCGTGAGCACCAGCGGGTTGATCTCGATCATCGTCGCGTCGAGGCCCATGTAGGCTTGGTAGCAGGCGTCGAGCAGCGCGGCGAAGGGGCGGGTCTGCTCCGGCGGAAGACCGAGCAGGCCCGCGAGGCGCCGCCCCTGGAACGGCTGAAGACCGATCGCCGGGTCGACCGGTTCGGTCAGCACCTTCTCCGGCTCGGTCTGCGCGACCTCCTCGATCTCCATGCCGCCGGCTGCGGAGGCGATGACCACGGGCCTGCGACGTCCGCCGTCGGTCGTGATGCTCAGGTAGAGTTCGCGCTCGATATCCATCGTCTGCTCGACGAGCACCTTGTGGACGGGCGCGCCCTGCGGCCCCGTCTGGAAGGTGACGAGCGTCGAGCCGATGAGCGATTCGGTGAACTGCGCCGCCTCGCCGGGGCTGGCGACCACCTTCACGCCGCCCGCTTTGCCGCGTCCGCCGGCGTGCACCTGCGCCTTCACGACGCCCGTCCCTCCGAGCTTTTCGGCGGCGGCGGCGGCCTCATCGCCGGAGGCGGCGACGTAGCCCTCGGGCACGGGCGCTCCGTAGCCGGCCAGGAGTTCCTTGGCCTGATATTCGTGCAGTTTCATGGACTGTCCTCTCCCTGCAAATGCCCGGCGCCGCGCGCCGGGCCGCCCCGCATCATACCAGAGGCGGCCCGCCCCTCTCTGCCCCTCCGGGGCATCTCCCCCAAGGGGGAGAGTATGGAACACCCTTCCCCGTGGGGGCTGGGGAGAGAGAGCCAGGCGTCATTCCCGCGCAGGCGGGAATCCATCCCCCTTGGTCCGTGGTGAGCCTGTCGGACCACGACAGGGGGAGGGCAGGGGAGAGGGCGGAGCGCTCCCTACCCGAACCGCGCCGACGCCTCCGCCAGGTCCTTCGGTGATTCGATCGACTTCCAGTAGGCGTCGCTGCGCAGGGCCGCGAGCTTCCCTTCCGCTGCGAGCGCCGGGAACGTCGACGTCTCGTGGTCGCCCTCCTCCGGGAAGCGCTCGATGGCCGCGCGCGCGAGCAGGTAGACGCCGGCATTGATCCACAGGTCGAGGGGCGGCTTCTCGACAAACCCCGTCACCAGCCCGCCGTCCGTCTCGACCACCCCGTAGGGGCTGACCATGCGCGTGAGCATTAGCGTCGCGAGCGCGCCCGTCGCCTCGTGGACGCGCAGCAACGCGTCGAGCGGCTGGTCGGTCAGCACGTCGCCGTTCGTGGCGGTCACCAGCGGGTCGGAGAGGCCGGCCTGGCGGTAACCGTTGCGGAAGGCGCCCCCGCGCCCCAGCGGCGACTCCTCGGCGATGCACGACACCTCGAGGCCGTCGATCCGGCGCCGTGCGAAGTGGTCGTCGACCACCTCGTGCAGGTAGCCCGTGAGCAGAAACGCCCGCTCGACGCCGTTGTCGCGCAGCCAAGTCAGCTGACGTTCGAGGATGGGGACGCCGGCGACCGGGACCATCGGCTTCGGGCGGTCGTCGGTGAGGGGGCGGAGGCGCTCGCCTCTGCCCCCGGCGAGGACGAGGGCGGTTTTCGGGCGTTCGGCGGGGCTCACGGGCGGGAGTTTAGGCCGGGCGCCGCCCGCGGGCAAACGGAAGAGTACCGCATTGCCCGCGCCGCACGGACGTTTCTATACTCGGAGCCGCGCCGTGCGCCTCCCTTCACGACTATGACATCCCACGAGCCGCCCCTGCTGTCGGTCGTCCTGCCGACGTACAACGAGCGAGACAACCTGTCCGTGCTCGCGCCCCACGTGCTCGATGTCCTCTACGACGTGCCCTGCGAGGTGATCGTCGTCGACGACGGCAGCCCGGACGGCACGGCGGACGTCGCCCGCGAGCTCGGAGCGGCTGACGACCGGGTGCGCCTCATCGAGCGCGCCGGCAAGGCGGGACTGTCGAGCGCGGTGTTCGCGGGGGCGTCCGCCGCGCGGGGAAAGTTCGTCGCCGTGCTCGATTCCGACCTGTCGCACGACCCGGAGGAGTTGCCGGAAATGCTGGCCCGGGCCGAGGGCGGGTGCGACGTGGTGGTGGGGTCGCGGTTCGTCCCCGGCGCCGACTTCGAAGGCCAGCCGTTGACGCGCCGGCTCATCAGCCTCGCGCTCAACCTGGGCGTGCGCGTACTGCTGTGGCTTCCTCAGCGGGACGTGCTGACCGGTTACGCCCTCTGCCGCCGCGAGGCGATAACCGGGATGCCGACGCGGTACTCGTCGCCGGGGTTCAAGTGGCTCCTGGAGGCCTTGGCGACCCAGCGGGAGTTGCGGGTGTGCGAGTGGCCGGTGGTGTTCCACAACCGCCACGCCGGGGCCTCGAAGGCCGGAGTTGGCGAAGCCGCCGCCCTCGCAGCCCTCTGCGCGCGCATCCTCCTCTGGCGCGCGCGGCGCCTCCGCAGGGCAGGGTAGGGATAGCCCCAAGGGCGGTGGCGCCGTCATTCCCGCGAAAGCAGGAATCTCGCCTCCGTTCTCCCCCTGAAGGAGATGCCCCGCAGTGGGCCGCCGCCTAGCCCCTGACTCGCCGCTTGATGCGCAGCGTCGACAGCAGCGTCGCGGGTGCGTCGCGCCAGGGCTGGACTTTTGAGCCTTCGGCGACGTGCTGCCAGTCGACCGGGATCTCCGCCACCGACAGCCCCAGCCGGCGCGCGTGCGCCAGCACTTCGAGGTCGAAGGCCCACCCATGCTCCCGGATGCTCGGCGCGATGGCCCGCCACGCCTCCGCCCGGAACGCCTTGGCTCCGCACTGCGTGTCCGAGTACGGCAACCCCAGGTAGCGCCGCACCCACAGCCGCGAGCTGCGGCTGACCACCCGCCGCACCAGCGGCTGACCGCCGTTCGTCTGCGTCCCACGGAACCTGTCGGCGATCGCGATGCTGTGGTCGCTCAGCGCGTCGATCAGGCGGACGGTCTCGCCGGCCCGCACCATGTTGTCGGCGTCGACGTAGGCCAGCAGTTCGCCGGCGGCCTGGTCCAGCCCCCGGTGGATGGCGCCGCCCTTGCCGAGCGGCTCCGCGAACTCGACGATGCGCACCTCTGGGGCGTCGGTCGCCACGTCCTCCACGACGGCGCGGGTGTTGTCGCGGCAGCCGTTCAGCACGACGAGCACCTCGAAGTTCGGAGTGCGCGACGCGCGGAGGACGGCGGCGTACTCCTCCAGCGTCGGGCGTATCCGGCGCTCCTCGTTGTAGGCGGGAATGACGACGGAGAGTTCGACGGCCATGCGCGTCAGCCTGCGACTCTTTCGAGCTTGCCGTAGCTGTGCAGCAGCCTGCGGATGCCCGCGCCGCCCTCGAACGCCACTGTAACCTCGTAGTCCCCGGCCCGCGGGTTGCAACTGACGACCACGCCACGGCCGAAAGCGTCGTGCGCCACCCTGTCGCCCGGATTCAGGGGAGCCCCCTCCCCGGCGCTCCTCCCGTCCGTGGCAAGGGAGTCGGAGCCGAAGCGCGCGCCGCGGCGGGTCCAACCGCCGCCGGCGTTCGAGCGGCGGTCGGGGACTTCGGTGAGGCTGTACGGCACGTCGCGCAGGAACCGCGAGCCGCCGCCCGGCGGCCGAAGGGCGCGGCGCCCGGCGCGCAGCAGGTAGAGCCGCTTCATCGCGCGCGTCATTCCCACGTACAGCAGGCGGCGCTCCTCCTCGATCTCCGCGTCGGAGTCCATCGAGCGCGCGTGCGGCAGCAACCCCTCCTCCATCCCGGTGATGAAGACGACCGGGTACTCGAGTCCCTTGATCTGGTGAAGCGTGATGAGCGTCAGGTAGTCCCGCTCCCCGTCCTCCAGGTCGTCCTGTGGCGAGGAGAGGGAGACGCTCTCGATGAACTCCGGCAGCGCGTCGACGGCGGGGCCGTCGAAATCGGCGGCGACGCCCCGGAGCTCGCGGATGTTCTCCAGCCGCTCCTCGGAGTCCCGTTCGTCGCCCGACTCCAGGAGCGCCTGGCGGTAGCCCGAGCGCTCCATCACTTCGTCGATGAGTTCCGGCAGCGTGATGCCGTCGGCGTCCGCGCGCAGGCCCTCGATGAGCCGGCGGAAGCCCGTGAGCAAGCGACTCTGCCGCGCGTTGAACGGCGCCGCCGCGCCGCCCGCGGCGGGAGAGGCCGCCAGCGCCTGCAGCGCCTCGTAAGCGGGAAGGCCTTGCTTCCCCGCCCACGCGCGCAGATCGTCGAGCGTTCGCTGACCGATGCCCCGCGCGGGCTCGTTGATGACGCGGGCCAGGCTTATCTCGTCGTTCGGCGCCTGGACGAGGCGGAGATAGGCCACGACGTCCTTGATCTCCTTGCGCTGGTAGAAGCGGATGCCGCCGATGATTTTGTACGGCAGGCCGGCGCGCAGACACGCCTCTTCCAGCGCGCGGGACTGCGCGTTGACGCGGTAGGTCACGACGCAGTCGCACAGGGCGAACCGCTCCTCCCGCACGAGGCGCTGCGCCTCCGCGATGACGAACCCGGCCTCTTCCTGGTCGTCGTACTGCTCGGCGACGCTGATGAGCGCGCCCTCCGGGTTGTCGGTCTGCAGCGGGTTCTCTATGCGCTGGCTGTTGCGCCGGATGACCCCCTGCGCGGCCTGCAGCACCCTCTTTGTCGAGCGGTAGTTCTGCGACAGCCGCACAATCTTCGCCGCGTGGAAGTCCTTCTTGAACGAGAGGATGTTGCGGATGTCGGCGTTGCGCCACGAGTAGATCGACTGGTCCGGGTCGCCCACCACGGCGAGGTTGTGGTAGCGCCCGGCGAGACGGCGGGCGATCTCGTACTGCGCCACGTTCGTGTCCTGGAACTCGTCGACCATGAGGTGGACGAACTGTTGCTGGTAGCGTTCGAGCGTGGGGGAGGACTCGCGGAAGAGGTCGACGGCGCGCAGGAGCAGGTCGTCGAAGTCGAGGCCGTGGTTGCGTTCGAGGATGCGCTGGTACTCGCGGTAGACGCGTCGGACGATTTCGTCGTATGAGCCCTCGTCGCCGGTCAGGCCCTCCGGGCGGAGAAGTTTCGACTTGGCGGCGCTGATGCCCGAGAGGATCCCGCGCGGCGAGAAGCGCTTGCGGTCGAGTCCGGCCTCCTCCAGCGCCTGCTTCACGACGCCCATCTGGTCGTCGTCGTCCATGATGACGAAGTCGCGTGGGATGCCGATCTCCGCTCCGCTGCGCCGCAGGATGCGCGCGCAGAGGGAGTGAAAGGTTCCCGCGGAGACGCCGGCGGCGCGCTCGCCCATGAGCTGTTCGATGCGCGAGCGCATCTCGCGGGCGGCGCGGTTCGTGAACGTTACGGCGGCGATGTTGTGGGGCCGCACGCCGACGTGCTGCGCCAGGTAGGCGATGCGGTGCGTGATGACGCGCGTCTTGCCCGACCCGGGCCCGGCCACGATGAGCAGCGGGCCGTCGACGTGCTGGACGGCTTCACGCTGCGGCTGGTTCAGGTCTTTGAGGAGCGCCTCGTCACGGGCCATATGCCGGCGATTATAGTCGAACCTTCTCCGGTCGCTCCCCCTGCGCGAGGGGCAGGGAGCATCCGTCATTCCCGCGAAGGCGGGAATCTCGCAGCGTCTATCCCCTCTTGCCTGTCATTCTGAGCGCAGCTCGCTTGTCATTCTGAGCGCATCGAAGAATCTCGGGCTCTCGCCTACGACCGCGTTGTCTTGCAGGCGGCGACTGTAGATTCTTCACTCCGCTCCCAAAGGAGCAGAGGAGAGGCCGCCCCTATCGCCCTACGGCCACCAGCTCTAAATCCACGCTGCGGGGGTTGCCCCGCGTAATCACGTCGTAGGCGGTGTCGTTGATGAACAGCAGCCGTCCTTCGGAGTCTGTGATCTTCGCCTGCAGTCCGTACGTGTTGCGCGGTTCGATGTCGTCCGGGTTGTAACGCACCTCGAACCGCGTGCCGCCGGGCGCCGGGTCGGCGATTGCCTGCTCGGCGATCAGCACGGACGCGGCGTCCTGCCAGGAAACGTCCCGCAACTGCACGGTGAGCGTTGCGTCCGCAGGCAGCGCCGGCTCCGGGGGGAAGAAGACCTTGCCGCTGACCGCCGGACCGGAAATCTGGCAGCCGCCCAGCAGCGCGACGGCGGCAAGGAACAGGAAGAGCAGCGATTGCATAGGGGCCTCCTCGACAGCGCGGGGATTGGGTCTCTGCTCTTTCGACGCGCCAAAGACGCGAAAAGTTCCGCCGGCCCCTACTCCGCGCGGTAGTCGCCGTGGACGCCGCCACTCTTTTCGAGGAGGCGGATCTCCCCGATGGTCATGGCGCGGTCGACGGCCTTGCACATGTCGTAGATCGTGAGCGCCGCCGCCGCCGCCGCCGTGAGCGCCTCCATCTCGACGCCGGTCTTGGCGGTCGTGCGGGCGCGGGCGGTGACCCCGACCCTCCCGCGCTGCGGGTCGGTCTCGAAGTCCACCTCGACGTGGGAGAGCGGGATCTGGTGGGCGAGGGGGATGAGCTCCCACGTGTGCTTCGCGGCGTTGACGCCGGCGATGCGGGCCACGGTGAACACGTCGCCCTTGGGCATCTTGCCCTGGAGGATGAGGGCGAGCGTCTCCGGGCGCATGACGATTGCGGCGGCGGCCGCCGCCTCACGGTCGGAGTCCGGCTTGCCGCCGACGTCGACCATGCGGGCGGCGCCCTGCGCGTCGATATGCGTCAGGCCGCTCCTCTGCTCTGCGCCCCCTGCCCCGCCGGGGGAGGGTTGCCCTCTCTGCCCCTGCGGGGCATCTCCCCCGGAGGGGGAGAACAAGTTCCTTCCCTCCGCGAGGGAGGCCCCGGGAGAGGGCGCCTGCGCCTGCATCGCGGCGACGGCGAGGCGGTCGGCCTCCTCGTTCTGCGGGTGGCCGGCGTGCCCGCGCACCCACTTGAAGTCGACGTTGCGCGCATTGGCGGCCCGGTCGAGCTGCTCCCACAGGTCGCGGTTGGCGTTGCGCTTCCACCCCTTGGTCATCGTCTTCACGACGTACTCGCTATCGGAATAGACGGCGACCGTGGCGCCGGGGGGCGTCGCCTCCAGGCCCTTGATGGCCGCCGTGATTTCCATGCGGTTGTTCGTCGTCTTGGGCTCCCCCCCTGAGAGACTGTCACACTGGCCGTCGTGCTCGACGATGGCGCCCCAGCCGCCGGGGCCCGGGTTTCCGAGGCAGGAGCCGTCGGTGTAGATCGTGTGCGTTGGCGTCATGCGCACGTCCTCCTCACACACATCGTAGGCGCGCGTGTGCGAACGGGCAACGGGCGGGTGTCGCGGTCAGCCGCCTATCTGGTACATCTCGATCTTGCGTTTGGCTGGCTCGCCGCCGTCGCGGAGCAGCCCGGCCCGCAGCTCGGAGTAGCGGTCCGTGCGGGCGCGCCATACGCCGGCGATGCGCTCGCGCAGTTCGTCGTCCGACTCCCCGCCGCGCAGCGGCGTCATCAGGTCCGGGCCGGACAAGGCGAAGAGGCAGGTGAGCATCCGGCCCTCGGGCGAGAGCCGCACGCGTGTGCAGTCGCCGCAGAACGGCTGGGTGACCGACGAGATGAAGCCGATTTCGCCGTCGCCGTCGACGAAGCGCCACCGCTCGGCGACCTCGCCGCGGTAGTTGGGGGCCAGCGGCTCGATAGGGTAGACGGCGTTGATGCGCTCGACTAGCTCGGCGGAGGGGACCACTTGCTCGCGCCGCCAGCCGTTGAGGTTCCCCACGTCCATGTACTCGATGAAGCGGACGATATGCCCTGTGCCCTTGAAACGCTGCACCATGTCGAGCACAGTGTGGTCGTTGACGCCGCGCTCGACCACGGCGTTGATCTTGACGGGAGCGAGTCCGGCCCGTTCGGCGGCGGCGATGCCGTCGAGCACCGCCTCCGGGCTGTAGCCGCGCCCGTTCATCGCGCCGAACACCTGCGGGTCGAGCGAGTCGAGGCTGACCGTGACGCGCCGCAGGCCCGCGGCGTACAGCGCCTCCGCCTGCTCGGCCAGCAGGTAGCCGTTCGTGGTGAGCGTGAGGTCGTCGATGCCGTCGATGCGGTCGAGCATTTCGACGAGGCGCTCGACGTTGCGGCGCACCAGCGGCTCGCCGCCGGTGATGCGCACCTTGGAGACGCCGAGGTCGACGAACAGGCGCGTGAGGCGGGCGATCTCCTCGTACGAGAGGATCGCCTCGCGCGGGAGGAACGTGTAGCGCTCGCCGAAGATTTCGGCGGGCATGCAGTACGTGCACCGGAAGTTGCAGCGATCGGTGATGGAGATCCGGAGGTCGCGCACCGGACGCCCCAGCGTGTCGGCAAGGCCCGGCTCTTTCTCATGGGGAGAGAAGGAAGGCGAGATTCCTGCTTCCGCAGGAATGACGGAGGGCGCACGCCCTCTCCCGGACCCTGCCCCACGGGAGGAGGCGGATTTGAGCATGGCGGCCATGCGCCGGGCGGCCTGGCCGCGGTGGCTGATTGCATCCTTCTCGGCGGGGTCGAGTTGCGCGACCGTCCTGCCGTAGGCGGGCGCAAGGAAGACGGGGTCGTACCCGAACCCGTTGTCGCCGGCAGGCTCAAAGGCGACGCTTCCCTCGCACGAGCCCTCGGCGACGCGCTCGCGCCCGCCGGGCTCGGCGAGGACGAGCACGACGCGGTAGCGGCACGAGCGGCGCTCCTCTGGCACGTCCTCGAGCTCGGCGAGCAGTAGGCGGACACGGCCCTCGTCGTCGAGTCCGTCGCCGCCGTAGCGCGCGGAGCGCACCCCGGGGCGCCCTCCGAGCGCGTCGACCTCGATGCCGGAGTCGTCGGCGAGCGATGGCAGGCCGGAGGCGTCGCGGAAGGCGCGGGCCTTCAGCCGGGCGTTCTCCTCGAACGTCTCGCCGGTCTCCTCGACGTCGAGATCGAGGCCGAGTTCGGCAGGCGTCGTCAGGTCGACGCCTGCGTCCGCCAGCAGCCGACGGAACTCGGCGACCTTATGGGCGTTGTTGGTGGCGATGAGCAGCCGCGGTCGCGCCATGTTCAAAGTCTACCACCGCCGGACGCGCCTCTCCCCTCGCGCTTCGCGCTCGACCCCTCCCCCCGTCTTCGGGGGAGGGGGGACCTAATCTTGACACAACTCATAGCAGACCTATTGACACGGCCTCCGAAGATTGATACAGTTCGTATCAAGCAAAGCGAGTCGCACAGGATGCGGCCGCAAGAACCGAGGAGGTTGCAATCATGGCTATCGAGCGTTGGAGCCCGTTCCGAGAGTTCCTGGCCTGGGACCGCGCGATGCGCCCGCGCTTCACGTACGGCTTCCGGCCCTATCGGAGCGCGGAGGCGGACGCCTCCGGCTGGAGCATCCCGCTGGACATCTCCCGCGACGGCGACGATTTCGTCGTGAAGGGCGCCCTGCCCGGCGTGAAGCCGGAGGACATCGACATCACCATCGAGGACCGCGTGCTCACCCTGGTGGGCCATACCGAGTCGGACGACGAGCGCGAGGAGCACGGCTACCTGCTGCGCGAGCGC
Organism: Dehalococcoidia bacterium; assembly: GCA_034421335.1. Lineage (GTDB taxonomy): Bacteria > Chloroflexota > Dehalococcoidia > Lucifugimonadales > Australimonadaceae > S5-327. The sequence continues at coordinate 3,529 of DAOUKL010000004.1, read as the reverse complement.
CGATCCGGCGCCTTCCGCCGCTCCCTCCGGCTTCCCGGCGGCGTCGACCCTGAGAAGGCCGCCTCCAGCTACGAGCACGGGGTGGTCACCATCCGGCTCCCGATGGCCGAGGAGCGCAAGGCGAAGCGCCTCACGCTGTCGGTCGCCGACCCTGCGCCCGACCCCGACCCCACGCCGGCGGCGTAGCAAGCGCCGCTCCGGTAGACTTGCGCCCCCATCGGGCGCCCAGATCCCCGGCTCCCCGCGACGCCTCCCCGCCGCGGGGAGCCTTTCTTTGCGCGCTACAGCGCCCGCAGGTCGGCGAGGACCTTGTCGAGCCGGCCAGCCAGTAGGTCGATGTGCGACGCCGCGTCGTCGTGTCTAACTTTGTGCGCGGGGACGGTGGGAGTCGAGACGTCTTCGGCGAATCCGCACTCCCTAAAGTAATCAACCCAGCGGGAGAGTACCTTGTTCACTTGATCAGAGGAGTCCATATCCTTTGCGAGCGCGCCGAACGAGAAATCCATCGTACGGCCGATCCCGTAAACGTCTGGCTGGTAGTAGAGCCACGCGACGCTAACCAGACTTCCTGATGCGCGGCGTCCTCTGATACTGATGCCCCTGCTGCCGGGTCCGAAATCGGCGTTGTGCTTGTCTGCTACGGCGATAAGCCGCTTCGCCGCCTCGTATGCTCTTGGGGCTGCGTGCTGCTTAAACAGTTCCAAGACATTCCTTCTGGTTATGTTCTGTTGGCTTGACGCCATTGCGCGATTTGATGTCCGCCCGATGACGCGTGGCACGAGCGTCTGACTCGCCTTGCCCTTGAACTGCTTGAGTTCGACGGCCAACACTTCGATGGGCATTTGCTCATTGAGGAACTCGACGATATGAGCGAGGGAATCGGGAATCTCGTCTGCGACGAACAGCAGCCGGAGACGGCTTGCCTCCAGGTTCGTGGCTACGCTTCCCCAGAATGCGTCAGCGTTGGGCTCATCCTCTTGCAAGAGTTCCCTCAGACGCTCAGCGTGGCCATCCTGTGCCTCGAACGTCCTCCGTAGCTCGTCCGCCTGCCAACTCCGCGGAGCGTGAGCAGCGTACTCGAGCATCTGGCCAACGACGGTACGCCGCACCTCCGAATTCGAGCCGCGCTTGACTTCCACCAGCGTCGGCACTGCGTCCTGGTCTATACACAGAAGGTCCAGTGACCACCAGTCGCTCCCGCCCGGCTCCGCAGGTATTCCCTGCTCGCGCTTGACGAGTATCCAGCGGCGCGGGTTGCCCGGGCGGATCTGCTCACCGTCGAGCAATTCGAGATGATTGGCGATGAGCTCCTGGAGCTTGCTTTCCGACTTGAAGCGTTCTTCCTTCATGAGCTCTAGCTTGTCGCCGTTCTTGCTATAGATGCGTTCTCCCATTGCAACCTCCACCGAAGACAATAACAGGTCTCTCCCCTCGGGCTGTTCCCCGCTCCTGTGGGGGCGGAGGGGCGTCCTGTATACTTGCCTGCCATGACCACTGCATCGCCCGACGCTATCGCCGCGCTGCGCGAGCAGGCGCTGGAGGCGCTGGAAGGCGCAGAGACGCTGGAGGCCGTCGAGGCCTGGCGTGTCGCCAACCTCGGACGCTCCGGCGCGCTGACACAAGTGCTCCGTGGAGTGGCGCAGTTGCCGCCCGACGAGCGCCGGACCGTCGGCGCGGCGGGGAACGCGGCGAAGGCGCAGCTGGAGGAGCGCATGGCCGCGCGCCGGGCGTCCATCGAGGCGGCCCGCGCGAACTCCCTCGCCGGGGACGCTATCGACGTTTCGCTGCCCGGACGCGCGCCGGGAATGGGACGGTTGCACCCTTCGACGATGGTCATCCGCGAGATCTGCGGCATCTTCCAGGGGATGGGCTTCCAGGTTGTCGAGGGCCCGGAAGTGGAGTGGGACCGGTACAACTTCGAGATGCTGAACATTCCGCAGGACCATCCGGCGCGCGATATGTTCGACACGTTCTGGCTCGACGCGAACCGGACGGCGGACGGCGGCTTCACAACGCTGCTGCGCACGCATACGTCGCCGATGCAGGCGCGCGTCATGGAGGCGCAGGAGCCTCCGGTGCGCGTCATCGTCCCCGGCAAGTGCTACCGGTACGAGGCGACCGACGCGACCCACGAGTCCCAGTTCCACCAGATCGAGGGGCTGGCGGTCGACAAGGGCGTTACGTTCGCGAACCTGAAGCACACGCTCTACGAGTTCGCGCGGCAGATGTTCGGGCCGGAAACGCAGGTGCGGTTCCGCTGTGACTACTTCCCGTTCGTCGAGCCCGGCGTCGATATGTCGATCGAGTGGCGGGGCGACTGGCTGGAGATCCTCGGCGCCGGCATGGTGCATCCGAACGTGCTGCGCGCGGTCGGCTACGACCCTGCGGTCTACACGGGGTTCGCGTTCGGCATGGGGCCGGAGCGCATCGCCATGCTCAAGTACGGCGTCAACGACGTCCGGCACTTCTTCGCGAACGACATCCGCTTCCTGCGCCAGTTCCGGTAGGGGCCGCCCTCTCTGCCCTTCGGGCATCTCCCCCCAGGGGGAGAACAGTCAGGCTCACCACGACCAGATGGATTCCCGCCTTCGCGGGAATGACGGATGCCCCCACAAGAGTGGGGGGCGGGGGAGCGCGCTCCGCGCGGCCCTCTCCCTGGCCCTCCCCCGACTTCGGGGGAGGGGGTTTCCGGCGCTTGCCCCCTTGCCCCAGCCCCTCTCCCTTGGCGGGAGAGGGGTGTTCCGTTCTCCCCCTGTGGGGGAGATGCCCCGGAGGGGCAGAGAGGGTGGCGCGTTCTAGTCGTAGTCCTGGAGGGCGCCCTTCTTGTTTTCGGGGCCGGGGACGCCGGTGCAGGTGGCCACGAGGTTCTTCATGCGGCACTCCTGCCCGTGCTTGCGGAGTTCCTCCTCGAAGATCTCGTGGACGCGCGGGTCTTCGTCCTCGTACTCGAGCTGGATGCCGCCCTCCTTGATGCTCACCATGGCGCGGAGCTCCCCACGCCGCGTGGGGTCGTTGATGCCGCGCTGGTAGGTGTACTTGCGGGAGTTCGACGGGCTCATGTTGATGTAGCGCGCGGGGGTCGTTCCCACGTTGAAGTGCTGGTGGAAGTACTCGTTGTAGGAGTCCTGGGTCGGCAGGTACAGGCTGCCCTCCTCCCAGTCGGCCTTCACGAGGTCGGACATGTCGTCTTCCTTCCACACCAGCGCGAAGCCCGTCCCGCCGGTGATGAGCAGGTGCGCGCCGGGGCCGTGGCGGTGGGCCTTCTTGTAGGTGCCGACCGGGAACTCGGAGATGTGGGATGAGACGGTGTTGTCGGACAGCGACAGCATGATGTTGGTGCCGCCGGCGCCGCGCTCCGACCAGTCGGGCATGGGCATGTTGGCGGCGTCGGGCAGGAAGTTGGTCTCCCAGACGCGGCCCTTGTACATCATGCCGGAGCCGGAGGCCCATCCCTCCTCGACGTTGAGGCGGTCGGGGAAGACGTAGGGGTTGTTGAAGATGAAGTCGGGGGTGATGAACTTGCGGATCA
>DAOUKL010000003.1:0-54628 GCA_034421335.1 Dehalococcoidia bacterium | reverse complement strand
CGCCCGCCACGATGTCCGTCGCGATGGCGATGCCCACGGCCGCCGCGCCCGTGTTCACCAGGTTGTTGCCCAGCAGTATCGGCGGCAGAAGACGCTCCGGACGCTCCACCATACGCGCAACGCGCCGCGCGCCCGTCACCCGCTCGCTGACGAGGTGACGGATCCGGACGCGCTGCACCGAGAGCAACGCCGCCTCCGAGCCTGAGAAGAACGCCGACAGAAACAGAAACACCGCCAGCAGAAACAAGCTGACGGAGCTAACGTCGCCCAACATCTCGTACCCCTTTGGGGCCTCTTGCCGCCTGCCGAGGCCCGCGACACGCTGTCATGCCGCGATGGTAGCATAGGGCTATGCTCATCCTCGGCGTGGAAACCTCTTGCGACGAGACCGCGGCCGCCGTCGTCGAAGACGGCCGGCGCGTCCTCGCCGATGTCGTCTCCTCGCAGATTGCGCTCCACGCCCAGTACGGCGGCGTCGTGCCCGAGGTCGCCTCTCGCCAGCACCTCCTCCAGATCGCGCCCGTCATCGAGGGCGCGCTCGACCAAGCGGAAGTAACCCTCGACGACGTCGAGGCCGTCGCCGTGACCGAGGGGCCCGGTCTCGTGGGCGCCCTCATGGTCGGCGTCAACACCGCAAAGGCCCTCGCCTACGCTCGCGGACTCCCTCTCGTCGGAGTGCATCACCTCGAAGGCCACACCTACGCCGCATGGCTCGACTACGACGACCCGGCGACCGACCCCGGGTTCCCTCTCGTCGTTCTCATTGCCTCGGGCGCCCACACCGACCTCATTCTCATGCGCGGCCACGGCGATTATGAATTCCTCGGACGCACCCGCGACGACGCCGCCGGCGAGGCGTTCGACAAGGCCGCCCGCATCCTCGGCCTCGGCTTCCCCGGAGGCCCCGTCGTCCAGCGTACCGCCGAGGGCGTCCAGCCCGCCTTCCGCCTTCCGCGCGCCTGGCTCGGCGGCGACCTCGATTTCAGTTTCTCCGGCCTCAAGACCGCCGTGCTGCACAAGGCTCAGGAGATGGGCGTCTACCCCGCCCCCGACGGCGGCCCCGACCCCCAAGCCGTGGCCGAAATCGCCGCCGCCTTCCAGGAGTCCGTCGTCGACGTCATCTCAGCCAAGGCCGCCGACGCCGTCCAACGCACCGGCGCGAAGGGCCTCGTGCTCGGCGGCGGCGTCTCGGCCAACGGACCGCTCCGCAAGGCCTGCATCGAGCGCACACCTGCTCCCGTGCTCATCCCCGCGCCTCGCCTCTGCACCGACAACGGCGCCATGATCGCCGCGGCGGGTTACTTCCGCTACGTACACGGCGCCCGCCGCAGTCTTGATCTCGACGCCAACCCCGCGCTGGCGCTGACCTGATCCGCAGGAGAATCCCCGTGTACGCAGGACGCATCCTCGCCGTGGCGCGCTCAAAGTCCGGCGCCAACGCCGTGCTCTACCGTGTGTCCAGCCGCTCTTTCCCCAACCGCATGGCGGTCGACACCGGCGCCGCCCTCGCCATCGTCCCCCGGCCCGGTTTCGAAGGCGACATCCACAAGAACCCCTATATCGCCTACAACGCCCTCCGCGTCGCCGGCGATTGGGCCATCGCGTCCAACGGCTCCCACACCGACCCCATCGCCGAGAAGGTCGCCGCCGGCGTCCCCGTCCGCGACGCCGTCGCGCTCGTGCTGCTAACGCTCGACTACGAGCGCGACGCGCTCGATACCCCCCGCATCGCCGCAGCCGTCCCCCGGACGGGAGACTCCGGATGGCTCGCCATCGTTCGACGCGACGCGCTCGTCGTAAAGGAAGTCCCCCTCGTCCCCGGCGCGGCCGCCTACGTCTCCACCTACGAAGCCGACGACGTCCGCGACTCCCAGTCTTCCGAGTTCGACGCCGACAACGCCGGCGAGGCCGCCCGGTTCATCATCGACCGCGGCGCCTTCGCGGAACTCGAACTCCCCGTCGCGAGCGCAGCGGCTCTCGCCGGCTCCGACGGCTTCACCCTCGGCGTCCACACGGTCGAGCAGGCGCCTACCGGCGGAAGTTGATTCGCCGGAACACCTCAGCGTACTTGTAGTGATGTCCGTGGTCGGCGGCTCTGCGCGCCGCGTCCTCGGCCCGGCGCTTTGCGAACTGTTCTATTCGCGCCGCGTCAGTCGACAACTGGCTCTCGTGCGCCGCGAGGCCCCGCATCTTCAGTTCGATAGTGCTCTCGATGTCCACTACAACGTCGGGGTTCTCTGATCCCCACAACAGGATGCTCCCCACCTTGTGCGGCGCCAGCCCCTGCTCCCAGTGCTCCGGGTAGTGCAGGAAGTCCCGTGCATACGGAAAGCACGCGTCCATCGCCGCCTGGCCCGATATGCGGTGGTCCCGGTGGCTGTGCGAGGCGACGCGCATCGGGTCCATGGCGAAGACGACGTCGGGCCGCCAGCGTCGGATCTGCTCCACGATTCGGCCTCGGAACTCCCGCGTGTCTTCCAGTTCGCCGTCGCCGTAGTCCAGGAACACTACGTCCTCGACACCGAGCGCCGCGGCGGCGTTCAACTGCTCCTGCCGCCGTATCGCCGCCAGCCGTTTGCTCGTCATCTCCGGGTCCGACGTCCCCTTGTCGCCGTTGGTGCATACGACGTAGAGGACGTGGCAGCCCTCCTGCGCCCATTTCGACGTCGTTCCCGCCGCCCCCGATTCCCCGTCGTCCGGGTGGGGTATCACGAGCATCGCCCGCTCAGGGGCCTCAATCGTCTCCATACGCCTCCGATCGCTCACAAGCTCCGCCCCAGGGCGGAAGGGGTCTGCTAAGATGATAGCGGTTTCTCCGCCCCCGGTTCTCGCCGATGCCCCTCTCTCTCCGCTCCTACAACCAGGACGACCTCTCGACGCTCGCCGCGCTCAAGCGAGGGCGACAGCCCTCGGCCGCCGAGGTCAATTCCCTCGCCCGTGAACTCGCGCAGCCCAACCTCCGGCCCGAACGCGACTGCATCCTGGCGTTCGACGGCGACGCCCCGGCAGGCTATGCCTACCTCACGCACGAGCCCGCCATCGACCGCGGCGTGCTGGATATCATAGGCAGCGGAAAGCACACGGGAGGCGGCGCGGGCGATGCCCTCCTCGCCGAGGTCTACGACCGCGCCCAATCCGCCGGACTCGCCGTCCTGCACGTCGACGTGCCGGAGGCGGACGAACCACGCCGACGCGCCTTCGCCGACCGCGGATGGCGCCATGTCCGCACGCACCTGCACCTCGTCCGCGCTTCCTCCGAACCCGCCGGCGTCCCCGCTCCCCAGGGCATGGATCTCCGCATGGCTGAGCGAACCGACGCCGACGCTGTCACGAATCTGCAGAACGCCGCCTTCTCCGGCAGCTGGGGCTACGCCCCCAACACTCTCGATGAGATCGAGTACCGCATCTTCGACCTGCCGACGCTAAGCCCCGACCCCGTCGTCCTACTGGAGGAGGGCGGCCTCCTCGTCGGCTACTGCTGGTGTCACCGCGAAACCTCCCCCGGCCCCGGCGTCGTCGGCATGGTCGGCGTCCTCCCTGACCGGCAGGGACAGGGCCTTGGCCGCGCCGTAACCGCAGCCGGCGTCGACGCCCTGCTCAGCCTCGGCGCTGCGCCCCTCGAAATCACGGTCGACAGCGAGAACCCGGGAGCAATCCGCGTGTACGAGGGGGTCGGCTTCACCCTCGCCTGGCGCTCATTCTGGTACGAGTATGATGCCTCGCCACAGGAGGAACCATGACCGGACGTGTGCAAGACAAAGTCGCCGTCATCCTTGGCGGAGGCCAGACCCCCGGCGCCACCATAGGCAACGGACGCGCCACCGCGATTCTCCTCGCGCGCGAGGGCGCAACGGTCGTCATCGCCGACCGGGATCTCGCCTCCGCGCAGGACACCGTGGACATGATCGCCGCCGCTGGCGGCGACGCCGCAGCCGTCCACGTCGACGCCACCAGCGAGGCTTCCGTCGCCGCCCTCATCGCGGGAACGGTCGAGCGCTACGGCGCAGTCCACGTGCTCCACAACAACGTTGGGGCCAGCCTCGCGCTCGGCGACGCCGTCGCCCTCGACATCACCGAAGAGGCCTTCGACCGCAGCTTCGCCGTGAACCTCAAGTCTCACTGGCTCGCCTGCAAGCACGCCATCCCCGTCATGCGCGACCAGGGTGGAGGCTCCATCGTCAACATTTCCTCCCTCGCGGTCCTCGAGGCCTACCCCTACGTTGGCTACAAAACGATGAAGACCGCCGTCGTCGCGCTCACCCAGAACCTCGCCGCCGCCCACGCCGACGCCGGCGTCCGCGTCAACGCCATCCTCCCCGGCCTCATGGACACTCCCATGGCTATCGAGGCCCGCGTCGCCGCGGGCACGCCCCGCGAGCAGGTCGTCGCCATGCGTAACGCCCGCGTCCCTCTCGGACAGCGAATGGGAACGGCGTGGGACGTCGCCTACGCGGCGCTCTTCCTGCACTCCGACGAGGCGCGGTTCATCAGCGGCGTCTGGCTCCCCGTCGACGGCGCCGCCTGGGCCAGCCAGGGCAAGTACTAGAGCCGCTCACCCACCGCCGAGGCGACGCCCCGAACGGGCGCGCCGGCCAGTTCCTCGTACACCCGCAGCAGGTCGGACGCCGTGCGCGCCCACGAATACCCCCGCGAGCGTTCCAATCCCGCCGCGCCCATTCGGCGGGCGCGCGCCGGATGGCCCAGCAGATCGCTGAGCGCCGACGCCAGCGCCGCCGCGTCGCCTGCGGGCACGAGCAGGCCCGTTTCGCCGTCGGCTACGAGCCCGCGCAGACCGCCTACGTTCGACGCCACGACCGGCGCGCCGCACGCCATCGCCTCGAGCGCCGCCAGTCCGAAGGTCTCGTGGCGCGACGGCACAACGCACACCGTCGCCGCTGCGTAGTAGTCCGGAAGCTCGCTTTGCGGCACGGCGTGGCGCCAGTCCAGGCGGTCCGACAGTCCGAGCCCTTCCGCGATGCCCTTCAGCCACTCGACGCTCCGCTCCTCTTCGGCGCCGCCGACCAGCAACACCCGCGCGTCGCGCCGCTCGGGAATGCTCGCCAGCGAACGCAGCAGCAGATCCGGCCCCTTGAACGGCTCGATCCTCCCCACGAACAGCACGACCCGCTCATCCTGGCCGATCCCGAGCCTGCCGCGCGCCGCGCGCTGTTCCCTCGGGCTGAACACGGCATCGTCGACCCCCATCTCCACGACGTGGGCTCGCCGGGGGTCGAGGCCGTAGAACTCCGCCAGCGCGGACGACTCCTCCTCCGTAAAGGTCACGACTGCGTCGGCGCTCTCCGCCGCCAGCCGTTCCGCCTCTTTGCGCTCCGGTGACTCCGGCGCTCCGCCCGCGCGCTCCTTGATCTCGGCGACCGTGTGGTGCGTGAAAACGTGCGGCGCGCCCAAACGTTCGGCCAGGCGCATCCCCGGCTCCGCCGAGAGCCAGTAGTGGCTGTGCACCAGGTCGTACCGCGCGCCGTCGGCCAGCTCGAGCAGCCTGTCTCCGAATTCGCCCATGTGTGGGGCCATCGCGTCCTTTTCGAGTCCGGGGTCCCCCGCCGGAATGTGGAAGACGCGCGAGCGCTCATCGAACGCGAAGGTCTCCGGCCCGCCGGCGTGGTGGCAGCGCGTGTACACGTCGACCTCCACGCCCATGCCCGCGAGAATCGGCGCGATCCGGCGCAGAAACACGTTCATGCCTCCGGCCGAGCCCATGCCGGGCGTCATCATCGGGCAGCCGTGCGCCGACACGAACGCGACGCGGTCCACGCTCTGCATCCGCTCGCGCAGGGGGCCGGAGAGCCGAAGCGCCCCCGCCATTAGCGGACCACCACTATGCGGTAGACCGAGTGGTCAGCCGCTCCTAAGTGATGCTTGTACCCCTCCGCGCCCCGCAGCAGGTCGAAGTACGTCAGCCCGCTTTCTATCGCGTCGCGGATGCACAGCGCCTTCAGGAGCAGACCCGGCGCAAGCCGCGCATGCTCATGACGGTAGCCGCTGTTGTACAGCAGCCGCCGGCCCTCGTAATCGAACGTCAGCACCGCCGCGATGGGGTCGCCGTCCAGTTCCAGCAGAAAGAGCTTCAGCAAGCCAAGGGCGCGCATCCGGCCCGCCATGCGAACGAAGAACGCCTGCCGCTCCGGGCTCAGAAAGTCCTTCTTCTCCTCGCGGCTCTCGGCCATGACCTGCTGAAACAGCTCCAGGTCCCTGTCGAACGTCGGTCCTTCCGCCAGGCGCAGCGTGATTTCGCCCGCGGACTCCAGCCGCCGCAGCTTCCGACGCAGTTCGTGGCGGTCCTTCTTCCGCAGACCGGCCAGGTACGCGTCCCACGACCCCGGAAGCTCGATCCCAGGCGCGACGTCCTCGTGCTCGACCCGGACGTGATGCCCGCGCTCACGCGCCGCCCGCGGCAGCAACTCGAACGTCGACGTCCACTCAGGCGCCGACGTCAGCTCCATCGTCCGCCACGGCTCCTGCTCCAGGCAGTCGAACAGCGCCGGATAGAAGGCGGGGTCCGCCGTGATGAAGTCGTGGTAGTCGAACAGGTCGGTATCCCCCAGGAACGTGAGGCGGTCCCCCCGCAGCAGCATCGGCGCTACGCCGAGCGGAGCGTCTTCCGGCCCCACCGTGAACAGCCGGAGTTCATCCTCACGGCCGAACTCGTCCCACCATGTCTCTTGCCACGCGGGGGTCAGGAACACGCTGTTCCATGGCCGCCGGACGAGGATCTCCTCCCACAGCGAGTGCACTGCGGCGAACGATTGCACCGGGGCTGCGCACGTCATCACAGCCCCCCATGGAGCAGATTGAGCACTTCGGCGCGGGTCCGGCCGCTGGTCTCGAACACCCCTCGCAGCGCCGACGTGACAATCGACGCGCCGGGCTTGCGCACCCCTCGCATCGACATGCACAGGTGCTCGGCTCGCAGCACCACCGCCACGCCCTCGGCGCCGACGGCCTCCATAACGGCGTCTGCAATCTGTGACGTAAGGCGTTCCTGCACCTGCGGACGCTTGGCGAAGATGTCCACCGCCCGCGCCAGCTTGCTGATGCCCACCACCTTGCCGCGCGGAATGTACGCCACGTGGGCGCTCCCGAAGAACGGCAGCAGGTGGTGTTCACAAAGCGAGTAGAAGGGCATGTCCCGCATCAGCACCAGTTCCTGGTGGGACTCCTCAAACTGGGTTTGGAGGACTTCGCGAGCGTCCATACTCGAGCCGCTCGCAATCTCCTCGTACATCCGCGCCACGCGCGCCGGTGTGCCTGCGAGTCCTTCCCGCTCCGGGTCTTCCCCGATTGCGATGAGCAACTCGCGCACGGCGCGCTGAATGCGGAGCGAGTCCATCACCACGTCAGGACGCTCCCAGCAAGCGCGCCACCGCTTCCATCTCCGGCGGGGCGTTCTCCGGCGCCCGATCGGCCAGGCGCTCCGCCACCGGCGGGTCCTTCAGCCCGTTCCCCGTTATCACGCACACCGCCGCCGACCCGGAAAAGTCCGCGCCCGAGCGCGACTGCTTGATGAGCCCCGCCACCGACGCCGCCGAAGCCGGCTCGCAGAACACGCCCTCCCGGCGCGCAAGCAGGCCGTACGCCTCCAGGATCTCGTCGTCCGTAACCGCGTCTATCACTCCCCCCGACTCGTCCCGCGCGGCGACCGCTCCCGCCCAGTTCGCCGGGTTCCCGATGCGGATCGCCGACGCAATCGTCGTGGGCGACGCCACGGGCGCACCCTCCACGATGGGCGCCGCGCCCGCCGCCTCGTAGCCCATCATCCGGGGGCGCTTCGTCGCCTTCCCCCGGCGGTGATGCTCGACAAAACCCTTCCAGTACGCCGTGATATTCCCCGCGTTCCCCACCGGAATGAACAGGTAGTCCGGCGCGTCGCCCAGGTCGTCCACGATCTCGAACGCCGCCGTCTTCTGCCCCTCCAGCCGGTCGGGGTTTACCGAGTTCACGAGCGCGAAACGCTCGGTGTAGGCGGCGAGGTCCCGCGCGATGCGCAGGCAGTCGTCGAAGTTCCCGTCGATCGTCACCACCCGCGCCCCGTACGCAATCGCCTGGCTCATCTTCCCCGGCGCCACGTTTCCCTGGGGCACGAGCACGACCGTTTCCAGACCGACAGCCGCCCCAAACGCGGCCGCCGACGCGCTGGTGTTCCCCGTCGACGCGCACAGGAGCTTCGTCATCCCCCGCTCCATCGCCTTCGCCACCGCAACCACCATCCCGCGGTCCTTGAACGACCCGGTCGGGTTGCAGCCCTCGAGCTTGAAGTACAGCGCGCCGACTCCCAGCTCGCCCTCCAACCGGCGCGACCTCACCAGGGGGGTCTCGCCCTCCCCGATCGTAACCGCAGGCGTCTCCCCGGTGACCGGCAGGTAGGCCGCGTACCGCTTCAGCACGCCCATCCCCATCAGTCGGAGTCCTCCTCGATACGCACGAGGCACACGCTCCCCTCAACCACGTCGAGCGCCTCCAGCCGGCGCACCGCCTCCTGCACCGCGCGCTCCCGGGCCCTGTGCGTCGTGATGACGATTTCAGCCTCCCCGTCCGCGCCGGGCGTCGGCTCCTTCTGGATCACCGACGCCAAGCTCACGCCCATATCGCCAAGCGCCCCGGCGATCCGGGCCATTACGCCCGGCCTGTCCTGCGCCCTCAGACGCAGATAGTACTTCGTCTCCAGGTCCGCCATCGGCAACGACGGCGCCGCGGCGCGGATGGCCGGATATGTCGGCGGGGGTCCCCCCGACGCCATGCTGCGCGCTATCGAGAGCACGTCTCCCAGCACCGCCGACGTTGTCGGACGCGGCCCCGCGCCCGGCCCCTGGAACATCGTCCAGTCCACCAGGCCGCCCTCGAGTTCGACCGCATTGTAGACCCCGTCGACCTTCGCAAGGGGATGACTCTCCGGTATGAAGGCCGGGTGCACGCGCGCCCGCACCGCGCCGTTCTCCAGCCGGCTGGCGGCCAGCAGTTTCACGGCGTACCCCAACTCGCGAGCGTACCGGAAGTCCGCCGGCGTCAGCGCCCGGATGCCTTCGCGGTGCACGTCGGCGTCCCGGAGCACCGCTCGAAACGCTATCGAACTCAGGATCGCCAGCTTGTACGCCGCGTCCGTCCCGTCCACGTCGTCCGAGGGGTCGGCTTCCGCGTAGCCTCGCGCGCGAGCGTCCGCCAGCGCGTCTTCGTACGCGTCGCCTGCCGCCATTCGCGTCAGGATGTAGTTCGTCGTCCCGTTGATGATCGCGTTCACTGCGGTGAGGTCGTTCGCGGCCAGGTCGTGGGCGAGCGGGCCGATAATCGGCGTTCCGCCGCCCACCGCCGCCTCGAACCTCAGCGCCGCCCCGCGCTCCGACGCCAGCGCCAGCGTCTCCGGCCCATGCTTCGCGATGACTTCCTTGTTGGCTGTCGCCACGTGCTTCCCCGCCCGAAGCGAAGCCTCAATGTAGTCGAGCGCAGGCCGCTCGCCGCCCATCACTTCGACGACGATGGCGACGTCCTCCGACCCGACGATCTCCGACGCATCGGTGGTCAGCGGAACACTCCCTGGGAACCCCGGACGCGCTTTGCCGGCATCCCGAACGAGCGCGCCCACCAGCCGCAGACGCCGGCCCGCGTACCGCTCCAACGCGTCCGCGCGGTCGCACAGCGCCTGCGCTACGCCGGCCCCCACGGCCCCCGCTCCCAGCAGACCTATGCCGATTGCTCCGCCGGCGTCCACTAGCCCGCTCCTATAGTCCGGGTCACCCAGTCTATGTCCTCCCGCGTCAGGTGCGACGCCGCCCCCACTGCCTGGGCGTCCAGCCACTCCTGGAATGCGTTCTGGGCGAGCAGTCGGCGCATGCCGTCGTCAACCGGCTGCGATTCCGATTCCTCCGTTACGCGGTAGACCACGCTGCCGATGAGCGTGGCAATCGGGCCATGCGCCTCGCCGAGCGTCAGCTCTCCCGACTCCAGTTGGTCGTCGATCTCGGGCACGATCCCGCGGGGCGTCCAGCCGACCACACCGTCCGCGTCCGCGTACAAGAAGTCCGTGTTCATCTCGTTCGCGACCGCTGTGAAATCCTCCCCGGCGGCGATGCGGTCGTACGCTATCTGCGCCTGCACGGAGTCCGAACCCACTATCCACTCGATGAACACGGACTCCGCCGTGAGCGGCGCATCGTCGAGGAACGACTGCTGCGCGGCGTCGCGCCGCAACTGCCCCTCTTGCCAGCGCAGGTACTCGCTCTCCGTCACGCCCACGGCGTCGATAAACTCCTCGAACGTGTCGCGGCCCGCTTCCGTCAGTTGCGCCGGAGGCGGCGCCTCCGGATCCGCGTTCGGGGCGGGAGTCTCGAATCGCTGCACCAGCGCCCGATCGATGTCCTCCTGCCCGACGCTCGCTCCGATATCGTCGCCCCGCGCCGCCAGCACGTGATCGCGCAGCAGGTTGTTCAGCGCCAGTCCGACGTCGATGGCGCCGGCGAACACGCCGTCCAGCCGCGCGTACGCCTCCACTTCCGACAGCCGGAACTCAACGCCGTCGAACTCGGCCGCCACCTTGCGCGGCGGACTGTACGAGTTGAGGAACCACCCGACGCCGAGCATGACGATGATCCCTGCGAGCAGCAACGCCCCGCCCGCGTAGAGCAGAAGTTGCGTTCGGCGCTGGTTGCCCCTCCGGGCCGCGCTGCCCTGCGCAGTGGAGCGCGCCAGCAACTGGCGTTCCGCACGGCGGCGCTGTCGCATCTACGGGTTCGGCTGGCCGTCGGAGGCGGGCTCCGCTTCGGTCGCCTCGGGAGCTTCCTGTTCGGGCGTCGCCGCTGCGGTTGCGGCCTCGGGCTGCTCGGTCCCCTCGGCGGGCGCCGCTTCCGCCACTGCCGCCGTGGCCTCGGCCTGAGCCTGTTCGACCCCCTCGGCGGGCGTCGCCGCTGCGGTCGCAGCTTCGGGCGTGGACTGCTCGCCTCCCTCGGTGGGCGGCGCCGCTGGCGCGGCGGCTGCGGCCTGCGCCGCCGCTGCTCCCATCGCCGGCCTCGGAGGCGCGCCGTCGCGCGGTGGGAACCTGCGGCCCCGGTCGCCCCGGTCCGGCCGCCCCAGCTCGATGAGGCTGTGGCTGCCGGTGTACGGCAGCAGCGCCAGGAACCGCGCGCGCTTGATCGCCACCGCCAGCTTCCGCTGATGGGGCGCCCGCGTGCCCGTGCGCCGGCGCGAGTCGATCTTCCCCCACTCCGAGATGAACCGGCGCAACACGAGAACTTCCTTGTAGTCCGGCGTCTTCTTCTCGGCGCTGAAGTAGCACACCTTCCGCCGAGGGAAATACCGCCGGCCTCCAGGGCGTCGTCGTCGTGTGTTCAGCATGCAGCCTTCTCCTTGGCCTGTTGAGCGTCCGTCGGCGGACGCTAGAAGGGAATGTCGTCCGTTGTCGGCGCGTCGGACGGGCCCCCGAAGGCCCCGCCCCCGCCGGGAGAGTAGTCGCCGAAGTCGCTGGCGCTGCGGTAGCCGCCGAATTCGTCGCCTTCGTCCTGCCCGCGTCCGCCGAGGAACTTAATCTCGTTCGCGGTGACGTCGTTGCTCACGCGCATCTGGCCGTCGTTCCCCTGGTACATCCGGCTTCGGAAGCGGCCCTCAACGTAGACGAGGCTGCCCTTGCGGAGGTACTGGTTCGCCGTCTCGGCCATTCGGTTCCAGGCGTCGACCCGGAACCACTCCGTCTCATCGCGGGTTTCGCCTTCCCGTGTCGTGTACCGGCGGTTCGTGGCGACGCTGAAGGTGGTCACAGGGCTCCCGGAAGGCGTGTACCGCATTTCCGGGTCGCGTCCCAGGTTGCCGATGATGATGATCTTGTTGAACACGGCGGGCCTCCTAGTCGTCCTGCCGGATCAACAGGTGGCGCAGCACGTCGTCGGTGAGTTTCAGCGCGTTGTCCAGCGCCTTGGTCCCCGCGCCCTCCATCTGCAGGTGCGCCAGGTGGTAGTTCGCCTCCGTGAACGGCCCAAGCTTGTAGGCCAGCTTGCGCCTGCCCCAATTGTCCTCGCTCACGATCTCGCCGCCGTGCTCGGACGCGATGCGCCGAACGCGCTCGACTACCGCCTCCAGCCGTTCGGCGTCGGCCTCCGGGTTAATCAGCATCATAAGTTCGTACTGGCGCACTCTGCCTCCAAGGGAGAACGGACTCGTTTCGGCGAATCAATCGCCAAACGGCGGGACAACCGCCCCGCGCAAGCGCCTAGTATACCAGCGCCCGCCGAACCCCTCAACGCCAACTTGCCCAACGGGAGAGAGCGGCATTCCCTCCCCCCACAGGAGTGGGGACAGCCCCGAAGGGGGTTGTGCGCGCAAAGCGTACATCCGGCCCCCTCCCCCGTGGAGAGAGCTGGGGAGAGGGCCCCGCACGACGGCGCGCACATCCGTCATTCCCGCGCAGGCGGGAATCCATCCCTTGTGGTTCGTGGTGAGAGGGCGCTCCCTAGTAGTCCAACCCCGGGACCGGGAACTCCGACGTCAGCTGCGCCACCTCGTCGGCGATGACGCCCAGCGCCGCCTCGTCGTCCCCGCTCTGCAGCACCCGCACGATCAGGCCGGCCACCCGTTGCGTCTCTTCGACCCCGAACCCGCGCGCCGTGATCGCCGGCGTTCCCAGGCGCAGGCCGCTCGTAACGCGGGGCGGCTGCGGGTCGTTCGGAATGGCGTTCTTGTTCACCGTGATGCCCACGCGGCCCAGCGCCTCTTCCGCCTGTTGACCCGTCCAGTTCACGGGACGCAGGTCGACGAGCATCAGGTGGTTGTCGGTCCCGCCGGACACGAGCCGAAGCCCCTCGCCCTCGAGGACCGCCGCCATCGCGCGGGCGTTCTCCACGATCTGCCGCCCGTACTCGGCGAACTCCGGCTGGAGCGCCTCGCCGAAGCACACCGCCTTCGCGGCGATGGCGTGCATCAGCGGGCCGCCCTGCGCGTACGGGAAAACCGCGCGGTCGATGTTCCGCCGATGCTCCTCCGTCGAAAGAATGAACGCCCCGCGCGGACCACGCAGCGACTTGTGCGTCGTGCTCGTCACGACCCCCGCGTGCGGCACCGGCGACGGGTGCGCTCCAGCGGCCACCAGCCCCGCGATGTGCGCCATGTCCACCATCAGCACCGCGCCGACCTCGGCGGCGATCTCCGCGAAACGCGCGAAATCGATCGTTCGCGGATACGCCGTGTACCCGGCGACGATCACCTTCGGCTTGCATTCCCGCGCCGTCGCGGCCACGATGTCGTAGTCGAGTTGCTCCGTCTCTGGGTCGAGGCCGTACGGAACGAAGTTGTACAGCTTGGCCGAGAAGTTCACCGGGCTGCCGTGCGTGAGGTGCCCGCCCTGGTCGAGCTGCAGCCCCATGATCGTGTCGCCCGGCTGACAGAGCGCCGCGTACGCCTCCAGATTCGCCGCCGCGCCCGCGTGCGGCTGGACGTTCGAGTGCTCCGCCCCGAACAGCTCCTTCGAGCGGTCGATCGCCAGTTGCTCGGCGATGTCCACGAACTCACACGAGCCGTAGTACCGCCGGCCCGGGTATCCCTCCGCGTACTTGTTCGTCAGCGGCGACCCCTGCGCCTCCAGCACGGCCGCGCTCGCGTAGTTCTCCGACGCTATCAGCACCACGTTCCGGCGCTGGCGCTCGGTCTCCTTCCGAATGGCCTCGGCAATCTGCGGGTCGCGCTCAGCAAGTACGCTCAACGGAGTCCTCCATACTTCTGTCATTCCCGCGAAGGCGGGGATCCATCTACTCCCCACAGGAGTAGGGAGATGCGAAGAGGGCAGAGAGGGCCTCTCTCCCCGCGCAGGTGGAATGCATCTCTAGGATAGGCGTCCGCGCCGATGCCGCGCAACGAGAAATCCGGCCCCTCACCCTCTCCGCGCCGTCGAGTCCGGCCCCATGTAGATGCCCCGCTCCCACGCCCGCTTCAGCGGGTCCGACACGTGAATGGTCATCCTGCCGATGCCCTCGATCTCGATCGTCCCAGTCTCGCCGTCCTGCAGTGGGCCGAGCCCCTCGTGGTTCGTGCCGCAGCTCAGCACGTCGCCGGTGTTCAGCGTCATGATGCTCGTGGCGAACTCGATAAGCTCCGGCACGCGGTGCTCCATGTCGTCCGTGCCGTAGTCGTGTCGCAATTGGTCGTCGTTCCAGAACCGCACGTGCAGATTGTTCGGGTCCGCTGCCTCGTCCGCCGTCGCAATCACCGGCCCCAGCGGAGCGAACGTGTCGAACGACTTCCCCATCCAGCTGCCCGCGCGCCACGTGCTGCGGCCCTGGCCTCGCGCAGACACGTCGATCATGCACGTATAGCCGAACACCGCCGACCGATGATCGGCCTGGCTCACGTCTTTCGCCGGCCCCCGAATCACCAGCGCCAGTTCCGCCTCATGCTGAAACACCCACGGGTCCGTGGTCGTCGGCAACACGACCGTGTCGCCGGGGCCTATCACCGCATCCGGCGACTTCAGGAACATATTGAGCGGCCGAGGGTCGCGCTGGGCGTGCTCCCAGTAGTTGCCGATGCAGCACAGGATCTTGCTCGGCCTCGGCAGCGGCGCGCGGAGCCGGAACTCCCCCTCCCCGTGCGTCGCCCCCGACGCGATGATCGCCTCGAACGCCGGACGCAAGCGCTCGAACTCGTCGATCACCCCCTCCATGCGCTGCTGAGGCGGCGCCGAGGCCAACTCCCCCAGCGCGGGCGTCAGGTCCGCCACCCCGCCCTCCGTAACCGCCCCCGTCAACCGCTCCCCCGGCCTCGACTGCAACTCGAACAGGCACAGTTTCATTCACCGCCTCCTTACGCGTTTCATCATACCCTCACACGAGTGGGGGCAGCCCCCGGAGGGGCGAGGATCGGCCCGTCATTCCCGCGAAGGCGGGCATCCACTCTCCCCCCGTGGGGGAGGGATGGGGAGAGGGCAGCGCGCACTCCCGTCATTCCTGCGAAAGCAGGAATCTCGCAGCCTTCCCCCTCCGGCTAAGACGCCAGCGAGGGCCGCCCCTACCGGACCTCCACCGACGGGTCGAGCAGCAGGCACGGCTCGCCCCACTGCTCCGGATCGTCCAGCGACCACGCTGCCTCCGACTCCGAGGGCCGCAGGCGCACCCCCTCGTCCCCGCCGTACACCAGCACGACCACCCCGTCGCCCGAGTCCGCAACCTTCGCGGCTTGCGCCGGCGCCGGGCCGCCATCCGACCACCCCACGACGTCGCACGGCCCCTCCCATCCGTCCGGACGGAACGCAGCCTCGACCCAGCAGACCGCCCTCGGCGTTTCCAGCGCCTCGAACACCCGCGTCATCGACAGGTCGGAGTTCCCTCCGCCGTCCACTTCAACTTCGATCCACGCCATGCCCGCGAGTGTAGCAGGCGACAACTCTCCGTAGCCGCGGGCCTGCTACCATCTGCGCATGACCCCGCCCGTCGCCGTCATACCAGTCGAGGGCCTGCCCGAAGTGCGCGAGGGCGACGACCTCGGCGGCGCTATCGTCGCAGTCGCCCGCGCCCAGGGCGAGCCGCTTGCGAACGGCGACATCCTCGTCGTCACCCAGAAGATCGTCTCCAAGGCCGAAGGACGCGTCGTCGACCTCCGCGCCGTTGAGCCCAGACCGGAGGCGCAGGCATGGGCGGACGAGTGGGAGAAAGACGCCCGTGTCGTCGAGGTCGCCCTGCGCGAGTCCGTTCGCGTCGTCCGCATGGACTACGGCGTCCTCATCACCGAAACGCCGCATGGTTTCGTCTGCGCGAACTCCGGCGTCGACGCCTCCAACGTGGGCCGCGAGGGCGGCGACCACGCGGTGCTGCTCCCCGTCGACCCCGACGCGTCCGCCGCCCGCATCCGGCAGACCGTCTGCGACGTCGCCGGAATCGATGTCGCCGTGGTCGTCTCCGACACGTTCGGACGCCCGTGGCGCGAGGGCGCCGTCAACGTCGCTATCGGAGCGGCGGGCATCGACCCGCTGATGGACTACCGCGGCCAGCCGGACAACGATGGCCGCGAGATGCACTCGACGGTCATCGCCGTAGCCGACGAACTCGCCGCCGCCGCTGAACTCGTCATGCACAAGATCGCCCGCGCCCCCGTCGCCATCGTGCGCGGCTACCCCTACCAGCCCGGCGAGTCCGGCATCCGCCCCCTCATCCGCGACCAAGCCAAAGACCTCTTCCGGTAGCCTGCCCCTCCCCCCGTTGCCTGTCATTCTGAGCGCAGCGAAGAATCTCGCGCGCAAGCGCGCATCCTGTCTCCCCCGAGGGGGAGATGCCCCGAAGGGGCAGAGAGGGCGGATTGCCCCCTCCCCCCGAAGACGGGGAGGGCCGGGGAGAGGGCAGCGCGCACCCGTCATTCCTGCGAACGCAGGAATCTCGCCTCCTGTCTCCCCCCTTACGGAAATGGTGAACCACGGAGCTGTGTCACGACTCCCTGACGGGGAGTAGCGCCAGTGGCGGAGTTCATCCCAACCTGCTAGACTCGGAGCCAAGGTGAACATACACCGGGAGCTGGGTGTGGCCCGGCTGAGAGGCTCCGCGTTACGGAGCGACCGGCAACCTGATCTGGGTAATGCCAGCGGAGGGATTAGGTAAGACCACTCCCCCTAGGGCAGTGGTCTTTTTGGTTACGGAAGCGCGCCACGATGACTACAGACCAGTTCGTTGCCTTGGGCATTCTCCTCGAAGGGGACTACGTGCTCCTGGTGCATCGCTCTCCCACGAGGGAACTCTATCCAGGCGTATGGGACTTCCCCGGTGGCCACAGCGAAGCGGGAGAGGAGCCCGAGGAAACCCTGACAAGGGAGTTGGGTGAGGAGCTAGGCGTCGTGCCGACTCAGTACTTCGACTTGCGCCGTCCCGATGTCAATGTGGAGGGATTGCCGGTTCACTTCTTCCGAGTCAAACGATGGACCGGGACGCCTCAGCATCTTCAGGAGCACGAACACTCCGAGGTGGCCTGGGTGAGCCGTAGCGATGTGCTGGGGCTGGAACTGGCAAGCCCTACAATGCCTCAACTCATAGAGGCGGCCATGCGTGTGCAAGGGCCAGATGCATGAATCTCCCCAAGCTGGTGATCTTCGATTGTGACGGCGTGCTGGTCGACAGCGAACCACTGATTGAGAGTACCTTCATTCGTGTCCTGGAGGGCTTTGGCCTGCAACTGAAACCGGACGACTACCGAGACACGTTCAAGGGTGTTTCCTTCAGCCTCGCTGCGGACATTGCGAAGGCGCACTGGGGAGTGTCGCTGCCCGCAGACATCAGCGAGGCTATCGTCTCCGAGGTAGAGATGGCGATCGAACGCGGGCTACGACCGATTCTCGGCGTCGCCGACGCAGTCCGTTCGGTCGCAGCTTCGGGGCTCGCGATGTGCGTCGGTTCGAACGGCTCTCCCGACGCGATAGCGCAGCGGCTGAGGCTCACCGGCCTCTATTCCTGGTTCGAAGGACGGCTGTTCAGCGCCGCAATGGTGCTCCACGGCAAGCCTCATCCCGACGTGTTCCTCCACGCCGCCGAGACGATGGGGTTCTCTCCGCTGGAGTGCGTGGTCGTCGAGGACAGCAATTCAGGCGTTCAAGCCGGGCTGGCAGCGGGGATGAGAGTCTTGGCGTACGTAGCGAGCCCAACGAGCAATGTCGCGGACTCGATGGACGTTGAGCGGTTTACCGACATGGCCTCGCTGCCGGCGCTGCTCGGAATCAGCGGGCCGGGGCAGGCGCAATGAAATTCCTGGGCGACATCCGCCTGCGTGAGCGGTTCGGCATCCTGAGCGAACCGAACGTCAAGCCGCTGGCTTCCGCCACCTTCCTCAACGCCGCCGGGAACAACGTCTACGTCATCGTGCTGACCTGGCTTGCGTACGACATCACGGACTCTCCCCTCGCCGTCGGGTTCGTGGTCGGCCTGCGCTTCATCCCCATCATGGTCATGGGCGTGATCTCGGGCGCCGTCAGCGACCGGATCCACCGCCCCACCGTACTGCGCCTCTATGCGCTCTGGTACACGGGCCTGTCGTTCGCGTTCACCTGCCTGCTCTACTGGTGGGAGGTGAACCTGTTCCACATCGTCACGTACATGTTCCTCTTGGGGCTGGCCTTCACGTTCGGACCGAACGCGCGTCGAGCGATATACGGCGATTCCGTGAGCAAGGACCGCGTCGTGGACGCTCTCGCGCTGGACGGCGCGGCGTTCAGCCTGGGACACCTGATGATGCCTGCCGTCGTGGCGTTCGTGCTCGCGGCCTATGGGGCGACCACGGCGTTCGCGATACAGTGCGTGTTGTACTCGGCCATGACCGCCCTCGCGTTCACCGTGAAGCTGCCGCGCAGGCAGAGAGAGGAGACATCCCGGCGCTCATCCTTCCTCAAGAGCGTGGCGGAGGGGGTCGCGTACGCAAGGAGTCAGACCGGTATCCGGCGGGTGCTCATCATCTCGTCGCTGCTGGCGCTGTTCGGGGACAATTTCCTGCTGGCGCTGGCCCCTATCGTCAGCAGGGATGTTTTCGATTCCGGCGCCGCGGGGGTCGGCGTGCTGGTCGCGGGAGGCGCGATCGGAGGGATCATCGGGCCCGCCATGCTGATCGCCATGAGGAGACCGGTTGGCGCGCTGGGAGCGCTGGTCGGCAGCATAGGCGTCAAGGCGCTCGGCATGGTGCTGTTCGCGTTCGCGCCCTCGCTGGCGCTCGGACTGGTTGCGTTCATCATCCTGTCGGCCATGTCCCCGGCGCAGAAGGCGCTCCTCGACGGCTACATCCAGCTCGCTGTGCCGTCCGAGTACCGGGGGAGGATCGGCAGCCTGAACCAGATGGCGCGGGGGGTGGCCGCGCTCGCTGCATTCCTTGCGGGCGTGATGGTGCAGTTCCTGGGGATCTGGCTGGCGATCGTTGTCGCGGGCGTCCTCATCGCGTGCATCGGCGCCTGGGCGCTGGCTGGGCTCAGGCGGCATAGAATCGAAGGTTGGTAGGGCGCCCCGGGCGCGCCTGAACTCTGATGAAGGTCTGACTCCCTTCTCTCTGTCCGTCCGATCCCTTCCATACGCCGATGGAGGTGCACAGTGGCCGTCGACCCTATGCGCACGATTGCAGTGGAGCGTGAGTTGGCAGGGCAGCGCACGACGTTGCGCGTGGAGCGCCTCCGCCTGTCAGATGGAACTGAGACGCTGAGGGACACGCTATATCATCCGAGGTCGGTCGCTATCCTACCCTTGGAGGAGAACGGCAACGTGGTGATGGTGCGACAGTATCGCAAGGCCGCAGGCAGCGAAATGCTTGAGCTCCCCGCAGGAGTACTTGAAGATAATGAGTCGCCGTTGGACGGCGCGCGCCGGGAACTGCGCGAAGAGACCGGTCTGGACGCCGAAGAACTGACTGAAGTGGGCAACTTCTTCCCCTCTCCGGGATCGACGACGGAGCGGCTGTATGCATTCATGGCGAGGGGATTGTTCGCCAGTCCGCTCGCGCCGGATGACGATGAGCGCATCTCGGTGGTGCGCGTACCCTTCGTAGAGGCCGTCCAGATGGCGCGGGCCGGCACGCTCAACGACGCCAAGACAATCGCGTCGCTTCTCCTTGTCGCCCCCTATGCTGAGGGCGCGTGAATCTATGAGCGCGGTTATCGTCTCCGAGGTAGAGATGTCGATGCCGGCGTTGCTCGGAATCAGCGGGCCGGTGCAGGCGTAATGAAATTCCTGGGCGACATCCTCCCGCGCGAGCGTTTCGGCATGCTGAGCGAGCCGAATGTTAAGCCGCTAGCTTCCGCCACGCTACTGAACTCCGCCGGGAACAGCGTCTACGTCATCGTACTGAGCTGGCTGGCTTATGAGATTACAGACTCTCCGCTTGCCGTCGGGGTCGTGGTAGGACTGCGTTTTGTTCCAATCATGGTTATGGGGGTGCTATCGGGCGCGGTCAGCGACAGGATGCACCGGCCCACCGTGCTCCGCCTCTATGCGCTCTGGTACACGGGACTGTCGTTCGCGTTCACCTGCCTGCTCTACTGGTGGGAGGTGAGCCTGTTCCACATTCTCGCGTACATGTTTTTCTTGGGACTGGCGTTCTCGTTCGGACCCAACGCGCGACGCGCGATATACGGCGATTCCGTAAGCAAGGGACGCGTCGTGGACGCTCTCGCGCTGGATGGTGCGGCCCATAGCCTGGGGCGCCTGGCGATGCCTGTCGTTGTGGCGTTCGTACTCGCGGCATATGGGGCCGCCACGGCCTTTGCGATCCAGTGTGTGTTGTACTCGGCCATGACCGCGCTCGCGTTCACCGTAAAGCTGCCTCGCAAAGAGCAGGAGGAGGGTTCGCGACGCTCGCCCTTCCTCAAGAGCGTGGGGGAGGGAATCGCTTATGCAAGAAGCCAGACCGGCATCCGGCGGGTCCTTATCATCTCGTCGCTGCTGGCGCTGTTCGGAGACCAATACCTTATGGCGCTGGTTCCCATCGTTAGTAGGGACGTTTTCAATTCCGGCGCCGCGGGGGTCGCCGTGCTGGTGGCAGGAGGGGCGGTTGGCGGAGTAATCGGGCCTGCGATGCTAATTGTGATGAAGAGGCCGTTGGGCGCTCTGGGCGCCTTTGTGAGTAGTATGGGAGTCAGGGCGCTCGGCATGGTGCTGTTTGCGTTTGCGCCTTCGCTGGCGGTTGGGCTGGTTGCCTTCATGGTCTTGTACGCGATGTCCCCAGCGCAGAAGGCTCTCCTCGACGGCTACATCCAGCTCGCTGTGCCATCCGAATATAGGGGCAGGGTCGGCAGCCTGAATCAAGTGACTCGAGGTCTGGCTGCACTCGCTGCGTTTCTTGCGGGGGCGATGGTGCAGTTCCTAGGGATCTGGTTGGCAATTGTTGCCGCAGGCGCCCTAATCGCGGGGGTCGGGGTCTGGTCGCTGCTTGGGCTTAGGCGGCACAGGATCGAAGGGTGGTAGCCGGAACGACTGGCTGGTTCTATGAAGACTGCTTCTCCGCAACCAGACCTCCAGGCTTTGTTCGTCGACATCGTTACTGCGAATGAGACCATCCGCGCCCTGACCGACCGGTTAGCGGAACTGGGGCTGCCGGACTGCTACGTCGCCGCCGGATGCCTCTGCCAGACCGTCTGGAATCGCATCTGTGGCTTCCCGCCAACCCATGGGATCATCGACTACGACATCTTCTATTGCGACCTCAGCGACCTCAGTTGGGAAGGAGAAGACCGGGTTATCCGGCGTTGTGCGGCGGCCTTTGCGGACCTGAACGCCGATGTGCAGGTCCGCAATCAGGCCCGCGTACATCTCTGGTATCCCCAGAAGTTCGGGGTTCCCCAGAGCCCGTTGCGCACCACACGTGAGGGCATCGACGGCTTCCTGACGCGATGCTCCGCCCATGGACTGCGTAAGGCGCCCGGCGGCGGCTATGAGGTGTACGCGCCATTTGGCTTCGACGATGTTTTTGCGATGGTCGTCCGTCCCAACTACGTGCACAATCTGCCATTGCAGTACAACGATAAGGCCGACCGCTGGCGGCAGACTTGGCCTCGTATCACGGTCATGCCATGGGTCTCTTCTGGCCGATTCAGCGGTTGTGGTGAGGAATCTCTGCAATGACCCAGCTGGGGCGGGGGCGGTAGTATGCTGGGACCGAATGGCGGATAACCATTGAGTTGGGAAGGAATCCACACCCCCTATGAGCACGGAACAGTACACGCCCGGTCATACGGCCAACGCCGTCGGCTTCATGGCAAAGCGGACGTTGGAGTCTCACGGGGCCTTCTTCATTCCCGCCCTGAACGACGGCATGGCCATCCTTGACTGCGGGTGCGGGCCCGGCAGCATCACCTGCGACATCGCCGAGCGCGTGCCGACGGGAAGAGTGATTGGAGTCGACGCCGACGAATCGCAGGTCCTCCTGGCCACCGAAAGCGCCCGGATGAGAGGACTCGTGAACGTGGAGTTCCGCGTGGCGAATGTGTACGATTTGCCGTTCCGGGCAGGATCGTTCGATGCGGTCTTCTCCCACGCCTTGATCGAGCACCTTAGGGAGCCCGAAAGAGCGGTCGCGGAGTTCCATCGAGTGCTCAGGCCCGGATGCGCCGTCGGCGTGTGCAGCCCGGACTGGGGCGGGTTCCTGTTGTCGCCGCCTTCGGCGGAGTTGGCCGAGGCGGTTGACGACTACAAGAGCCTGCAGACGGCCAACGGCGGGGACGTCCACGCCGGGCGGAAGCTGTCGGGCCTGCTGGAGAGCGCCGGATTCGAGAACCTCGCCATGCACGCGAGGTACGAGGTGTATGAGTCGCTGGAGTTCATCGGAGAGTACCTTGCGCTCCAACTCGAGCGCGCCGGCAGAACTGCCCATGCGCTGGCGCTCAGGCGATGGGCGGCCACGCCGAACGGAATGTTCGCGCAAGCGTGGGTGTCGTGCCTGGGACGAAAGCCCGCCCCCGGCGCTTGACCGGACGCTGGCGGCCGTCACGTCAACGGCGGTCGCGGAAGGGGCGGGCCTCGTGGTGAGCGATGCGCAAGGAGCCCCGATCGGCTGGTCGGCTAGAGAAGGCGCTCCACTATGACGCAGTCGCGCCATTCGCCATCAAGTTCCCGTGGCGGCGGTAAACGCCAACCTCTCTGAAGCCAGCCCGGCGATGGAGCACAAGGCTTGCGGTGTTCTCGGGGAAGATTCGCGACACCAACTTCCAGAATCCCCGCTTCCGGTACTCGGCGCACAAGGCTTCAAGCCCGAAGAGACCTGCTCCGGCGCTGCGTGCGTCCCGGTCTACGTACACCGAGTGCTCGGCGACGCCCGAATAGCAGTCGCGTGAGCTGTATGGACCGGCGGTCGCCCAGCCAATGACGGTGTGCTCTACCTCTACTACCACCGTCGGATGAGTGGGCATCCTCTGTATCATGTCGCGGATGATGTCTTGGGCGGTCCGTTCTTCGGTCTCGAAAGTAGCGACTCGCTCTGAGATGCCCTGGTTGTAGATGCGCGCAATTGCCTCCGCATCGTCGTCGGTGGCCAAGCGGTATCGGTACTCCATTGTTCTCTCCTGGTCTGGCGGAAGTGGCTGGCTCGGGGCGCCGGACTCATCCTGCGATTCCCGGCTCTTCTTGGGCCTCCTTGTACTGACCCCTAACCTGCCGGATGGAACTTGCCCGGTCTCTCCGTGAGCAACGCTCCGAAGGCGCAGCGAAACCGGTTGGCGGAGCAGGGCTGAATTTGAGATAATATTCACAGAGTTCCCCTTGACGGGGAAGCAGCAATCGTTCGGGGTTAGCCGCTCCGAGAAAGAGCCTATGGCCTACCAAGTCTATTTCGCCGACCTGACCGAAGAGAACCAGGCGCTCACGATGGCGCTCCTTCGCCTCAAGGAAGAAGCGGAGACCATCGAGCCCGATGAGGCGAAGCTCCTCGAAGAGCTTCGCGGAAGCCCCACTCCCTGGCCGCAGACCTACACCGAAGAGCCGCAGAACCGCCAGTTCGGACGGGGCCGGCGCGGAAACCGGCGCAACAACGGCCGCGGCTTCCGCAACAACTCGGACTGAGGGACGGCGCCCCTCACGGGCGTTCAGCCATGATCTCCCGGATGGCCTCCGGCGTCTGGGAGAGCGCCGTTACGACCTTCACGCCCGCCGGCGGCGCAGCCCCCATGTCGCGTTGCACGAACACCGGCGTTATCCCCGCCGCTTGCGCCCCCACGACATCCGAGTCCTCGCTATCCCCCACGTGCACGGCCTCGTGCGCCGCCGCCCCGACCCAGCTCAGGGCCTGACGGAATATCGCCGGGTGAGGCTTGGCCACGCCGACCGTCCCGCTCGTCGCCCGGACGGGCAGGTCCTCCGCGATACCCAGGCGTTCCAGCCAGGCGTCGAGCTCGGGGCCGATGTTCGAGATCACCCCGAGCCGCAGCCCCATCGCTTTCACTTCGGCGAGCGCGGCCTTCGCGTCCGGGTAGAGCGCCATGTCCTTCGGCGCGCTCCGCACTCGCCGCCAGATGCGCCCGGCCGTCTCCAGCGACGTCTCGGCCCCAGCCGTGCGCAGCAGGAGCTGCTCGTACACCGCGAAGAACCCGTCGACCTCCGCCGGGGAGCGTTCCCGGAGGGGCCGGCGCGCGTTCTCCATGTCCATCAGCGCGTTCGCCGCGAAGTACCCGCGCGCGATCGCCGCCTCGTCGACGTCGACTCCCTCCTCGGCTGCAGCCGCGCGCTGAATTCCCTCGGCGGCGGGCGCCCAGTGCGCCAGCGTACCGTAGAAGTCGAAGAAAACCGCCCGTATCATGCCTTCAGACTATCACCGCCGTCCCCGGCAGCGGGGGACGCTCGACGCGGAGGAGCATACTGGTCGTTTCGCGCCTGGTCGGCTTTGCTTTGGAGGCGCTGCTGCCGTCCCGCTGCGTCGGATGCGGCGCCGGCGGCGCATACTTCTGCGCCCGCTGCGCGCAGTCGGCCAAGCGCTCGGCGTGGCCGTCCCTGCCCCAGGCGTCGCCCCTGAGCGACGCGCTCGCTCCCTACGCCTACGAGGGCGCGCCGCGCGCCGCCGTCCACGGCCTCAAGTACCGGGGCCTCCGCGCCGTTGCACCCCGCATGGCCGACGCAATGGCCCGCGAGCTCGCCCTCACCGTCCCCCCGCCCTTCGCGCTCGTTCCCGTGCCTCTTCACCCCGCCCGGCTGCGGGAGCGGGGATACAACCAGGCGGAACTCCTCGCCCGGGCGGTCGCCGCCGCCCTCGAACGCTCGCTGCGCACGGACATCTTGCGCCGGATGCGCGCCACGCCGCCCCAGGTCGCCTCACAGAGCCGCGCCGAGCGCGCCCGAAATGTCCGCGATGCGTTCCTGTCCGCGCCCGTCGATGGCGGCGTCTTCGTCCTCGTCGACGACGTGATGACCACCGGCGCCACGCTCGAGGCGGCGGCCCAGGCGCTCCTGCGAGCCGGCGCCTCCCGCGTCTACGGTCTCGTCTTCGCCTACGACGCCCCCGCCTCATGAGCCGGGCGCAGAGCGCGTCCCCTCCGGCACGGACACGCCCCGCGCCAGCGCTATCAGCGCGAACGACAACGTCAGCAGACCCGCCGCCGCCGCTATCGTCAGCGGCGCGCCGAAGCGGTCCGCCAGGAACCCCATCGGCAGGATCGACATCGTGATGAACGACCGCATCATCATGTTGATGCTCATCACCCGCCCGTACAGCGCCTGGTCGGTGCGCGTCACAATCAGCGTCTGGTTGATCGTGTTGTACGCCTGGTTGGTGAACCCCGCCACGACCAGCAGCGCCAGCGCCAGGCCGTAGGTCGGCGACAACGCGAATCCCACGAGCGACAGCCCGAACGCCGCTCCCGCGACGAACTGCGGCAGACCCCGCGCCAGCGACACGAACGAAGCCACCACGAGCGACCCCAGCAGCCCTCCGGCCCCCACCGCCGCGTACATCAGCCCCAGTTGCGACGGGCCCACCTCCAGCACTTCCTGGAACACCGGCAGCAACTGCATGTAGGGCATCCCCAGCACCAGCGTCAGCAGCAGCATTCCGAACAGCAGCCGCAGCAGCGGGGTCGTCAGCACGTAACGGAACCCCAGGAGCAGTTCCCCCCGCACGCCACGGCTCTTCTGCTCGGACGGCGCTCCCCTGGGAAACGTGAGCGACGTGAGGAGCGAGAATACGTGCAGTCCCGCAATCGACGCGAAGGCGGCCACCGGGTCGAACGCCAGCAGGAAGCCCGCAACGCTCGGCGCCGCAACCTGGTTCATGTTCCGCCCCGCCGCCTGCAGCGCCACCCCGTTGGGCACGAGATTCCGGGGCAGCAGCAGTGGCACGTACGACTGCCGTACCGGCATGTTGAACGGCATCGCCACGCCGTGCACGACCGCCATCGCCGCCAGATGCCATACCTCAACGACATCGAGGTAGACCAGCCCCGTCACGAGCGCCGCCATGACCAGCAGCGCCGACTGCGAGAACAGCAGCACCGTGCGCTTCGACAAACGGTCGGCGGCGACGCCTCCCAGCGGCGCGAGGAAGAACATCGGCAGGCCCTGCGCCATCGCGACCAGCCCGAGGTCGAACGCCTGCCCGGACAACTCGAACGCCAGCCACGGGCGCGCCACCATCGTCATCTGCCCGGCGGCGAACGTCAGGAACGTTCCTACCCAGAGTTGGCGGTACTGCGCGTGCTTCAGCGACGTGAAAGGGCGCGGCTTCGCGCCGGCGGGCGCTTCCTCTTCTGCCTGCGTCGCGCGTCTCACTCGGAGCGCAACGCCCTGTAGACCTTCTCCGCCGTAACCGGAAGGTCGCGCACCCGCACTCCCACGGCGTCGGCCACGGCGTTGGCGATCGCGGGAGCGGTCTGCGAATTCGATTGCTCGCCGATGCCCTTCACCCGGTAGGGACCCCATCCGCCTCCGGGACCTTCCTCGAGCAGCACCGTTCGAAGCTCCGGCAGGTCCGCCATCGTCGGCATCTTGTAGTCCGCGAACGACGCCGTAACCACGCGGCCGCCCTCCACCGCCAGCTCCTCCTGGAGTCCGTACCCAATCCCCTGCACCAGTCCGCCGTTGATCTGGCCCTGATGCCCTATCGGGTTGAGCACCGTGCCCGTGTCGTGCGCCGTCGTGATGGTCAGCAGGCGCACCTCGCCGCTCTCGCGGTCCACGGCGACCTCCGCCACCTGGGCAGTGAACGACGTGTAGGGGTTCCGCGCCGTGTCCTGCACGTCGCCGAGCGCGGAGATCGGCGCTCCCGTCCGCTCGGCCAGCGCGCTCCACGGCGCGCTCTCTCCGGTGTCAGTCCGCCGCACCAACTCGCCGTCCACCTCCAGCTGCTCCTCCGGCCAGCCCAGCAGTTCCGCGGCCAGCTTGAACAGCTCGGCCTTCACGTTCTGCGCCGCGTTCCACACCGCCGCGCTCGCCATCCGCGTAACCCGCGCGCCCCCGATGCCGGAGTCGAAGTCCGTGCTTGCCGTGTCCCACACCGCGACGCGCACCCGCTCGACCGGCAACCGCAGTTCTTCCGCCACGATCTGCTGCATCACCGTGTACGACCCCGTGCCCTGCTCGAACACCGACGTGTGCGCGACCACCGAGCCGTCCGCGTTCAGCGTGACGCCTGCGTGCGTTTCGCCGCCGGCCTGCACGCGCTCGCCGATGGCGACCCCGCGGCCGTAGGCGACACGGCCCTCGTCAGGCCGGGGCGTTCCGTAGCCGGCGGCCGTCAGCGCCGCGTCGAGCGTTTCGATGGAGCGCACCTCCTGGAACACCGACCCCAGCGAGTCCTCCTCCCCCTCGATCACGAGGTTCTTGCGCCGCAGTTCGACGGGGGCAATGCCGAGCGCCTGCGCCAGGCAATCCATCTGCGACTCGATGGCGAACATGGCCTGCGGCTCGCCCGGCCCGCGCATGAACCCGCACGGCACGTTGTTCGTGTACACCTGGTGCTCGACTATCCGCGTGTTGGGCGTCTTGTACGGCCCCGCCGCGGCGCTCGCGCCGCCGAGGTGCCCTCCCGGCTTGAAGCCCGCATACGCCCCGCTGTCGTACTCCACCAGCGCCTCGTGCGCCACGATGACGCCGTCGCGCGTCGCCCCCGTCCGCATCGTCACCCGCGACGCGTGGCGCGGGTTCGCCGACGTCATATCTTCCGTGTAGTCGAACACTATCTTGACGGGGCGCCCCGTTCGGGTCGACAGCATCCACGCGATCGGAATGTCCATCGCCGAGCCTTTGCCGCCGAAATCGCCGCCGATGGTCACCGGGTTGAACACGATGTCGTCCGCGCTCAGCCCCGTCGCGGCGGCCACCATCCGCTTGCCGGGGTGCGGCGACTTGTTGGCCGCCCACACGTCCACCTTGCCCGATGGCCGGGCCGCCACGAGGCATGTGTGTGGCTCGATGTACCCCTGGTGCTGGCGCGGAGTGCTGAAGACGTTCTCGACCACCACGTCGGCCTCCGCCATGCCGGCCTCCACGTCGCCCTTCGCCCACTCGAAAACCGTGTAGACGTTGCTGAGCGATGTCACCTCTTTCGGGTAGCCCTTGATCTCGAGCATGTCTTCGTGCACGAGCGGAGCGCCCTCAGCCGTCGCCTCGTCGATGTCGAACGCCGCCGGCAACTCCTCGTAGTCGACCTCGATGAGTTCGATCGCGCGCTGCGCCGTCTCCTCGTCGTCGGCGGCGACGGCGGCGATCTGCTCGCCGATGAAGCGCACGATCCCCTGCGCCAGCACCGGCACGTCGATGACGGCGCGGCCATGACGCGCGCCGGGAAAGATGTCGTCTCCGGTAACCACGGCGCGGACGCCCGGCAGCCGTTCCGCCGCCGACGTGTCCACCGACTTCACCCGAGCGTGGGCGTAGGGACTGCGGAGCGTCTTCGCGAACAGCGCGCTCTCCGCGAGGATGTCGGCCGTGTAGGCGGCGCGGCCCGTGGTCTTGTCGACGCCGTCGACGCGGGGCGTGGGCGCGCCGATCGCGCGCCGTTCAGGCTGCGTGGTCATTGATGCTCCCGGGAACAAGAGATTGGCCCCGCCAGTCTAGCAGGAACGCCTACGGGAGCGGACACGCCCATCATCATTCCCGCTAAGGTGGGGATCCATCCCCCCTTGGGTTCGTGGCAAGCCTGTCGAACCACGGACCATGCTCAGGTTATGCAAGAGCCATCCGGGGAAGATGCCCGAAGAGCAGGAGGGCGCGCGAAGCGCGGCCCCAAGCGGGAGTTACCCCAGCGCCTCGCGCAGCGACTCGCCGAACTCCCGCATCTGCCACCGGCGCACCTCCGGCGCCGATAGCTCCGCGTCGAACGAGGCGGGATCGCGCGCCAGCCGCTCCAGGCTCCGCATAGGCCATAGCAGCGACGGGTCGAGGTTGAGCCCCGCCCCCAGGTCGACGCGCCAGCGCTTCATCCGCGTCAGCCGCGCCGCCTGCGCCGGGCTGGACTTCTGGCGCGGCGGGTTCGGGGAGCGAGGACGCTCGTACGGCGGCGCCTGCATTCCTTCCCGCAGGGCCCGGCGTATGCCCCGACCGTACCGCCGCACAGCCGCGGGCCCAAGCCTTGGAACCTCCGAGAGCGCCGCCGCCGGGTTCGCGGCGAGACAAACCATCGCCTCGGCGGGCAGCACGTAGCCGGGGGGGCGGTCGAGCCGCCGCGCCTCTTCCTCCCGGTACTCGTACAGCGCCTTCAGCACCGCAAGCCCCCGGGCGTCGAGGTCGCGCGATCCCTTCACCGAAAGATGCGCCGTCGCCGGGTCGGGCCCGGCGTAGCGGATGGCGGAGAGCCGCTCGAACTCCTCGGCGGCCCAGCCGTCGCGCCCGAGCCCGCGCAGCCGCTCATGCAGCGCGTCGCGCAGGGCGCCGAGGTGAACGACGTCCAGAGCGGCGTACTCGAGGGCTTCGGGGCTGAGCGGGCGCCTCGACCAGTCGGCGCGCTGCAGCCTGCGGTCCTTCGGGATGGCGATGCCCAGCACGTCTTCGAGGAGCGCCGCGAGGCCGGTGCGTTCGAGTCCGGCGAAGCGCGCCGCGATGGAAGTGTCGTAACAGGGAGCGACCACGAAGCCGAAATCACGGTTCAGCCCCCGAATGTCGAAATCGGCGCCGTGGAGCGCCTTCTCGACATCCGGCGCCTCCAGGAGTTCCCCCAGCCCCGTGTAGTCGAGCCCCGCGAGCGCGTCGATCAGGAAGGCGCGCGCGCCGTCCGACAGCTGCACGAGGCAGACCTTCTCCGGGTAGCGGTGGCGGCTGTCAGCCTCGGTGTCGACGGCCAGGATGCGCGCGCTGCGCAGCGCGCCGACCGCATCGTCGAGCGCGGCCTGCGTATCGGCGAGCGCGTAGCCAGCCGCAGTCGCCAGGGTCAACCGTTTATCGCGGGGGAGAGATGGTCCACGCTTGCACTTCCGTCGCGATATTGCTCGCCCGAAGGGACGGGGTCAACGGTCTCCGTCCGCAGGTCTCCGTGACTTTGGCCTCCTAGCGGCGTTCGGTCCACGACTCCGAGAAGGCCAGGGCGCAGGAACTGAACGGCAAGCCGTCCCACTCCCCGGGAAAGGGCAGGCCGGAGGCGTGCTCTCCGTTGAACGTGAAACGCGCTCCCGAGCAGGGAATGAGCACGCTCGAAACGCCGTACGGACGGTCGGGCGCGTCGAACGGATAGGTGTGGCGCAGACGCGCCTCGCCCGCCTCGTACCACGTCAGCGATATGTCGTCC
Organism: Dehalococcoidia bacterium; assembly: GCA_034421335.1. Classification (GTDB taxonomy): domain Bacteria; phylum Chloroflexota; class Dehalococcoidia; order Lucifugimonadales; family Australimonadaceae; genus S5-327. The sequence goes on along the minus strand of DAOUKL010000003.1, from coordinate 24,496 downwards.
TCGTCGGTGGTCACGCGCTCCGTCCAGAACGAGCGTATGTCGCCGTGGTGCTCGAAGTCGGCGTCCACCACCGGGATGGAGAGGTCGCTCAGCTCGCCGTTCAGCATTCCCTGGACGGTGGACTGGAGCCAGCGAGTCATGGCGATGTTGTCCGAGAAGATGCGCCACTCGTAGCCGGTCAGCTCGCTTTTCACGAAGAGCGCGCACCCCGGCCCGCCTCCGCTGAAGATGACGCGCCAGAAACTCGCGTGCGTCGTAACCGCCCCGCGTTCGTCCGCAAGACGGATGAAGGGGTTCTCCCCGGTCAGGATCACGCGGCTGGGGTCGAATGGGTCGCTCATGGGGCCTCCGCAACGAGGGTTGGGGAGATTTTACGCCCTGCGCCGCGACGCGGCCCTACGGCGCGCGGCCCCTTCCCGCCGTCTCGCGGGCCACGAAAGCCACCAGCAGCCCCACTCCCAGCAGCGTGACACCCACGACGGCGAAAGCGGCGTTCGGAAAGAGGTAGTTGTAGAGGCCCGCCAGCAGCAGCGGCCCGCTCGTAGCGCCCACCGACTGGGAGAACGTCCAGAGGCCAAGGTACGCCCCGCGCCGATCCGGCGGCGCCACGTCCATCGCGTACGTCTGCGTCGTTCCCATCGCCATCGCCTCGCCCAGTCCCTTTATGCACACGGCGACGACCAGCACCGCATAGAAGCCGCCCAGCATCAGCGCGAACGACGCCGTGGAAAGCAGCATCAGCCCCGGCACGAGCGACCACTTCCGCCCGTACTTGTCCGCGATGACGCCGTTGGGGAACGCGAACAGGAACGTAACCGCCGATCCGATGCTGATGAGGCCGCCGACCGCCGCCTCGTTGACCTTCGCGACGTCTACGGCGTACACCGGGATCAGGGTCTGCATGACGCCCGCGTTGCTCATGGCGAACGCCGCGGTCGCGGCCGCCAGCACGAGGAACGTGCGGTCGCGGAACGGCGCCAGCGTGAAGCCCCGCCGCTCGCCCTCGCGCAGCCGCCCCGCTCCCTCGGGCCGCGTCTCTCTCACCATCAGGAGCACCACGACGACGATGACGATCTTGCTCAGGCCGTTCAGGAGAAAGACCGACTGGAGGCCGAATATCGCCGCGAGCACGCCCCCCGCCGCCGGCCCAAGCACGAAACCGAGCCGCATCGACATCTGGCGCAGCGCGAGCATCCGTCCGCGCGTCTCTCGCTCCGTGACGTCGGACATCAGGACGTTCGAGCTCGTGCCCCACATCGCCACGCCCACCTGCCCGATCATCTCGAGCACGAGGAACGTTACGTAGTCGTCCGCCAGGAATTGGCCGACGTTCGACAGCCCCCGGATGATCGGGCCGAGGATCACGAGCGGCTTGCGCCCGAAGCGGTCGGCGAGAAAGCCCGTGAGCGGCCCCGTGAACACGCGGGGGATGGCGGTCGACGCCAGCAGCACGCCGACGAGAAAGACGTTGCCGGTTACGGCGAACGCGAACAGCGGGCGCCCGAGGTTCTGCGCGCCCGTGCCGAACCCCCACGTGAAGAACGAGAAGAAGATGGGCCCGTGCGTCAGAGCGCCGGCGCGGCGCGGCGATGCGCTCATGCCGGTTTCCTCGGAGGCCGCGCGAACAGCAGCGCCACGAACACCAGCACGAGCGCCCCGAAGAAGATCGCCAGCGACAGGTTGTAGCTGCCCGTGAAGTCCCTGACGTAACCGGCGACCAGCGCCCCCGTCGCGGACACCACCCCTCCGAGCAGCTGCGAGATGCCCCGGATCGACCCCAGGCTCCGGCGTCCGAAGTAGTTTGCGAAGAGCAGCACCTGCGCGAGCGTCCAGCCTCCCGTGCCGAGTCCGAACAGCACGGCGAACGCGACGGCCAGCCCCAGCGTGTCCACTCTCATCAGCAGCAGCATCGCGCTCGCAGACAGCACCGTCGCTATCGCCGTCGCCCAGCGCACGTGGATCACGTCCATCAGCGCTCCCCAGCCGTAGGCCGACAGCGCGGCGACGCCCATCATGATGAAGACGAACGCGCCGGAGAAACTCTGGCTCACGCCGCGGTCGACGATGCTCGTCACCGCGTGGACGTTCACCGCCGTCTGGGCGAACGCGACCGACATCGAGGCGAAGGTCAGCAGCCAGAACGCCGACGTCCGCAGCGTCTCACGCAGCGTGAATGATGCTTCCTCCACCGGCGGAGGGGCGCCGCCGCGCGCCGGCGACTCCGCCGCGTCCGGCGACTCGCCGTCCGGCAGCAGCCCGAAGTCCTCGGGGCGGCGGCGTATGAACAGCCAGCCGGGAACGACGATGAGCGCGAACGTGAAGACCGCGAGGGCCGCGTACGCATGACGCCACGAGGCCGACAGCATGATCGGCGTGATGATGGCAAACGGCACTATCGCCTGGCCCGCCCGAAGCCCGATGCTCAGGAACGACGTCGCCCGCCCCCGTTGGCGCACGAACCAGTTGGCGACCGCAACGGCGCTCCCCATGTTCACCCCCGTCAGCGCCGCCGTCCGGCCCGCCGCGAACAGCACGATGAACTGCCAGACCTCCTGTACGAACGCCAGACCCAGCAGCGACGCCGAGACGATCAGCCCCGAAACCACCACCGACGTCCGCGCCCCGTACCTGTCCATTCGCGCTCCGACCACGGGCGACAGCAGCGAACCGAGCAGGCTGCCTCCGGCGAATGCCAGGGACATCTCGCCGAACGACCACCCCAGGTCCTGGTTGATGGGCGTCAGGAACACCGACAGCACGGGCCCGTACACCGGCACCTGGGCGAACGACATCGCCACGGTCGCGGCCACGATGCCCCAGCCGTAGTACACGCGCTTGAACGGCCACAGCGCCGGGAGCGTTTGCACGGGACGATTCATGCCGTCCCGCTCGCCACGACCGCGGGCGCCCTCAACGGCTTCGCCAGGTAGAAGGCGCAGGCGCCCACCGTGAACGCGGCGGCGGCGCCCAGGAACGCCGCGTCGTAGCTCTTCGTCGCGTCGAAGATGAACGCCGCGATCATCGGCCCGCTTATGCCCACCAACCCCTCGAACGGCGAAATGAACCCCTTGATGGCGCCCGCGTGGAGACGCCCGAAGTAGTTGGGAATCATGATCATCTGCGACACCGTCCACCCGCCGGTGCCGAGCCCGAACAGCACCGCGAACGCAACCGCCAGCGGGTACGTGTCGGCGACCAGCAGCACGCCCATCGCCACGAAGAATAGCGACATCGACGCGATGCTCACAATCCGCACGTGCGTCCGTTCGAGCAGCGCCCCCCAGCCCGCCATCGATACAGCCGCGACCCCGGTGAACACGCTGGCTATCGTAACCGCCAGCCCCTCCGAAATGCCCTTGTCCTGGAAGTTCGCCACCGCGTGGACGTTGACGGCTATCTGCGCCGCCAGCCCCAACGCCATGCCAGCCGCCAGCATCCACAGCGTCCGCGTCCGCCGCGCTTCCAGCAGCGTCCACGACCGCTCGCCCGCCGCGTCCTCCCCCGGACCCGTAGGAGCGTCCCCCGTGGGCGCCCTCCCGCCGCCGGATTCCCCATCGGGGACGAGCCCGTAGTCCTCCGGGCGCCTGCGCACGAACAGCAACGACGGCGCCGCGACGAACAGGAGCGTCGCCACGGCGAACACCGCGAACGACTCCCTCCACCCCACCCACAGCAGCACCGGCAGGATGAGCAGCGGCACGACCGCCTGGCCAGCGCGCTGGCCGGCGGCCCGCATCGCTATAGCCCTCCCGCGCTTGCGGACGAACCAGTTGGCGATGGCCACCGACATCCCCAGCCCGACGCCGGCGACGGAGGCGGCCCGCGCCGCGCCATAGGCCGCCCAGAAATGCCACGGCTCCGACATCGCAGCGACGCCGAGCAGGCCCGCCGCCGCCACGACGCCCGCTCCGGCCATGATGGGCCGCCCGCCGTAACGGTCGATCGCGGCGCCCAGGGCCGCCGCCAGCAGCGATCCGCCGAGGCTGCCTACCGTGAACGCCAGCGTAATCGCGGAGCGCGACCAGCCGAGGTCATCCTCGATGGGCCGAACGAACACCGAGAACACCGGCCCGTACATGGGCACTTGCGCGATGGAGATGAGGAAACTGGTGAAGACGATGGCCCAGCCGTAGTAGACGCGCGAAGGCCACAACCGGGGAAGGGCCTTCTGCGCGGAGAGGGAGGACATGCCCGGCAAGCATACACGCGCGCCCGGGAGAGGGCGCGAATAGTTCTCCCCTCCGGGATCTTTGCGTAACCCCTCCGTCGCCCGCGAAGGCGGGAATCCATCCCCCTTGGTTCGTGGTGAGCCTGTCGAACCACGGGCCATCCTCAACGTGGGCAGCTATGCAAAGGTCTCCCCTGTAGGGGAGATGCCCGAAGGGCGGAGAGGGCAACGCGCGAGTGCGAAGCCCTCGGGGAGGGTAAGACGCGCTACTTCCGCCGTACCCTGCCCACCATCGCCATCGTCGCCAGGGGCATCGTGATGATGCCTATGCCCGCGATGCCGAGCAGCGCAACGAAGATGTCTTCCGGCACCCAGCCGTCGCTGATGAGCGACCGCATTCCCCGCAGCAGGTACGTCACCGGGTTGTACCGGACGATGGTCTCCATCCAGCCGGTCATCGCCTCCTGCGGAACGAACACCGGGCTCAGGAACACCACAGGGAAGAAGATGATGAAACTGGAGTTCACGGCGGCCGGGTTGCCCGTCTTCAGCGCGATAGCGTACGGGAAGCCGTTGTAGACGATTGCCCAGACGATGGTGAGCACGAGCAACGCGGCGATGCCGAGCAGGCCCGTTGCGAAGTCCACTCCTACGAAGAACGCCAGGATGAACACCGGCACTGACATAGCCACAGCGAGGGCCATGTCTGCCACCATGAAACCGAGCAGCATCGCAAGGCGGTTCATCGGCGAGAGAGCCAAACGGTCGAAGTAGCCGTTCTGTATGTCCAGCACCAGGATGTTCGCGCGGCTCAGCCCCGTAACCGCGAAGAGGATGGCGACGGGTATCTGGAACGCTTTGTAGTCGAACCCCTCCGTGGCGACGCCGCTCGGTATCTCGGTCAGGTCCTGCAGCGCGCCCACGTTGATGACGAAGAAGAAGACGGGAATGATGAGCGCAGGGACGAGCGTCTCGACGTCGCGCGGGATGGAGCGCAGCGCCCGCCCGCCCAGACTTGCGACGTCACGGAAGAACCCGGCGCGCCGCGCCGTTACCGGCGTGATGTTCTGTGTTGCTGTGGTCACGAAGTCACCCCCTGTCGCTCGGCGTCGTGCTCGGAACCTTCCGCCTCGGCTTCCATGCGCGCGCCGGTTACCTGCAGGAAAACGTCGTCCAGCGTCGGCGTGCGCAGCGTGAGCGAGCTCACCGTGACTCCTGCCTGGTTGAGCGCGAGCGCAACGTCGCTGATGAGCGCGGCGCCGTTCGCCGTGGAGATGGAGAGTTCGTTCTCGTAAACGTCCACCTGCTGGATGGAGCGCACCTTCTCCAGTGCGGCGCGGCCCTGCTCCGGTTCACCCACAGTCGCAACGATCACGTCGGAGCCGACCGACCGCTTGAGTTCGGCAGGGGTCCCCTCCGCGGAAACGACACCGCGATTGATGATGCTCACACGCTCCGCGAGCGCGTCCGCCTCCTCCAGGTACTGCGTCGTTAGGAAGATGGTCACACCCATCTCCCGGTTGATTGCGCGCACGTATTCCCACACACGGGAGCGGCTGATGGGGTCGAGGCCCGTCGTCGGCTCGTCCAGGAACAGCACTTCCGGCGCGTGGATCAACGACGCCGCGAGGTCGAGGCGGCGCTTCATGCCCCCCGAGTACGTCCCGATGAGCCGGTTGATCGCATCTCCGATGTCGACCAGATGCTCGAGCTCCTCGATGCGGCGGTTCGTCTCCCTGCGGGAGAGACCATACAGGGCTCCCTGCAGACGCAGCAGTTCCAGCCCCGTCTGCTTCGGGTCGAGCCCGACTTCTTGCAGCGCCGTCCCGATCTTCAGACGGACCTGCACGGCCTCAGACACCACGTCGAACCCGGCAACCGTGGCGCTCCCGCTCGACGGGAGCAGCAGCGTCGTGAGCACTCGGAGCGTGGTAGTCTTTCCGGCCCCGTTCGGACCAAGGAACCCGTATATCTCGCCCGGGCTCACCGCGAGGCTGACGCCCTCGACGGCGCGGACGTCGCCGAATTGCCTGTAGATGTCCATCGCTTCTATCGCGTAATTCGTATCAGTCATCTTGCCTCTTTCCTTCGAAATGGAGACCATTAAATGGCTTGTACAAGGGCAACTTAGAGCGCAGGGCAGTCAGGCAGGCTGCCCTTGCCATCGCTCTCGGTATAACGCCAACTTGCTCCATTATTGTATACGAATCTTGCCGTTTGTCAAATCAAACTCTAGGCCCTTTTCGTTCGCCATGGCTTCGAGAGTCGAAATTTTTCTCTGTTGCTTGTGATCGATTAATCGTTCAGTGGCGACGGATTAATCCTCCGTAATCGACGGAATATGTGCATTTGCCTGTCGCCATAACGTATGGCCCTTTGTACTGTCTGTCAGGACTGCTTTGACGCACAACGCTTGCCTTCATTGTGATGGCTTAGTGAGCACTGAACGACACGCGGAAGTTGACGCTGCAACACCAATCGGGTCTGCGGGGCAGCACTGTACTCGATGGCGCAGGGCCCGGCCTTCGACGATGTGTGGACGCCTGACTCATTCCGGGATGGGTGGGTGGTGGAGCTGGAGCCGGACGATGCCTGCTTCAAGCGTCCTGTGCAAATTGCTCTATGCCCTTCGAAGTGGCGGCCACTTCGGGCCGATGGGCTATCATCGCCCTCGACCAATCTACCGGCCTGCCCCGCGAACACGCAACGGGCCGGTGTCACAGGAGCACACCATGCATGTCACCGATCGACGCCGACGCCTGCGCCTGCATCTCGCCGGAGACGCTTGCGCCCGCCCCGCCTCCGTCTTCGACCCGCTCTCCTCGCGCCTCGCCTACAGCATGGGGTTCGAGATCGGGATGCTGGGCGGCTCCATCGCCAGCGCCGTCGTCCTCGGCGCGCCCGACGTCGCCGTCATCACGCTCACCGAACTCGCCGACCAGGTGCGGCGCATCACCCGCGCCTCCGACATCAGCCAGATCGTCGACGCTGACAACGGCTACGGCAACGCCCTCAACGTCATCCGCACCGTGCGCGAACTCGAAGACGCCGGCGCCTCCGCCATGACCATCGAGGACACCGACCTGCCGAGCCGGTACGGCTCAGGCGGCAAGGAACTGCTCATCCCGCTCGACGAGATGACCGACAAGCTGCGCGCCGCCGTCGCCGGGCGGCAGGACCCTGAGACGGTGCTTATCGCGCGCACCCACGCCATCAACGCGACCAGCCTCGACGACGCCGTCGAGCGCGTGCGCGCCTACGAGCAGACCGGCGTCGACATGATCTTCCTGATGGGCATCCGCGAACCGGCGCAGCTCGAGGCCGTCCGCGCCGTAACCGCGCTCCCCTTCATGCTCGGCAACACGCCGTGGTCGCTGACGAACGAGTCGCTTGCGCCATACGGGGTGCGCCTCGTGCTGCGCGGCCACGGAGCGTTCACGCAGACCCTCCGCACGATGGCCGAGGCCTACGAGCGTCAGGCCCGGGGTGAGTCCGACGACGCCGATCGCGAGCCCGCGTCCGAAACCACCGCATCCGCCACCGGCGCGTCAGAATTCCGCGCCTGGCGCGAAGGGTTCCTGGGGGGTTGAGGGGTTACCCCTCCTCCGCCAGCCCCGGCCACCGATGCCCCCACGGACGCGCGCGCTCGATGGCTGCAGCCACGCGCAGCACGCCCACGTCGTCGTAGAGGCGGCCCACGATCTGCACGGCGAGGGGCAGCCCGTTCGAGTGGAAGCCCGCCGGGACCGACGCCGCCGGGTTGTACGCATGGTTGAACGGCGTGTTGAAGCTCTGAGGCGGACGCGACCGGTCGGGCGTGCGCACCGCGTCGATGCGCTGCGCGGGGCCCATCTCCGGGCTTAACAGGAAGTCGTAGTCGCGGAACCACTCCTGCACGCGCTGGCCGTAGGCGCGGTTGCGCCGCACGATGCGCCGGTACTGCCACGCCTTGGCGTGTGGCCCGGCCTCGTACACCGGACGCGCAACGTCGCTCAGGTCGTCTAGGTGCTTCTCCAGGAAGTTGGGGATCATCGCCTCGGCGGCGGCGTAGTGGTCGCCGGAGTACGCCCACACGCCCGGCTCCAGCTCCTCCGGCTCGTCGATGGTCGGCGGGTCGGCCTCGAAAACGCGGCAGCCCGCGTCCTCGAAGAACGCGGCCATCTCGCGCACGAGCCCCAGCGCCTCCTCATCCATCGCGAAGCCGCGCCCGAAGTCGTAGCTCACCGCCACGCGCAGCCCGCGAAGGTCGCCCGACGCGAACGCGAAGTAGTCGGCGACCGGCGGGAGGTTCGACTCCGCGTCGCGCGGGTCATAGCCGGCGAGCGCCTGCAGGATGAGCGCGCTGTCGCGCACGGTGCGCGTCATGGGGCCGTTGTGCGACCGCCCCGGGGCGGCGCGCCACGTCTGCACCGACGGGATGCGCTGGTACGTCGGCTTCAGGGCGAAGATGCCGTTGAGCGCGGCGGGCATCCGCACGGAGCCGCCGGAGTCCGTCCCTATGGCGAGCGGCCCCAGGCCGGCGGCGACCTGCGCTCCGGCGCCCCCGCTCGACCCCCCGCAGGTGTGGTCGAGGCTCCAGGGATTGCGTCCGGGCGGGCTGATGCGATTGTCGACCGCGCCATGCAGCGCGAACTCCGGCAGGTTGGTCTTCCCGATGAGCACGCCGCCCTCGCGCCGGATGCGGCGGGCGATTTCAGAGTCAGGCTGCCGGTTCTCGACGAACGGCAGCGAGCCGTACGTCGTGGGGCATCCGGCCATCTCGATGCTGTCCTTCAGCGAGATGGGCACGCCGCAGAGCAGCCCGCGCTCGCCGGAACCGAGCCACGCGGCCTCTGCGGCCTCCGCGGCCTTCATGGCGTCGTCGGTGTTCAGGGCGAGGAATGCGCTGAGTTTCGGTTCGAGCCGCTCGATGCGCTCGAACACCTCGCGGGCGACCTCGACGGGCGAGAAGTCGCGCCGGCGGTAGCCGTCGATCAGTTCCGCAGCTGAGAGCCGCCAGAAGCCGGAATCGCTCATGACGCCGCCAGCTGCTCTTTCAGCAGCGCAGTCTGTTTCGACATCGGAACGCCCGCCCAACGCGGCTCGCGGTCCTCGCGCTCGATCACGAGCTCGATGAGCACCGGGCCGGTCATCGACCATATCTGCGGCAGGCGCTCCAGCAGGTCCTCGGCGGCCTCGATCCGCAGCGCGTCCGCGTAGCCCGAGGCGCGCGCCAGCGCGACCCAGTCGAACTTGCCCTGCGCCGGCAACTGCTGGTTGCCCGTGCTCTGGTGCAGGCCGTTGGCGAACACGAAGTGGTACAGGTTCGCGGGCGATTGCCCGGCGACAGTCACGAGCGAGCCCAACTGCATGAGCAGGCTGCCGTCCCCGTCGAGCACCATCACCTTCTTGTCGGGACGCGCCATCGCGAGGCCGAGCCCGATGGACGACGCGCTGCCCATGCACTGCGAGGCGTCGACGTGCAGCGTCTCCCCCTGCCCCGCCTGGTGCCACGGGTGGATGGACTGCATCGTCGCCACCGAAACGGCAGCGCCCCGGCCCTCCGCGAGAATGTCGATTGCTTCCTGGCGTTCCATGGCTACGTCGTCGGCGCTCCAATGATGACGGCGACCGGCCCCATCGTCTCGTGCGCCTGCCGGTAGGCCTTCTCGATGTTGGGCAGGTCGTCCGGGCCCTCGATGCGGTAGTTCGGCACTCCCCAAGTGTCGAGCGTCGGCTCCACCATGCGCACCGCGCGTGACCGGCTCTCCTCGACGGGGAGCATGGGGTCGCGCTGGAACTGGCCCACCATCATGAGCGTGGGGATGCGGGCGTCGAGCGGGATCGCCTTGATGGTGTTGATCGACGCGAAGATGCCGTTGTTCTGGATGACGAGCATCGGGTTCTTGCCGCCGATGTAGAGGCCGGCGTTGATCCCCATCGCCTCGTCCTCCGTGCAGGCGACCATGAACCGGATGTCCGGGTCGTCCGCCAGCAGCGCGATGAGCGTCTTCTGGTACGAGTCGGGGATGCAGATGACGTGGTCGACGCCCAGTTTCTTGATCTCGGCGACGATAAGGCGGGCGTCGACTCCGACGGCGGCGGGCTCGGACTGCGTCGTCATGCTTACGCCCCTGCGATGCAGGAGAGCTCGACTTCGGCGTTGCCCTCGAGGTCTGCCCCGACGATGTTCATCGTCGGAGGATCGGCGCCGAACCGCTCCGCCGCCAGCGCGACGAACTCGTCCTCGAAGTTGATGTCGTCGAGGAATACGTCCAGCCGCAGCGCGTTGTCGAGCGTCGTGTCAAACCGGTTGAGCGCGGCCTCCAAGCGCCGCAGCGCCTGGCGTGTCTGGCCCGCGCGGTCGCCGTACAGCTCCTGCTTCACGGCGCCCGTCTTCTCGTCGGCGAGACCCGACGCCGCCGAGGCGAACACGAGGCCGTTCGCCTTCACCGCCTGCGCGCGGTCGGGCTCCTCCGGCAGCCACGCGGTCTCCTTCTCGCCGCCGGGATTGATTGCGACGCCGCCGATCTCCATGACGCCGCGGCCGCCGAGCAGCGTCCCGACCGAGTACGCCGCGAACGGCAGCCGTCCGCCGAACCGCTCCTTCAGCGCCTGCCGGTATGGGCCCGCGTCGCCGATGCGCTTGAGCGCGCAGTCGGTCCGCACGAGGTCGTCGAGGCTTCCGCCGCCCTTCTCGATGTGCGACCGCAGCCACTCGTACGTGTAGAAGAGTTCCGTATCGAACTGCTCCGGGACTTCCTCCGGCGCCTCTTCCTCCGTGAACGGATTGGAGCGCCCGCGAACGCCGATGACGTACGTGAAGTCGCCGCAGCGGGTGATGCGCGACGCGCGCCCCCGGTGGGGCTGATGCACGAACACCTGCCGCTCGAGGTCGGGCGTCATCGCCTGCACGACGGCGGTGAGCATATTCACGCCGGCCATCTTGCACTGCGCCCCGAAGCTCACCGCCAGTTTGTGCCCTTCCTCGCCGAAGTGGTCGGGCCACGTCGCCATGCGCTCCAGCCGCCAGTGCTGGCCGGACGTGAAGTTCTCGATCCACACGGCGCAGTCGCCGCTGTAGCCGGCCTTCTCGAGACGCAGCGCCTGGCGCCCGTAGGCGTTGTTGCACTGCGCCACAGCCTGGTTGTCCAGCTCCGGGTCTACCTGCTCCGTCTGGATGTCGCGGTGGCCGTCGGAACTCGACAGGAACAGGTACGGCCCGTAGCGCAGTACCGCCGCCATGTTCCGGTTGCGCTCGTCGCCGAGCAGTACTTCTTTCTTGTGCCGGTTCTCTGCCACGCCTAACCGCCGTTCGGCCCGTGAATGCCGAAGATGCGCTGCGAGCGCCCCCACACCACGTCGTGGACGAGGTCGGGGTCAACGCCGGAGAACATCCGCTCCATCGCGGGCGTGGCGTCGGGCCAAGTCTGGCCCTGCTCGTGCGGGTAGTCGCAGCCCCAGATGACGCTGTCGCGGATGAGGAACTCGGGGTCGGGGATCATCTTCGCCCCGATGTAGTCCTCCTCGAACGTGAAGCTCATGTTCTTCCGCAGGTAGTGCATGGGGTTCTCCTGCAGAGGGTGGATGCTGTCCACGCCGCGGTCGCTGTGGCACCGCTCCATCCACTGGAAGAGGAACGGCAGCCACCCGATGCGGCACTCGGCCATCGAGACGTGCAGGTTGGGGTAGCGGTCGAACATCCCGCTGAACACGTACTGCGCGATGTGCTTGCCCGCCGGGTTGAACGGCACCTGCGAGAAGTGCGCGAGCGACTGCCCGTACTCGTTCGGCGGGTACGGCGTGCCCGCGGCGTCGCCGATGTGCGCGCAGATGACTGTGCCCGTCTCCTCCGCGGCGGCCCACAGAGGCTCCCACGCCGGCGACCACACGCCCTCCGCCATGTCGTTGGGGCTGAGCTCGACCGCCCGCGCGCCCTGGTCGACGAGCCGGTGCAGCTCCTCAACGCACGTCTCCGGGAATGCCGCGTGCAGCCACGGCAGCACGATCAGCCGGTCCGGGTCGTGGGCGGAAACCTCCAGCGTCCAGTCGTTGAACGCCCGGTAGATCTCCTTCTCCATCTCCTTGTCCTTGAAGACCCACTTGCGGGTGTTGCCGTAGAACACTCCCGCGTAGAACTCCCCGAGGTCCATGTGCTCGATGAGGATCTCCGGGTCGGACGGCGGCAGCCGGCCCTCCTCGACCTCGATCGGCTGGAACCGCTTCGCGTACTTGGCCCAGTCCTTGCCGTCGGCGGCGAAGGCGTGGATGTCGTCCTCCCACTGCCACGCCGTGCCCTTGGGAGACTCCACCACCTTGGGCGCCTTGTCGCGGTACTTCGAGGAGATGCGCGACTGGATGATGTCCCGCGGATACCACACCAGGTCGATGTGGTTGTCCGCCGAGATGTACTTGTAGTCGACCTCTGCGCCGACCCGCAGTTCGCGAGTGCCGGTGTTCCGCCTTCGCGCCGTTCCTCCAAGCCTGTCTGCCCGAACGTTCTCCTCAGGCATCGCCCAACTCCTTTCGCCCTCATGCGCCTTCGCGCCGGCGGGAGAATCGTATGGTTGGCGCCGAAGGGTGTCAAGAAACGCCCGCCTGAGAGAGGGCGCTACCCTCTTCCCCGAAAACGAGGGAGGGCCGGGGAGAGGGCAGGGTCCTCCCGAGGTTCCTGCGAAAGCAGGAACCTCGCATCCTTTCTCCCCCTGTGGGGGAGATGCCCGAAGGGCAGAGAGGGCAGCGCGCGACAGCGCGCATCTGGCCCCCTCCCCCGAAGACGGGGGAGGGCTGGGGTGAGGGTTTACGCGCGACAGCGTGCCCCTGGGCGTTCGGAGTATCCTTCCCCACCACAGGAGACGCCGCCATGACCGACATTGCCTACTCAGCAACCGACCGCCCCACCTCCGACGAGGTTATCGCCCTGCTTACCGCCGGCCACTTCAACCGCCCGCTCGACGACCCCCAACGGGTCGACCGGATGCTCGACAACGCCGACATCGTCATCACCGCGCGCGACGGCGACGCGCTCGCCGGCATGGTGCGCGGACTCGCCGACTACGCCTGCTACGCGCTGGTTACGGAGTTGTGCGTGGCCGAGCCCTACAAGCGCACGGGCATCGGACGCGAACTGCTGCGGCGCTTCCGCGAACAGGCCGGCGACCAGTGCGCCGTCATCCTGCACTCCAGCGAGGAAGGCCACGAGTTCTACCGCCGCCTCGGCTGGGACAACCTCGTCCGCGCCTGGAGGTTGCCGCGGTCGCGGTAGGGGGCAACCTTTACTCCGGAGCTCCGCCGTCTCGTTGCTCGCGGAACAGGAGCTGGTTGGCGTAGCCGGCGTACTGCCCAAAATAGTCCTGCGCCCATATCACCAGGTCATCACCGCATGGTCGTTGCGGGCCCGGGAAGTAGTTCGCCATCGCCCTCTCCACCCACCTGTCCACAGGGAATGCCTCCATCTTGCCCAACGAAAAGAGCGCGATGCAGTCGGCGACCTTGCCCCCGACGCCGTGGCAAGCCATGAGTCGACGTTTCGCCTCCGCATAGCACACTTGCGGCTGCGACAGGTGGCGCAGGTCGAGCCTGCCATCGCGTATTCGCTCGGCGGCGGCGACTATCGCCTTTGAGTGGCGGGGCAGACCCAGATTCAACCCCTTCAATTGCTCCTCGCCGGCATCAAGCGTCATCTCCGGTGTTGGAAAGGTGCGTCTCTTCTCGCCGTTCAACTCCACCGGATGTCCGAGCCTTCCCGCTATCTGCTCCACCATCTTCCCGATCCGTTCAACGCTGTTGTTAGCCGAGCAGATGTAGGAGACCACGCACTCCCACGGGTCGGGCTGGCGCAGGATGCGCACATGAGGATGCTCCTTCATCAGTCCGGCTATCCGATGGTCGCGGAGCGAGAGGTCGGCGCGAATGGCGCCGACGTCTTCGTCTAGCCGGAAGTACGACACCAGCAAGGCGTCCAAGTCGGAGTGGGCCCGGTACTCCAACACGCGGTCTCTCTGCCGGACGTGAACCAAGTTCCCGTCGAGCACACCGGAATGCCAGCCGCCGTCCAGAGGGTGCCAACGAAAGTCCTGCGTCCCGTCCAGCACAGCATCCAAGTCGAAAGTCCGGTCTATGGCGAGTTGACGATTCACTGCATCGCCCAACCTACCGCAGCTCCCGCAGCGTCTTCGAGAACAGCGTCTCCCAGACGCCGTAGGCGACGATGATGCCCCCCGCCGTCGCGAGCGCGACCCGGCCCCCGAACAGTTCCGCCAGCGCGGTGATGCCGAGCACCGCAACGGGAATGAGTCCCCCGATCATCGCGTTCAGCGCCTGCACGCGGCCTCGCATCTCCGGCTCCGTGTACGTCTGCAGCGTCGCCAGGTGCACCACCGTCCGGCCCGAGTGCCCGACGCCTATCGGCAGCATCAGCAGCAGCGACACGACGTACCAGTTCGAGAAGGCGAAACCCACCACTCCCGCGCCGAACAGCGTGAAGAACCCCACCAGCAGCAGCCCCTTGCGACGGAAGTCCCCCAGCGACGCCGCGCTCGTCGACCCCAGCAGCGAGCCGACGCCGAAGAACGTGAACAGCAGCCCCACGCCGTCGGCCTCGATGTCCAGCAACTCCTGCGACAGAGGCAGCAGGTGCTGGAACGGCTGCCCGAACACCGTGATTACGAACCCCACGAGTATCAGGTTCCGCAGGATGGGCTGCTGCCGGATGTAGCGCACGCCGTCCATCGGCGACCCGCCCCGGCGGCGTGGACTCCGCCCCGCCGTTCCGTACACGGGCACCGCGAGCATGAGGAACATCCCCACCACGTAGAGCCCGGCGACCAGCACGTACGCCCACTCCGGCCCCACGCGGGCGAACAGCAGCCCGGCGATGAGCGGCATCACCACCCGGTTCGCGTTCTGCGACATCGTGTGGAGGCCCGTCGCGTTCAGCAGATGCCCCTCGTCGACCAGTCCGCCGATGATCGCCCGGCGGGTCGGCGTGATGAACACCATCACCGACCCCTGGAAGACGCCGATGACGGCGATGTGCCACCACTCCAGCACGCCGAGCGCGACGCCCACCCCGGAGATCACCGCGAACAGCGCCATCAGCCCGCCCGCCACGATGAGGATGTTCCGCATCGACGTCTTGTCCGCCAGCGCTCCTGCGAACGGCGAGAGCACGAGCGAAGGCGCGTTGTTCGTGGCGATGACGATGCCGAGGACTATCGGTGCGCGGTCGGCCAGGTCGAACGCCAGCACGGGGCGCACCAGCAGCATCGCCTGCATCGCCCCGAAGTAGAAGATCATGGCGATGAAGTAGGAGCGGTACGCCGGCAGCGACAGCGAGTCGAACGTGTGCGGCAACCACCGGCGGCGGGGCGCCGCCGCGGGTTCGGAGGGCTGTTCGGTCATGGCGCGATGCTACGCCTAACGCCGGGGCGTGTCATGCGTCCTCCCGTCGTTCCTGCGAAAGCAGGAATCTCGCATTCTGTCTCCCCCCGTGGGGGAGATGCCCGAAGGGCAGAGAGGGCATCCGGCCCCCTCCCCCGAAGTCGGGGGAGGGCTGGGGTGAGGGTTTGCGCGCGTCAGCGTGCATCCGTCATTCCCGCTCCCTTCCGTCATTCCTGCGAAAGCAGGAACCTCGCAGCCCAGCCGTTCAGAGGGGCGAGATTCCTGCTTTCGCAGGAATGACGAACCCCCTCCCCCCGAGGGGCAGGGCTGGGGAGAGGGCCGGCGCTCCTCTGTGATAAAACGGGTAGAGCACTTCCCCCACCCACCCCACTTGGAGGAACAACAATGATTCTGGTTGTCGGCGGCATGGGATTCATTGGACTGAACACGGCGCTTCGGTTGCTCGACGTCGGCGAGAGCGTCGTGCTCACGCAGCACAGCGCGCACCGCGTGCCGGAAGCCCTCGCGCCACACCTGAACGACCGCGTGTTCGTCGAGCGTGTGGACGTCACCAAGAGCTACGAGGTGATGGACGCCGCCCACCGCCACAACGCTGGCAGCATCATCTCGTTCGCGGCCCCGCCCGCGCGAGGCATAAGCCCGCAGGAGGACTACCGCATCTACACCCTCGGCCTACAGTCGCTCCTGGAGACCACCCGCGTGCTCGGTCTCGGACGCCTCTCCCTCGCGAGTTCGACCTCGGTGTACGGCAGCCTCCCCGCCGGCCCGTTCCGCGAGGACATGCCCCTGCCCATCGGCTCGCGCACGCAGGTCGAGGCGTTCAAGAAGGCGATGGAGATCCACGCGTCCCACTACGCCGCCCGCGCCAATATCGAGGTCGTGTCGCTCCGCATCGGCAGCATCTACGGCCCGTACTACTACAGCATGTTCAACCCCATGAGCCGGATGTGCCACGCCGCCATCAGGGGCGAAGACCCCGACTTCTCCGACCGCCCCGGCGGCGCCATCAGCGAGGACGACGAGGGCGACTGGACGTACGTCGCCGACCTCGCGCGCGGCGTCCAGCTGCTCCACACCGCCGAGAAGCTGTCGCACGACGTGTACAACATCGGCTCCGGCAGGGCCTGCTCGACGAAAGCGATCTTCGAGGCCGTGCAGAAGGCCGTCCCCGGCGCCCAGTGCTCCGCCCTCAAGCCCGGACGCAGCCCCGCCGCCAACCCGCCGAACCCCGTGATGGACCTCTCCCGCATCTCCGGCGATACAGGCTACGAGCCGGAGCACGACATCGACTCCGGTATCGCCGCCTACGTCGAGCACCTCCGCAGCAACCCGCAGTAATCCCCATCCCCTTCCCGCAGGGTGGGAGGGCTGGGGAGAGGACTGCCGGTCACAGTTAGGAGAACGCCATGGCTATCGAAATCAACCCGTTTCAACTCCCCGACGCCCAGAAGGGGTGGCGCGGGATGGAGGTGTCCGGGAGGCCGCGGCGCCGGGTGTTCACCGTGCTCGAGACCGACCAGGCGCTCGTGACGGCCCTGATGCAGATGCCCGGCGAGCCCGGCGTGCGCCACTCCCACGAGACCGGCGAACTCTCCTTCCGGTGGGCGGGCGGGATGACGCCGTTCATCACGTGGCACCCGCCCGGCGAGTGGCACGGCGGCAGCGCCGAGGTCCGCGCCGACAAGTCCCGCGAGGTCGCCGAGGGGCTGGCCCTCCTCCGAAGCCAGCTCAAAACCGGGGCGGCGGAGGTCGAGGCGCTCCTCCGCATCGCCGAGACGCTCCAGGAGCAGATCGACGCGCTCCAACACCAGGCCCGCAACGCCACGGGGCCGGAGGGCGGGCCGGGGCTCATCATCGACATCCTCTTCCCGCCCTTCAAGACCACCATCGACGACCCCAGCTACCCCGAGGTCCGCACTATCACGGGCCAGTGGCTCGACTAGGCAGGGCCGCGGTTTGACCTCACCCCCGCAGCGTTCTGCGCCGACTCGCCCGCGCTTGTTCTACGGCTGGCGCATAGTCATCGCGGCCTTCTTCAACCAGGCCATGCACTCGTCCATGCTCTTCCTGTCGCAGGGGCTGTATGTCGTTGAGTTCGAGCGGACGTTCGCCTGGAGCAGGGGCGCAATCTCCGGGGCTGTCGGCCTCCTGCGCATCGAGACCGGGCTGCTCGGCCCAGTTCAGGGCTGGATGGTCGACCGTTTCGGCCCCCGTCCCGTCATGCTCCTCGGCACGGTCTTCTTTGGAGGGGGGCTGATTCTCCTCGGTCAGATCCAGGAGCTCTGGCATCTGTTCGTGGCGTTCACCATCATCGCCGTGGGGACGAGCATGGCCGGATTCCTCACGGTCAACACCGCGATCGCCCACTGGTTCGTACGCAGGCGCACCCGCGCCATGTCTTTCACGTCCATCGGATCCGCCTGTGGCGCCATACTCGTGCCGGTCATCGCATGGTCGATCATCACGTTCGGGTGGCGCGAGACCGTGGTCGCCTCCGGAATCATCGCGACAGTCGCCGGCCTACCGGTGTCCATGGTCTTCCGCCGGAGCCCCCAGGAGATGGGGCTGCACCCCGACGGCGACACCGCCGAGCAGATAGCGAAGCGCGCCGCCGCCCAGGGAACCGTGGGGACCGACTACGACTTCACTGTGCGCGAGGCCATGCGCGACCGCTCGTTCTGGCTCATCTCCATCGGCCACGGCTGGGCGCTGCTTGTCGTCGGCACCGTCCCCGTCCACGTCGTGCCCCACCTCGTCGAGCAGAACAACTGGAGCGTCGCGCAGGCGTCGGTCATCCTCCCCGGCCTGATGGCCGCGCAGATCGTCGGTCAGGTGTCCGGGGGAATCCTGGGCGACATGTACTCGAAGCGCCTGCTCGCGGCGGCGGCGATGCTCGGCCACGGCGCCGGCATGGCGGTCCTGGCCTTCTCCACCTCCGTGCCCGCCATCACGGTGGCCATCGCCCTGCACGGCGTCGCCTGGGGGATGCGCGGGCCGCTCATGATGGCCATCCGCGCTGACTACTTCGGCCTGCGGAGCCTCGGCCAGATAGCGGGATGGTCGAACATCATCACCGCCGTCGGCAGCATCATCGGCCCCGTGTACGCCGGCATCATGTACGACAGGCAGGGCTCCTACGACTTCGCATTCCTCAGCCTAGGCGCCACTACCGCCGCTGGCGCCTTCATTTTCATCCTCGCCCGACGTCCCCCGCGCCCCGCCCGCGCCACTGCCTAGAGGGCCCGCAGTAGCGCCTCCTGTCTCCCCCGTGGGGGAGATGCCCGAAGGGCAGAGAGGGCGGGGGAGAGGGTTTGCGCCCGCCAGGGCGCATCCGTCATTCCCGCGCAGGCGGGAATCAATCCCCCCGTGGGGGAGATGCCCCGAAGGGGCACAGAAGGCGCGCGTCGCGCACGGAAAGGTAGAATAGGCGCCCCATGTTCGACACGCTCATCGTCAACGCCAAAGTCATCGACGGCACGGGCCGCACGTGGCGGCGCGCAGCCGTCGGCATCGAGGGCGACACGCTCGCCGTTCTCGAAGGTGATGTGTCGGCCACTGAGGCGGCGCGGACCATTGACGCCGCCGGCATGGTTGTCTGCCCCGGCTTCATCGATATGCACTCCCACTCCGACTTCGCGCTGCTGACCAACCCGCGCCACGAGCCCAAGGCAAGCCAGGGCGTCACCACCGAGGCCCTCGGGCAGGACGGCCTCTCCTACGCGCCCATCTCCGACGCCAACCGGCAGCACCTGGTCGACTACCTCGCCGCGGTGAACGGACGCCCGCCCGCCGACGCCGCCTGGACCTCCGTAGCCTCGTTCCTCGACCTCTTCGAGCGCGCGTCGGCGTGCAACGTCGTCTACTTCGTTCCCCACGCCGCCATCCGCATCGAGGCGATGGGCTGGGACAACCGCCTTCCCACTGAGGCCGAACTCGCCCACATGCGGAGTCTCGCCGAGCAGGGCATGAGGGACGGCGCCTTCGGGTTCTCCACCGGCCTCTCCTACGTGCCCAACATCTACTCCGATACGGACGAACTCGCGGCTATCGCCGGCGCCGTCGCGCCCCACGGGGGCATCTACGTAACCCACAGCCGCTACGGTCTCGGCGACCGCCTCCTCGACCCCTTCCGCGAGGCCGTCGAGGTCGGCAGGCGCAGCGGAGCGCCCGTGCAGATCTCCCACTACCACCACCCCGTGCAGGGCATGGGCGAGCGGATGATCGGCCTCGTCGACGACGCCCGGAACCGCGATGTCGACGTCACGTTCGACCAGTACCCCTACCCTGCCGCCAGCACCATCCTGCTTTCGCTCATCCCCGCGTGGGCGCACGAGGGCGGCCCCGCGCGGCTCCTCGAACGCATCGCCACGCGCGAGGCGCGCGACGCCATGGCCGACGACGTCTACCCGCAGTGGGGAGGCTCGCTCGCCGACTACGTCTTCGCCCATGTCGGCTCCGCGAAGAACAAGGAGTGGGAGGGCCGCTCGCTCGAGGATATGGCCCGCGCCCAGGGCAAGCGCATGGTGGACACGATCTGCGACCTGCTCATCGAGGAGCGTCTCGAAGTCGCCTTCGTCGCCCGCACCGGCAACCCCGACAACATCCGCGCCATCATGAAGCATCCCGCGCAGATGGCCGGCAGCGACGGCTTGATGACCGGCGATATGCCCAATCCCCGCACCTACGGCACGTTCCCCTACCTGCTGGGGCAGGCCGTGCGCGACGGCGACCTCCGCCTCGAGGACGCCGTCCACAAGATGACCGGCGCTCCCGCCCGCCGCCTCGGCCTCCGCGACCGGGGCGTGCTCCGCGACGGCGCCAAGGCCGACGTCGTGATCTTCAATCCCGACACCGTGCGCGCCGAGGCCACGTTCGACGACCCCAAGCGTCTGGCGACCGGCATCGATTACGTGTTCGTCAACGGAACGCTCGTCTGGGAGCAGGGCCGCCACACCGGCGCCCTCCCCGGCCGGGCGCTCCGAAAGTCGTAGCAAACCACACCGAGGTTCACCGAATGGCAAAGTTCGTACTGCTCTACCGCGCTCCCGTCTCCTTCATGGACGGCATGAGCAACGCCACGCCCGAACAGCAACAGCAGGCCATGGCCCCCTGGATGGCCTGGTTCGAGAAGTGCGGCCCTGCGCTCGTCGACATGGGCGGCCCGCTCGCCAACGCCCGCACGTTCGACTCGAGCGGCGAGTCCGCGAGCGACACCGACATCGCCGGCTTCTCCGTGATCGAGGCCGACTCCCCCGAGGCTGCGCGGGCGCTCGTCGACGGCCACCCCCACATTCAGTGGATGGACGGCTGCACCGTGGAGATGCACCAACTCATGTTCCCCGGCGGCTAGCGCCGACGGCTACCTCCCCCCGCGGGGGAGGGCTGGGGAGAGGGCGGCCCTCTCTGCCCCTTCGGGGCATCTTCCCCAGAGGGGAGAACAGAAGTCCCTTCCTTGAGGCGCCGGGGCGAGGCACCTGCTTCCGCAGGAACGACGGAGGCGCGTTCGTCAGCGCACTCTGGCGATGACCTGCTCGCCGAAGGTGGGGATCTGCTCGTCGATGATGTCGTTCTGGAACTGCACGTGGAACGTGTCGATGCCGGCCTCGCGGCAGCCCTCGACGATCTCCAGCACCTGGTCGGCGGTCCCCGCCAAGCCGCCCTGGTTCCCGAACACGGCCGCCAGCTTGGTCGCCGGGTCCTCGTCGCCGACGTAGGCGTTGCAGTTGATGACCCGGTGAATCGTCCCCGGGTCGCGGCCCGCCGCGCCGGCGGCCTCCTCGAGCGTCGCCAGCTGCTCGCGGTAGGCGTCGAGGTCCGACGGCCAGCCGCCGTTGCGTATCCAGCCGTCGGCGACGCGCCCCGTGAGGCGCAGCATCCGGGGCTTGGCGGCGCCGATGAAGATGGGGATCGCGCCGTTCACCGGCTTCGGCGTCACCGTCGCCTCCGACACGCTGTACTGCTTGCCCTCGTAGGTGAAACTGTCGTTCGCCCACGTGCCGCGCAGGATCTCGATCGTGTCGATGAGCCCGTCCACCAGCTCGCCCGGCGTCCCGAACGGGATGCCGTACGTCGTGAAGTGCTCCCTGGCCGTGCCTGCGCCGAGCGTGAGGATTAACCGCCCACCGCCGGTGATGGCGTCGAGGCCCGTCGCCATCTTCGACAGCAGCGCGGGGTTGCGGAAGGGCACGTTCAGCGTCGAGTGCGTCACGCGCAAACGCTCCGTCTGCAGCGCGACGGCGGTCGCCAGCGTCCAACCCTCGATATTCTGCTCCGGCGGACGGTCGCTGAACGAGATGTTCTGGAACCCTGCGGCCTCCGCCGCCTTCGCCACGGCCACCACTCGGTCATACGGCAGTCCCCGGGGGTTGAGCCCGAACCGGACCGCGTTCTTGCTGCGCGCCATACTGCTCCTCCTCATGCGTTCCTTGGCCGCCGGCGAGCATAGCAGCCGACTGCCGCGGGGCGCCAATGCGCCCCGGCTGCTGGTACCCTATGGGCATGATCCGCGTTTCCGACGCCATTCAACTCGCCGAGCGGGAAGTGGAGATTTCCTACGCGAGCGCATCCGGCCCCGGAGGCCAGAACGTCAACCGCGTCGCCTCCGCCGCGCACCTCCGCTTCAACGCCGCCGACTCTCCCTCGCTCCCGGACGACGTGAAGCGGCGACTTCGCAGCGTCGCGGGCAAGCGCCTCACGCCCGACGGCGTGCTCATCATCAAGGCGCAGCGCTTCCGCACGCGCGAGCGCAACCGCGAGGACGCCCTCGACCGTCTCGTCAGCCTCATTGCGAGGGCGGAACACAGCCCACGCTCGCGCCGCCCCACTCAGCCGAGCCCGCAGTCGATCGAGCGGCGTCTCGATGAGAAGCGCCGTCGGGGCCGGGCGAAGCAGTCGCGCGGCGGCGGCGCCGTCGACGACGACGAGGAGTAAGGGGGCGAGATTCCCGCCTTCGCGGGAATGACGGGAACCTCTTCCCTCGCGCGCCGTGCGCGCTCGACCCCCTCTCTACTCCTGTGAAGAGGGTGAGGCAGACTGCTTGCATAATGCTTGCAGTGATGGCATAATGCTTGCAAGCAAGCTCGTCGCCAGGAGGGGGCCAATGCCGGTCCAGATCACCGTACGCAACGTTCCCGAAGAGGTCCGCGACGAGCTCGCCAAGCGCGCCGCCGCAAAGCGCCAGTCGATGCAGCAGTACCTCCTCAGCGAGTTCGAGCAGCTAGCGGCGCACCCCAGCAAGGAAGAAGTGCTGGCCAGCATCCGCGAACACGCCGCCTCTTACAACGTAGAGTTCAGCATTGAGGAGATCCTGGAAGCCCGCGACGCGGACCGGAAGTGACTCTCGTCATCGACTCATCCGCCCTCTTCGACGCGCTCACCGACGCGGGCAGAAGCGGAGCATGGGCCAGGTCAATGCTGGACGACCCGGAACCGACCGCGCCCGAATTCGCCCTCGCCGAGACCGGCAACCTCCTGCGGCGCATGGAGCTCCTGGGGAGGCTGAGCCGCGTTGAGGCGACTACGGCGTTCCACGACCTGCTCCGCTTGCCGCTCGAGCGCCACGCTTTCGCGCCTTTCGCCGAGCGGATATGGCAGTTGCGGCACAACCTGACCGTCTACGACGCCTGGTACGTCGCCGTCGCCGAGCGACTCGGCTGTCCGCTCGTGACGCTCGACGTCAACCTCTACCGCGCGCCCGGGCCGGCGTGCGAGATCGTCGTCCCTCCCTGGGCCGAACAACCGCTAGAATGAGCGCCCCGGCTCGACGGCAACGAAAGGAGCGCGCCCGATGCCACGACTGGAAGACTTGACCGAGGTAGCGCGCAGGGGCCACCTCAACTTCCCCGCCTTCGACCACGACGACGCGCCCTGCGTCCCGTTCGACAAGCCGCTCTCCGAGGCGACCATCGCGCTCGTCACCACCGCCGGACTTCACCTGCGCGACGACGCCCCCTTCGCAGGCGGCGACGAGTCGTACCGCGTCATTCCCGCCGACGCTCGCGCGCGGGACATCATGCAGAGCCACACGAGCATCGGCTTCGACCGCACCCCCGTGATGCGCGACCTGAACGTGACGCTGCCGCTCGACCGCTTCCGCGAGCTCGCCGAGGGCGGCGCCATCGGCGCCCTTGCGCCGAACTGCTACTCGTTCATGGGCGCGCAGCGGAGCCCGCGCCGCATCGAGCAGGAGACAGGCCCCGAGGTGGGCCGCATCCTGCGTGACGAGGGCGTCGACGCCGTCTTCCTCACGCCCACCTGACCGAACTGCACGCACACGGTCAGTGTGCTCGCACGCGCCATCGAGGAGACCGGCCTGTCCACCGTGGCGGTCGTCCTCATCAAGGAGCACGCCCAGCGCGTGAAGCCGCCGCGCGCGCTCTGGACGCCGTTCCCCTTCGGGTGCGCTCTCGGCAGGCCCGACGACCCCGACTTCCAGCACCGCGTCATCGCCGAGGCGCTGGCCCTGCTGCCGCTCGGCCACACGCCGGAGCATCCGGCGCCCATCCTCGCCGAGTTCCCGGACGACGCCGGCGGCCCCGCGCGCCTGCTGCAAGCGAGCGGCGCGCAGCCGGCGACCGCGCCGCCCGACGACCCCGCCGACGAACTGAACGCGCTACGCGGCTACTACGAGCGCTGGACCGCCGAGCACGACGGCCGCACCGCCGTGGGCCTGAGCGGCGTTCCGCAGCGGCGGTTCCGGAGGCTGGTGCGCCATCTGCAGGCGTTCGTCAACGGCGAGGACGCTCCCTACGACGAGGCGCCCGAAGGCGTGGACACGGGGCGCTTCCTGCGGCTCGCGTCGGACGACCTCAAGGCGTTCTACCTGGAGGCGCGCTTCTCGCAGCGTCCGGAGCAGCGGGACAACGACCTGCAACGCTGGTTCTGGGCGGAGACGGCGATGGGGCCGCTGCTGGCGTCCGTCGCCGCGCGCCTCGCCGCCTCCGGCGA
>DAOUKL010000002.1:0-13080 GCA_034421335.1 Dehalococcoidia bacterium | reverse complement strand
TCGTCATCGATTGCCCGACGCCGTACACGAGCGCGACCATGAGCGCGCCGGGATAGTCGCGGCTCACGGCCAGCAGGCAGCCCGTCGCCGCAAGCAGCAGCAGGCCCGGCACGAGCGCCGGCTTCCTCCCATAGCGGTCGACGATGAACCCGTTGGGCAGCGCGAACAGCAGCGTAACGATGCTCGCGATGCTGATGAGCACTCCCACGTCGCCGTCGGTCAGCCCCGCCTGCACCTTCGACTGGATGGGGAAGAGCGACTGGAACACGCCCTGCGTCATCACGTGGATGCCGAACGTGCAGAGCGCGAGCGACGCGAACGCCGGCGTGAGCAGCTGCGGCAGGATCGCGCGAGCCCCGGACAGCGACGCCGCCGGACGCTCCCGGCCTCCCCGCAGCGGGACTTCCGGCTCCGGCCGCGTCTCGGCCATCATCCTGATGATGATGAACGTGACGATGATCTTCGCCACGGCGTTCACCAGAAACACGTACCGCAGCCCGAAGAAGTACGCCACCCCCGCCGCCAGCAGCGGGCCAGCAACCTGACCCACCTTCAGCGCGGTCGTTCGCAGCGCCACCGCCCGCCCGCGGTTCTCCGTCTCGCTCAGGTCGGCCACCATCACGATCGACGTCGTGTTGAACATCGTCAGGCCGATGGCGCCGACGAACTCCAGCGCGAAGAACTGCCAGTAGTTCTGCGCGAACACGTCTCCGATGGAGCAGGCCGCGCGGATGCTGCTCCCCATCGCCGCGATGGGCCGCCGCCCCATCCGGTCGATGAGGAACCCGGTTACCGGCCCGGCCACGATCCGCGAGAGCGCGAGCGACGAGATGAGCAGCGTAACGAGGAACACCGAGCTGCTGAACTCGAACGCGAGGAGCGGACGGCCCAGCGTCTGCGCGCCGCTTCCGGCGCCCCACACGAGGAACGCGGCGAACAGCGGCAGCCCGCCCCGGCTCAGCAGGGACGTCGCCATCGCCCGACGCACGAGAACGCGCATCGACCCTCACTCCTCCCGCCGCGCGGTGCCCCAATCCGTTCCCCACGAGAGTGGGGGCGGCCCGCTTCCAGCCATCCCCCTCGGAGGGGTTGACCGTTCTCCCCCTCAGGGGGAGATGCCCGCAGGGCAGAGAGGGCACGCAGCCGACCTCCTCCGCCCTCTCCCCGGCCCTCCCCCTCGGGGGGAGGGGGCAAAGCGGCCTCCGCAGGAACGACGGACTACAGTCCGTAGAACCGGGCCGGGTTGTCCGCCAGGATCCTGGTCATCACCGCCGGCGGCACGTCCTCCCGGCCCCGCAGCAGTTGCACCAGTTCCGGCTCCGCCGACTGGTCGCCGTGGCCGTAGTCCGAGCCGGTGATCATGTTGTCCTCGCCGATGTGGTCGAGGAGGTAGGGCAGGTCTTCGTCGGCCTCGCACGCGATGAAGAGCCGGTTCTCGCGGAAGTAGTCCGGCCCGAACTCCTCGCGCGGAACGCGCAGCCGCCGGTGCAGGAAGTGGACGAGGTACGGCACCCACGACGAGTTCGCCTCGATGAACCCCCACCGCAGGTCGGGGAACCGCTCGGGTATCTTGCTGCACGCCAGGTCGTAGAACGCCATCACCGGCAGCAGCCGCACGTCCGGGAACACGAAACTCAACCGGCTGTCGAAGAACTCCGTGAGCATCGGCGAGCCCGGCCCGGTGTGGATGCAGATGGACAGGCCGAGCCGCTGCGCCTCCTCGTAGACCGGGAAGAAGTACGGCTCCGCCAGCGAGCGGTCCTTCTCCACCCCCTTGAACAGCACTCCACACGCGCCGTTCGCCTTGCCGAACTCGAGCTCCTCCATCGTCTTGTCCAGGTCGCGCAGGGGCGGGACGACGATCCAGCGCATCCTGCCGCCGGAGCGCGCGCAGGCGTCCGCCATGAAGCGGTTGTACGAGCGCGCGAGCGCGACCTCCAGCGCGACGTCGTGGGTCAGGAAGCCGATGAACAGCGTGGGGTAGATGATCTGCATGTCCACGCCCATGCTCGTCGCGTCGTCGAGCCGCGCGTCGATGTCCGTCATCGCGCGCTTGCGCCAGGCCGTCGAGTTGCGGATCTCGTCCTCTATCGGCGGCGTGGCGAGCGCCTGCCCGCCCTTGCCGGGGGGATGCGGCACGAAGTGGCTGTCGATGATCCAGAAGTTCCGCACGTTCCCGTTGTGCGGGTCTGCGCCGGGGACCAGTTGCGGCTTCCGGTGCGCCATCTCCTCGTCGAAGAAGTCCCACACCCGTTCCGATTCGATCACGTGCGTATCGGCGTCTATGACGGTCGTCATCTCTGGGCTCCTTTCGTTCGGTGAATTTGTCCGGTTGGCGCGATGTTACTCCCAATCGCGCGGGATTGCGGACGCCCTCTCTGCCCTTCGGGCATCTCCCCCTCAGGGGGAGGGGGCGAGATTCCTGCTTTCGCAGGAATGACGGAGAGCGCGCTGACGCGCGCAAACCCTCACCCCAGCCCTCCCCCGACTTCGCGGGAGGGGGTAAGACCTCGCTTCGCGGGCGACGGGAGGATGCGCGGGAATGACGAGTGGCCCTACCGCCGTGGGGCGGCGCGTGATAGAATGGCCAATCGTTGCCCTGCCATGCGCCGGGGCGCGTTGATTCACAGGGATTCCGCCCCCGCCGGGGCGCCCCGCAGGCAGGCTCGGACACACCACTTCATGCGGCGACGACTCCTTCGCACTATACCCCTGCTCCTCATCATCGCGATCGTGGCCGCGTCAATCGCCGCCCTCGTCGTGCAGTCGTACCGCATCCCCGGCCTCGGCGCGCGCGGCTCCGACGACGTCCTCGGGCTGCGGCTCGGCCTCGACCTTGCGGGCGGCGCACAGCTCATCTACCAGGCCGGCGACGAAGAGTTGCAGCCCAGCGCCGACCAGATGGAGGGCCTCATCACCGCCATCAGCCGGCGCATCGACCGCCTCGGCGTCGCCGAGCCCAGCATCCAGCAACTCGGCGACGACCGGCTCCTCATCCAACTGCCCGGCATCGAGGACATCCAGCAGGCGAAGGACCTCATCGGCCAGACCGCGCAACTCGAGATTATCGAGCGCATCTGCAACGACAACCTGTGCGCCAACTTCGAGGACCTGGCTACCGGCATGACCGGAGGCGACATGTCGCGCGCCTTCGCCAGCCAGGACCAGGTGACCGCCGAGCCCATCCTCAGCTTCGAACTTAACCGGGCCGCCGCCTCGCAGTTCGCGCAGCTCACCCAGCGCATCTTCCAGACGAACGCCACTCCCGACCCCGACCAACTCGCCTTCGTGCTCGACGGCGAAGTGCTCGTCTCCGCCGGTGTGCAGTCGCCCATCCTCTCCGGCAACGGCGTCATCCGCGGACGCTTCACGCCCGAAGAGGTGCGCCAGCTCGCCATACAGATTGAGTCCGGGCGGCTGCCCATTGAGATTACCGAGCTGTCGTCGACCTCGGTGGCGCCCTCCCTCGGCGCCCTGTCGCTGGAGAAGGCTCTCGTCGCGGGCGGAATCGGGCTTCTCCTTGTGCTCTTCTTCATGGTCGCGTACTACCGCACCGCCGGGCTGGTCGCGGGCGTTGCGCTGGTCATCTACACGTCCATCGTCCTGGCGATATTCAAGCTCATACCGGTGACGCTCACGCTCGCGGGTCTCGCCGGCTTCATCCTGTCGCTCGGCATGGCGGTCGACGCCAACATCCTCATCTTCGAGCGCATGAAGGAGGAGCTGCGCATCGGACGCACGCTCCAACTGGCCATCCAGATCGGCTTCAACCGCGCCTGGACGTCCATCCGCGACGGCAACGTCTCGACCCTGCTCATCGCCCTCGTGCTTTTCTTCTTCGGCAGCGGGTCGGCGAACTCGTCGGTCACCGGGTTCGCGGTCTCGCTGCTCATCGGCGTGCTCACCAGCATGTTCACCGCCATCTTCATCAGCCGCTACCTGCTGGGCATGGCCGCGGCCGCCGGGATGCGCCGGTTCCCCGCCGTGTTCAGTCCCGGAGGCCACAGGGCGGGCGGCGCCGCGGAGGGGAGCCGCTGATGCGCGTCGTTCGCTTCCGCAAGATATTCTTCGCGATTTCGGCCGTGCTGCTGCTGCTCTCGGTTGCGTCGCTCATCACGTTCCGGCTGAACCCCGGCATCGACTTCACGGGCGGCGCGGCGGTCACCATCGAGTACGAGGAGGCCGTGGAGTCGGCGCAGGTCGTGGACGCGCTGGCGCGGGCCGGACAGCCCGACGCCATCGTGCAGTCGACGGGGGGCAATTCGTTCCTCGTCCGGCTGGGCGTGCTCGAACTGGACACCCGCGACTCCTCGGGCGCGATCGTCGCGCGGGGCGACGAGTCCCGCGTGCGGGACGCGCTCGCGGCTGTGGCGCCGGGCCAGGTGAGTTCGTTCGAGAGCGTGTCGGGGGTCATCGGCGCCGAGAACGTGCGGGACGCCATCATTGCGGTGATCGTCGCCTCGTTCGTCATCGTGGCCTACGTAACGTGGGCGTTCCGGCGGGTGCCCTCGCCGTTCCGGTATGGCGTGGTGGCGATCGTCGCGCTCATCCACGACGTGTTCATCGTGCTGGGGCTCTTCTCCGTGCTGGGCGAGACGATCCACCTGGAGGTGAACGCGATGTTCATCACCGGGGTGCTGACGACCATCGGCTACAGCGTGAACGACACTATCGTGGTGTTCGACCGGCTGCGCGAGAACGTGGGGCGCTACGTGGGCGCGACGACGCGGGAGCTGGTGGACATCAGCGTCCGCGAGACGATTGCGCGATCGCTCAATACGTCGATCACGCTCATCGTGGTGGTGGTCGCCCTGCTGCTGTTCGCGGGGCCGAGCATTCGTCCGCTGCTGTACGTTCTGCTCGCGGGCGTTACGGTGGGCACGTACAGCTCGATATTCATCGCCAGCCTCATGCTGGTGTCGTGGGAAGAGGGCGAGATAGGCCGCTTCTTCCGGCGCATCACCTTCCGCCCCGCGCGGGCGTAATTCCCTTCGCCCGCCCTCTCTGCCTTCGGCATCTCCCCCTCGGGGGGAGAACAGGGGCGAGGTTCCTGCTTTCGCAGGAACGACGGGAGGGCGCGCTGTCGCGCGCAAGCCCTCACCCCAGCCCTCCCCCGTCTTCGGGGGAGGGGGCCGGAGCGCCCCCTACGGGCGCAGGACTATGCGACCCAGCGTTTCACGGCGGCGGAGTTTTTCGCAGGCCGCCATGACCGAGGCTGCGTTCAGCGGCAGTTCAGAATCGACGACCGGCTCGACGCCGCCGGAGGCGAGGAGTTGGACCGCGCGTTCGACGTGCTCGCGCTCGGCGCCGAGGCTTCCGATGATCGTGAGTTCGCGGAAGATAGCCTCCGCGGGCGTCAGGCGCGCCTCGCCGCGGGCGACCTGTCCCGCGAGCACGAGCCGTCCTCCGCGCCGCAGCGACGCGATCAGCCGCGACAGCGACGCGCCGACCGTGTCGAGCGCGGCGTCCGCTCCCTCGTCGCCGGTCATCGCCGCGACGGCCTCCTCCCACGGATCGTCGTCGAGCAGGACGGCGTCGAGCCAGGGCGCTTCCGCGAGCGCGGCGGCCTTCTCAGGCGAGCCGGTGAGGCCGACGACGACCGCTCCGGCGGCGTGGGCCGCCTGCGCCGCGTGCGCGCCGAGTCCGCCGCTCACGCCGGCGACCACCAGCGTGCTCCCCGGCTGGAGGGCGCAGGCGTCGACGGCCTTGAGCGCGACGCCGATGGGGGAGGCCAGGAGCGCATGGCGGGCGTCCGGCGGCTCGGCGAGGGGGACGAGGGCGTCTGCGGGCGCGGCGAGGAGTTCCGCGAAGGCGCCGTCGCGGCGGTGTCCGAGCTCACCGGGAAGGACGACGACGTGCGCGCCGACGAGGTTTGGGGCGACGCCGTCGCCCACGGCTGCGACCGTGCCGGCGGCCTCGTGTCCGAGGACGCGGGGGAGGGTTATGCCGCGGCGAAGGACGCCGTCGGTGATGAGGGCGTCGTGGCGCGAGAAACCGCACGCGGCCACCCGCACGAGCGCCTCGCCGGGCCCGGGACGCGGCTCGGGCAGGTCGGCGTCGCGGAGCCGGGGGGGCGCGTCGCCGCGCGCCGGGGCGTCAAGAACGACGGCCTTCACTCAGGGCCTCCCTCTCTGGCCTTCGGGCGTCTCCCCCTCGGGGGGAGAACAGATGCGCGCTTTGCGCGCAAACCCTCTCCCCACCCCTCCCCCGACTTCGGGGGAGGGGGTCGGATGGATTCCCGCCTGCGCGGGAATGACGGATGCGCGCTTCGCGCGCAAGGCGAGATTCCTGCGTTCGCAGGAATGACGGAGGGGGCAGGAATGACGGTGTCCGCAGGATGACGGGTGTAGGATGGCGGTCTGGAGGAGGGGCGCTATGCATGCGGACGATTTTATTGCCGAACTCTGGGAGTACGCGAACAGCTTTCCGATGCGGGAGCACCCGTGGTTCCGGGGCATCGCGGAGCGGCGGTGGAGCCGCGAGCAGATCATCGCAGGAGAGGTGCAGCACTACCTGCGCGTGCGCGAGAACCCGGTGTACTTCGGGTACATCGCCGCTCATGCGGCGGAGGAGCGGCTTCCCGGTCTGACGGAGGCGGTGCTCGAGAACTACATGGAGGAGCTGGGGGGCGAGCGCAGCCACGTGGACATCATGTTCCAGTTCCTCGAAGAGGGCGGCGTGACGCGCGAGGAGGCGGACGCCGCCGATCCGGCGCCGGGGACGCTCGCGGCTATCGAGATGATCCTGGGCCACTGCCAGCGGCGCTCGGCGCTTGAGGGCGTGGCGATGCTCGCGTTCGTGGAGAGTCAGCACGGCGGCCCGGAGGGCGCAGCGGCGTCGGCCTACCCGGAACTCGTGGGCTACTACGGTTTCTCGGAGCACGCGGCGGAGACGTACCGCATCCACGCGGAGCAGGACGTGGGGCACGGGGAGCGTCAGATCGAGCTGATACGGCGGTACGCGACGACGCCGGAGGCGCAGGCGAAGATCCGGCGCGCGGTGCGCGTGGGGCTCACGGCATGGAACCTGGAGTACGACGGCCACGTGCAGGCGATGACGGGCGTCCGGGAGCACTGGGCGGGGAAGCGGCTGCTGCACGAGAACCCGCCGGTCCGGCTGTAGGGGGGCTCTCCGCCCTTCGGGCGCCTCCCCCAGAGGAAGGCTGCGAGGTTCCTGCTTTCGCAGGAACGACGGAACGCGCGCTGGGTTCGTGGCGAGCCTGTCGGACCACGAACCTTACGGCTTCGGCAGCCTCGTCATGCCCCAGAGGGGGATTCCGTTCGGCAGAGTGGACTCCGCACTAACCTGGAAGCCGAACCGTTCGTAGTAGCCCAGGTTGTCGGGCGCGGAAGTATCGAGGAACGCGGGCAGAGCATCGGCGTCAATTCGCGTGAGCATATGGCTGATAAGGGCGCTTCCGGCGCCTTTGCGTTGCGCTGAAGGCTCAACGCCGATGGCGTTCAGGTACCAGCAGGGGCGCGGGGACTCCAGCGCGGCGAGCACGGAACCGAGCGCGCGCCTTCTCAGATAGCCCGAGACGCCAAGTTGCACGAGCGCCGTCCAGAGGCCGGAGCGCAGCAGGGTGAAGGCGCTGTGCTCGCCCTGCTCCGGGGAATCCCATAGCGCCACGCCGAGAACTGCGCTGTCTCCCTCGTGGGCGACCTGAACGGACCCGCCGGAGAAGATGCACGCGCGCATGCTTGCTCCCCAGAACCAGCGCAGCTTCGCCGGTCGTTGCGCATCCTCCGGCACAAGAAACCTGAAGCGGGGAGCATCGGCGAAAGCGCTGGCCATCACGCGCGCCGCGGAAGGAATCTGGTCGGGGCGTATTGGGGATACGAGCAGTTCAGTCATGTGCGCACCGGCGGTCGCTATGTTGGTGGCGGTTCGTGGTGAACCTAGGGATACTGTACTGCGAACTTTCCAGTGGGAGGTGGCGCTGTAGAATCAACGATGTGAAGCAAGAGCGTTGGATAGGGTGCCGATCCTGTCCACCCCATTGGAACCGTGGTCATGGATCTGCGCGAGGATTATGCCTCGAACTGGTCTAACCACTCAGCCTGGTGGTCGTGCCATTTGGCCTCCAAGTCGTAGTGGGCTGCAATCTCCCTCAGGAGTTTGCCGGTGAACGGGTGTTTAGCCGTGATCTTTGCTGCGTCCTCGCGGTACTTAGCGACAAGCGCCCGTTCCTGCCCGCCGCCACTAAGAACGCTTCTTGACGTGACTCCACGGAGGTTGTGCTTGCCTATGATGAACCCGCTCTCCATGGGAGGCGACCAAAAACCGTCAAGCAAGTCGCGTACAGGCTCACATGGCCAAACCCCGTCCGCGTCAGGAGGAGCGTTGGCCAACACCTGCCCTATGTACACATCGCCGAACCTCTCCCTGTCGCGCTCCTTGCACAAGCGCCGAGCTTCGTTGACCCAAGCTGTCAAGGCATCGGCATCGACTGCGCCGTCTTTAGTCAGCCCGGGGAATCTGTGTAGTCCTTGAAGGACAAGCCTTGCGCGGTTCGACCGTTCTGATTCGTCAGCAACACCCTCAGCCTGTCCGTCTGAGCGGCTGGAAGCCCAACTGATTAGGTCTGCGAAGAGTGAAGGATCTCTGACCACCTCTCGGTGGAGAGCCAAGTTAGGCCGGTGATGGTCGAGCATCCCAATGTACGGAACCTCTAATCTCGCTATAGTCTCATCGGGAACATCCTCAGACTGATCGAGCTTCTCAAAGAGAAGCGCTACATCGTAGCCGTCGATACGCGTGGCTGGGCCTGCCGCCAACTCCCTGACCATTTCAGCCGGAATCTGTTCAAGCACCTGCAACACGATCTCATGAGGGATCATGGCATACTTCAGTAGCGCCACAGCTGCCAGCGGTCGCCGAACCCCCATAAGTCGCTGCGCAGCGAAAGTCTTATCCTCTGGGTCATCCGAGACTACAGCGAACGGCTGGAGCCATTGCCAGTAGGCGCTTCTCACAGCTTGGTCCTCGACTTCAAGGCGCTGCCATGTCTCTGCAAGTGCTGGAGCAGCCAGATAGATGTCCGCTAGCGCCTGCGGCGTGAAATTCCCAGCCTTGACTATGCCGATGGCCTCCTCAAGCAACTTCCAACCAGATACACGGAAGAACGCCTTGAACGCGCCGAGGGACAAGTTCCTCAGAGTCACCTTTGCTGACCCCAAGTGCTCCAGCACCAAGTCAAGCGCAGGCCTAGAATCCAAGCCAAGAGCCACGGCTATGCCTACTTGAAATGGCTCTTGGGCGCCCTCTGCGATGCCCAGAATTGCGGTGGGCCCACCGCTTTGGTAGGCGGTTCGGACTGCCGCCTGCCGAGCTTGAGCTATCCGCTCAGTAGCTTCGCCATATTCGTGAGGTTGTCCTTCTGGCAGGTCGGGCCAGTTATCGAACAGCCGGACATGGGCCGCAACAGGGTCTGCCGGAGTCAGTTCCTGGTAGACAGCCTCAAGTGCTACCAAATCCTCCTCGTCCATGGCCCATGTCGCGTCCGGGTAGCTGCGATGGTGGTGCAACTCCCCCCTGAGCTTGATCCAAAGGTCGTACGCGCCAAGGTGCTGCCTCAGAACTTCGGACTGTTGGGATAACAGTTCGATGGCCTTCTGCCTGCCTTCGAGGGAAAGCTCGGCAATGATTCCTACGAGGTCTGCCCATCTGCCGGCATCAGTTCCGGCGTTCTCGTGAAGCAGACGCTCCAGTTCTGTGACAAATCTCTCGCACTCGCCAATGGTTGGTGTAGAGGCGCCGTCTTGGGCCCATGGCCTCCAGGACGGCGGTTGTCGGTCAACAATGGAGTCATGGAAAGAAGGATAAACTCCTATCAGGAGTTGCCAACCTGCTCTCGGGAATGCGTCCAGCAGCATCTTGAGCGTCTCTAAGCGGCGCTCGTCTGGGGTTTCCGAAAACCTGATCCACGGGAGGAATAGGCTTTCGAGAGTCCGTGCAGGCTTGGTGGATGTCTGGCCACCCGGATCGATCTCGGCAAGTCGGGCCAGCACTCTTGCGACCCTTGCAAAGTAGTCTTGGGACCACGCCAAGCGTTCCAAGGCCCACAGCAGACCGTTGTGAGGGGCTCCTACCAAGAGACCGTCGCCTTCCTGAGCAAACAGCTCTTCGAAGGGGCATGGAGTGGCGGCTAGGTCTCTCTCGACCGCATCTAGTAGTGCTTCAGGCGATGCCTCGGCAAGCGCTGCCAGGTCGGAGTCGAGAGTGGCCCATATTTGCCAATCTCCGCCACCCTCTAGAGCGCTCGACACGATACGCCAAGGCGCACTCGGCGCGCCTTCAGCATTCTTCGCACGGTCGGAGCGCGCGCCCATCAACCCTAAGCTCCGGGCCATTCCCTGACGAAGTGCGCCGCTGTGTGGTAGAACCTTGCCCTTGATGGCCGCCATGTAGCGTTCCTCGATGGGCAACTCGAACTTGGGCGAGAGGGTTCCGAATATTCTGGCGGCTACCCCAACGAACGTCTCGATATCGGAGGAGGTTAGCCTTGGAGCGAAGATGCGCCATGCCTCTTCATGGGAAACGAAGCGCCACATGTTCCCGACTTTAACGAAAGGGGAATCCGCGGCAGATGCTAGACCCGCTACCTCGTGCTCAACTGTCTCATACGCTGATCCCACCACTTGGGCAACGATCTCCCGATCCCCCTGATTGCTGCCGTCCCACTGGCCAACAAGTACAAGGGCGGCGATCGAGTGGGGAGTTGACGTGGAGGCCCACTCAGGCGTTGCTTCCCCTGCTTCGTCGCCTAGTTGGCGGTGGATGATGGGGAGACGGCGAGCTGTACTTCTGCCTAGCGAGCGAGCTTTCACCTCGCTGAGGCCCATCCCAGTTAATGCCGCTACCGACTCGGTCTCACCGAGCCGAGGGAGCTTGCATCCATCGCCTCGCGGGTCGTCGGACGCATCGAGAGGAGTCAGGACAAGATGGCCTCTGCCGACGGCGCCTTGGGAGGATACATTGCTGTCGGAGAAGGCCCGCACTAGGGCCAGAGGAGACGAATGTCCCTCGAAGCCTCCCCAGGCGTCAACGGTCTGCACGACGATGGCCCTAAGTAAGATCGCTGCGCCCCATGGGTCACTCGTGGTCTGGGTGCATGCCGCTAGGAAAGCAATGGCCTCCTCCCGCGTGTCTCCTTGGATGTAGTAGCGGCTCGGCTCGCCTTGACACCATCGGGCGATTCTCTCTGTTTGGTCTTGGCGACCCGCAGTTACCAGCTCCGGTGCGATTCGAGGATTGGTCATTGTGGCCCAGCGCTCCCACCACTCCTCCAGAGGGACGAATCCTGTAGTGGGAAGCTTCCCAATAAGATAGGCGAACCAGTATGCGACCGCCGGGGCTCGTTCGAGCCACGCCACTAAGTCATCAGCGTCCAACGCTCGCACTTCAGCCCACGGGCCCTCCCCTCGGCGGTCGTTGACCCATTGCCGCTTGCCACCCCACCGTCGTGGGGTGACGAACACGAACGTCGTATTCGGAACAGCCACGCCCTTCGGGTCTGCTGTCCGCTTTGTGTAGTCCTCGGTCGCTTTGGATTTGGGATTCTTCTCGCGGCTGAACTCCCATGCCGAATCGCCAGATGGAACCCACGCGTTCCCTTGCCCAACGACGAGCAAGCCATCCCAGCCTGACAGATGTACAGAACTCCCGCTGGGCATCTCTAGGAGAGAGGGCATCGGGACGGTGGCGAGAATCAGCCGGCGTATGAGTTCCGGCAATCGATGCTCAGCATCGAGCTTGTCCGCCCAGTTGGCAATGTCGGATGCGTCGAAGGGGATCATCGACCTTATTATATCACTTGGACTAGTGATAGTAGTACTTAGAAGGGTTGACTTTTTTGCTTAGCACTGGAACGATAGATAGTATGGTTACTATTGCAGACCTCGCCGGAATGTACCAGGGCATCGTCAGGTCAGGACGGGGGGCTGGCGCGCGGGAAGGAGACTGGGCGATCCGCATCGTCGAGAGCGGCGACGTGCGCGACGACGGCTGGCTGCGCCTCGACGGCCTGCGGGAGGTTGGGCTTGTCCAGGGCGTTCGGACCGAGCGCCATCTGCTGCGGCCCTTCGACGTGCTGGTTACGGCCCGCGCCGGGTCCGTCCAGGTGGCGCTCGTTCCGCCGGACGTATCGAGAACGGTCGCAGGGGTAACCCTTCTGGTCGTGCGGCCCAGGCGTCCGGAGACGGGCATGGGCCACTGGCTGTGGTATTTTCTGACATCGGCCCATGGCCGGGCGCAGCTCGCCAAGCGCATGACAGTCAGCGCCACCATCACGTCGCTGTCCGCCAGCAGCCTCGGTGAGATTGAGGTCCCCGTGCCGTCGGAGCGCGACCTCGACGCGGTCGCCCGGCTGGTGGAGGCATCGGAGGCGGCGTATGAGTCAGCGGTTGAGGCTGCCAGGCTGCGCCGTGAGATACTCCGCGATGCGCTGATCGCGGAGTTCGGCCGTGAGATGCGCCGGTAGGAGAGAGGAGCGACGCATGGCGCTGAGCAGAGCGGAACTCGAATCGAAGCTGTGGCAGGCCGCCGACATCCTGCGCGGGCAGATAGACGCCGCCGACTACAAGAACTACATCTTCTCCCTCCTCTTCCTGAAGCGGCTCTCTGACCGCTTCGACGAGGAGGTGGAGAATGCCGTGGCGTCGGGCGTTCCGCGCGAGACAGCGCTCAGGGACCCGGACGAGCACGAGTTCTTCGTCCCGCCCATCGCCCGGTGGAGCGAGCTCACAAAGCACGCGATGAACTCGGGCGAGGTGCTCAATATCGCCGGCGATTCCGTCGAGGACGCCAACACGCCGCGATTGGACGGCGTGCTGGCGGGCGCCAACTGGAACGACGAGTCCAAGCTGGGCAGCCCGGCCAACAGAGAGCGCATCATCCGCAGCCTGCTCAACCACTTCGGCAGCCTCGACCTGCGCGACGCCAACCTGCGGGAGGAAGAAGGCGGCACGGGCAACGTCCTGGGCGACGCCTACGAGTACCTGATCGGCGAATTCGCCGACGACGCCGGCAAGAAGGGCGGCGAGTTCTACACGCCACGCTCCGTGGTGCGCCTCATCGTCG
>DAOUKL010000001.1:0-10997 GCA_034421335.1 Dehalococcoidia bacterium | reverse complement strand
ACATTTGTCCAGGCGCGATGACCACTCTCCAACGCCCTTGAAGTGGGGGGATTGTAGGGAGAAGACGGGAGCGGCGCAATCAAAGGAAGGCCCTCCCCGGCGCAGCGGTTCCTCTTCGCTCTCTATTTGACACTCTGCTGGTTTGGGGGTAAAACGGCGAGGCGCCTGATGGAGTCTGAGTCCCCCTTGGGAGGCCGGGGCCCAGATTGTCGAGTGTTCCTGTCCAGTCGGGACGCTCGCAAACCCATCCGTTCCCGCAGACTGACCAGCCCTAGATACCTGTGAGGTGACATGATGCGCTCTCTGAGTACGCTGACCGTGGCGCTAGCAGTGGCGACGCTGCTCGCAGTGATCGCCGCATGCGCGAGCGATCCGACCGCGACGCCGACGCCTCGTCCGACGGCGACCCCTACTCCTACCGCGTCGTCCGACGGCGACGCGATGGCTCCCACCGCCACCCCTGCGCCGGCGGAGCCGACGGCCACGCCGACGACCGAGCCGACCGCCACCCCGACCCCCGTCGATCAGCCGGTGTACGGCGGCGTGCTCCGAATCGGACATCGGGCCGACCCTCCCGCCGCCTGGGACACGATGCGCAGCACCAACTACAACCTCACGCCCATCACCGCGGCGATTGCAGGCGAGGGGAACTTCGTTCAGGCGTGCTTCGAAGACGAAACCACGATCTGCCCTGGGTTCGCGGAGAGCTGGGAGGTCAACGACAACTTCACCGTGTGGACATTCAAGATCCGCGACGGGCTGACGTGGCACGACGGCGCTCCGTTGACCAACGAGGAATTCCGGTGGTGGGTCGACCTGTTCATCAACGGGTACACGGCCGGCGGCCAAGAGCGTCTGCCGGGTGTCGCGAGAAGCCAGTT
This sequence comes from Dehalococcoidia bacterium, assembly GCA_034421335.1. Classification (GTDB taxonomy): domain Bacteria; phylum Chloroflexota; class Dehalococcoidia; order Lucifugimonadales; family Australimonadaceae; genus S5-327. The sequence continues at coordinate 10,116 of DAOUKL010000001.1, read as the reverse complement.
CGGCGACATCGCTTCGGTCGAAGCGATGCCCGGGAACCTTGTGCGCATAACGCTGAACGCACCCGACGCGTTCTACCTGGAGAGCCTTGGGATGCACCGGATTCCCATCTTCCACGCGAAGCATCTCTTCGAGCCCGCGTTCGAGGGAGGGAATCTTGAAGCCGCGCCGCTCGAACTCGGCAACATCGGCGCCGGCCCGTTCAAGTTCGTAAGCTACGAGCGCGGCGTCGACGTCGTCCTCGAACGCTTCGACGACTTCTACGGCACGGACGACGCCGGCAACTCGTTGCCTTACCTCGACGGCCTCGAATACTTCATCATGTCGGACCCCGCGGCCTTCCACGCGGCGTTCAGGACCGGACAGCTCGACGTCGGCGCGAGGGGCGCTCGCTACTACGTCACGCCGGAAGAAGTGCCGCTGTACCAGCAGAGCCTTGGCGATGACGTGTACTTCCTGGAAATCGCAGGCGGAGGCGGCGCAGGCATGGGGTTCAACGTTGTCGAAGGGCCCTTCGCCGACAAACGTCTTCGCGAGGCTATCGCGCTATACGTAGACCGGCAGACCGCCGTTGACACGCTGCTACAGGGGAACGGGCGCGTTCGCGGAGGGTTCCTGGACGAGCGCTCGTCCAACCCGGACTTCATGGAGTGGCCCGGCTTCAACCCGGACACGAAGGAAGCAGACCGCGCTCGGGCGCGCCAGCTGGTGGCCGACGCCGGCGCCGAGGGACTCGAGTTCGCCATCATCCTGCCCGACACGCAGGTGGAGCAGATGGAGTGGTGGGTCGGAGCGATGGACGGCCTGGGCCTCGACCCCAAGCTACAGGTGATGGACGTGACCGCTTTCGACGCGACAAAGGCCGGTACGGACTGGGCGGTCTCATGGGGCGGCGGCAGCCTGGACCTCGGCACTCCGTCATCCATTAACTTCCAGTTCGGCAGGAAATCGGAGAGCCCTTACGCCAGCATCGTGCATGAGGACCTCAGGATCGACGCCTTCGCAGCCGAACTTGGCACGGTGACGAGCCACGAGGAACGGTTGCGGATACTCCGCGAACTCGAGCAATACATCTACCGCGACGAGATCTTGATGGTGCACTCGGTGGTGGGCCTCAACCTCGTGCCCGCGAGAGGCTACGTCAAGAATGCGAAGACCGCGTTCGTGCTGAATCCTCCGACGTACGCGTCGTACCAGTACGCATGGCTGGATAACTAGCCCCACGGACAAGGCGATGGAGCGGAGGGACGAATGAAGGCATACGTTGCAAAGCGGATCCTTCTATTCGTCCCGACGCTCTTCTTCGCATCTCTGCTGATATTCGGCGCGATGCGCATCCTGCCGGGCGATGTCGCCGCGCGGATCCTCTCGGACGAGGAACAAGCGTACGTCACGCAGGAGCAGTACGAGCAGTTGAGATCCAGCTTGGGACTCAACGACCCTCTCCCCGTTCAATACGGCTCGTGGATGTGGAGCATGATGAACGGGGAGTTCGGCGGGGAGTCGCTCGCTACGAGGGAGCCCATCTCCGAGATGGTCTCCCGGCGGCTGAAAGTCACCGCTCAACTTGCCCTGTACACCATCATCATCACCATGATCGTGTCGATACCGTTAGGCATCCTCGCCGCGATCTACCAGGATAGATGGCCCGACTACCTCATTCGCATCTTCACCATCACGGGCAACTCGATACCCAACTTCTGGCTCGCCCTGATGCTGCTGCTCTTCATGGTGCTCGTGGTGGAGTGGAGTCCGCCCCTGCGCTACAGACCGGTTTGGGACGACCCTGCCGCGCATTTCCTGAAGGTCATCTGGCCGGTGCTGATTCTGGCATGGGGCTATACGGCGTTCATGACCCGGATAACCCGGTCGAACGTGCTCGAGGTGCTGCGGCAAGACTACGTGCGCACGGCGCGGAGCAAGGGCCTCCATGAAGTGGTGGTCCTCGGACGGCACGTGCTGCGCAACGCGCTCATCCCCGTCATCACGGTCGCCGGGTTCTACCTCAGTTTCCTGCTAAGCGGGAGCCTGATACTGGAGAACATTTTCGGCATCCCCGGCGTCGGCCAGGGCATCATCGCCGGTGCGAGAGAGCGCGACTACCCGGTCATCCAGAGCCTCACCCTGCTACTGGTGTTCTTCCTGCTGGGCATCAACCTCATCGTCGACCTCTTATACAAGATCATCGATCCCCGGATCGACTTTGCGAAATAGTCCGATGAAAGGAAGGGCGATCTGAGCACGCTATCTCCAACAGCCGACCTGCTGGCTCCCGGCCTTACCCGGAGCCGCATAAGGGCGTTGGTCGTCCTGGCGGGCATTCTGCGGTTCGCGCGCAGAAAGCCGCTGGGCGCCTTCGGCGGGTTCGTCGTCGTGTCCATTATCCTGGTGGCTGTCCTGGCCCCGGTGATTGTTCCGGCAGACCCCTATACCCATAACTCCAGCGCGAGTTACGAGCCACCCAGTTGGGAGTACCTCGCCGGAACGGACGTCTTCGGTCGAGACCAGTTGAGCCGCATCATCTACGGCTCCCGGATCTCCCTCTTCGTTGGGTTTGCGTCGGTGATCATCGGCACCACGGTCGGCGTCGTGATAGGCGTCGCGTCCGCCTACATCGGCGGCAAGTTCGATCTCGTCGTGCAGCGCTTCATCGACACGATGATGGGCTTCCCGGGGCTGGTGGTGGTGCTGGTGATGGTCGTGGCGCTGGGGCCGTCGCTACTGAACGTCACGCTCGCAATCGCTTTCAACTACTTCGACAAGGTGATACGCCTGTCCCGTTCCTCCGCATTGAGCGTCAAGGAAGAGCCTTACGTCCTGGCGGCGGTGGCGATCGGCGCAAGGAAGTGGAGGATTCTCACCCGCTATCTGATTCCCAACTGCCTTGCTCCAGTGTTCGTGCTGGCCACGCAGCAGTTGGGCGCCGCTATCGTCATCGAGGCGAGCCTCAGCTTCCTCGGGCTGGGAGTGCAGCCGCCCACGCCCTCGTGGGGCAACATGCTGCAAGCCGCTGCGAAGACGAACATGGAACTGGCGCCGTGGCTCTCCATCTTCCCCGGCGCGGCGCTGGCGCTGCTCACCTTCTCATTCGCCGTCTTCGGCGACGCGTTGCGAGACGTGCTCGACCCCAGGATGCGGGGGACGTAGCGCGGCAGGACAAGTAGGTCCAGGACCGATTCAGCGCGGACCGGTTGCGCTGCGGGGAGGCGGAACGTATGGAGGGCGCTCCTCGACCCAACCGTCCGGAAGGAGACGAAACTGTGACATTGCCTCTCGAAGGGTACCGGATGATCGATGTCACCCGGCTGGTCCCGGGGCCGACCGCCACCTGGATGCTCGCGGACATGGGCATGGACGTCCTCAAGGTGGAGGACGTCGCAGACCGCAACGCGTACCGCAACCAGGCCGCGGCGCGCGAATCGCGTGAGCGGATCGGCATCGACCCGAAGGTTGCAGAGGAAGAGTTCCGGGGGAACGCCTGGGACCACATCCATCGCAACAAGCGGAGCATCGCCATCAACCTCCAGAAGCCGGAGGGACAGGCGATCCTTCACAAGCTGATCGAGGACGCCGACATATTCTTCGGCTCCTTCCGTCTGCCCGTGTACAAGCGCCTCGGCGCTGACTACGAGACGCTGAGCTCCATCAACCCCCGGCTCATCTACGCCACGCTGAGCGGATGGGGATTCGGCAACAGCTACTCTCACTGGCCCGGCAACGAGCGCAACTCCCAGGGCTACTCCGGCTTCACCGCCATGACCACGGGACAGGACGCAGAGCCCGCGGACATGCTCTTCACGCCGGTGGACAGCTACTCAGCCGCGCTCGCCGTCATCTCCATCCAAGCGGCCCTCATGGCGCGAGAACGGACAGGCAAGGGGCAGCAGGTGGACATAGCCCTCGTCGAGGGAGGGACCGCCATCCTCAACGGCACGGCCCCCGGCTACTTCCGCGAGCAGTCGTACCGCCATCGCGGCTGGCCCAGCATCGGCAACATCCGCTGCAAGGACGGCAAGTACATCAGCAACGCGGCTGCGTACCAGAACCACTTCTGGGCGCCCTTCTGCGACGCCGTCGGTCTTCCCGAAATGCGCGAAAAGCGCCCCGACCGCGACCCCGACGCAATTCGGAAGGTGCGCGAGCATATGCTCACGAAGACCCGCGACGAATGGATGGCCCTCATCCCGGAGGAGATCGCCGTCGTGCCCGTCCTCGAACTGGGCGAGGTGCTGGAAGGAAAGTACGCCAGCGAGCGCGGGATGGTGTGGGAGTTGGACCACCCGATGGAGGGGGCGGTGAGGCAGCTCGCCACGCCGTTCCATTTCTCCGACACGCCCGTGCAGTTCCGCAACTTCGCCCCTCTGCTCGGAGAGAACACGCTCGAAGTGCTCCGCGGTATCGGCTACGACGACGCCTTCATCGAATCCCTCGAAGCGGACGGCGTCGTCCGCGTGAACCGCTGGGAACCTGCTGCTGCGATCTAGACGTGAGGAGGACCACCTATGACCACCGCAACAACCCTGACCACCATCGACGCCGATACGCACATCGACGAGACTGAAGACACTTGGGAATACATGGCCTCCAGCGAGGCCGAGTTCAAGCCCGTCGTCGGCTACCCGAGCAACCCCAGCCCCAACAGGGCGACGCAGCGCTTTTGGGTCATCGACGGCGACCGCCAGCCGCGGCTCCACCGGGAAGACGCGAGGACGATGACCACCGTCGAAACGCGGGAACTGCTCGACGTGAGCGCACGGCTCAGGGACATGGATGGGCTCAACATCCGCGCTCAGATCATCTACCCCACGCTTTTCCTCGTTCAGCCCACCACCAAGGCCGAGGGCGACGTCGCTCTCAAGCGCGCGTACAACCGGTGGCTGGGGGACAGGTGCGGAGAGTCCGGCGGCCGGCTAGGGTGGTTGTGCCTCCCGCCGCTCATGGATATGGACGAGGCCATCAAGGAGGCGCGGTGGGCCAAGGACCACGGGGCGGTCGGCATCTTCAAGAAAGGCAACCGGGAAGCCGACCACAACTTCACCGACGAGTACTTCGACCCGTTGTGGGAGGTCGCCAACGAGCTGGAGATGCCGGTCTGTGTGCACATCGGCAGCGGCATTCCCAACATCCGCGAGAACCGAACGGACGGCGATTTCCGGGGGCCGCGGGTGCCCTTCGCCTACCTGCCTGAAACGTTCTCGTCGCTGGTGCTCAGCAAGTTGCCTCACCGCTACCCGAACATCCGCTGGGGGTTCATCGAAGCCGCCGCAGGCTGGATACCGCACGAGCTCTACCAGATAAGGCGGCGCATGGATCACCCGGGTTCTCTGGGGCCATCCTCCAGGACGCTTACCTACGCCGACCTCCCGGACGGGTTCGACACGCTTCACGACACGCTGCGGGAGTTGAACATCTTCGTCACCTGCCTAGTGGACGAAGACTTGCCCTACATCCTCAAGTTCGCAGGCGAAGACAACATCGTAGTCGGCTCGGACTACACGCACGCCGACCAGTCCCAGGAGCGCCACTTCCAAGACGCGCTCCAAGCGCGTGTCAACGCGGGCGAGCTCTCGCAGCACGCTGTCGACAAGATTCTGTGCGACAACCCGAAGCGCCTGTACGGCCTGTAGCGGCCCAGCGGCAGCGCCGCATCGTAGGGTCACTGCCGCCGAGCGCTGTGCATACGGGGAGGGAGCATGGCTCACGCACTCGATGGAATAAGGGTTATCGACCTCACAACGGGCATCGCCGGTCCCGGGACGGCGGTGTACTTGGCCGACCAGGGCGCGGAGGTGATCCGGGTCGAACCGCCGCCTCAGTCCGGCTCCGCCGACCCAGCCGCCGACGGCGGGACCGGCTACGTCGTGCAGAACCGGAACAAGCGGAGCCTGACGTTGAATCTGGCCGTTCCAGAGGGCAAGGACGTATTCAGGAGACTCGCCGAGTCTTCCGACATCCTTATCGGGAACATGCGGCTCGCCGCCGCGAAGAAACTCGGGGTCGACTACGAATCAGTCCAAGCCATCAACCCCCGGATCATCTACGCATCCATAAGCGCATACGGCAGCAAGGGCCCGTACGCAAGCAAGCCCGGCTACGACCGGCTGACCCAGGGGTTCTCAGGCGCGCAGTACCGGCGTTGGGAGAACGGCGTGCCTGTGAGCACCGGCGTGTTCCTCTCAGACCCGTCGATACCCATGCTGCTGGGCTACGCCATCGCCCTCGCTCTCCTCCAGCGCGAAAGGACCGGACGGGGGCAGCTCATTGAGACCTCGCTCCTGCACGCCGCGATAGCCATGCAGATGACCAACCTGGTCAAGTTCGAGAACTCCGACAAGCCCGTCCGCGAACTGGAGATGCCCGCCTACGGCATCTACCGCTGCGCCGACGATGTCTACGTCAACGTCACCGCCCTCCGCCCGGCGCAGTTCTACCGGTTGTGCATGGTGCTCGATCTGCCGCACATCGCCGAAGATCCCCGCGCCAAACTCCCCAACAACAGCACCAGGGACTTCCGCGAAGAGATATACCCTGTCCTCGAGGCAGTCTTCGAGACCAGACCCTCGAAGGAATGGCTGAAACTGCTCGACGAGGCGGACGTCCCCGTCGCTCCCGTGCTCGATCGCGATGAGGTCTTCTACGAACCCCAGATGGTGGAGAACAATATGTTCGTCAGGGTCGACCATCCACAGATGGGGCCCGTGCTCTCGTTCGCCCCTCCTTTCACCATGTCCGAGGTTGACCCCGTGGTCCACCGGCCGCCTCCTCTGCTGGGTGAGCACACCGACCAGGTGCTGAGCACTCTGGGTTACTCGTCCGGCGAGATAGAAGAGCTGCGCTCCGGGGGCGTGGTGTAGGCACGCCCCCGCGCAATCGACCACGACGAAAGCAGGCGCTTCATGGCTGAAGTTCATTACGAAAAGCACGGGTATGTCGCGCTCCTCACGATGGAAGGGGACAACGACCTCAACCTCGGCATGACCTCGGCCCTGCTGTATGACCGCCTGGCCGACTACGCAGCCGACGACGACCTCCGTTGCGCAATCATCACGGGCGCGGGCAAACGAGCCTTCTCCGCCGGCGGCAACCTCAACACCGCCGCCCAATCCGGACGCGTAGGCGGACCCAGTTCCGTGTGGGACCCTAGTCCCCTGACGCTGATCAACGGGCTGGAGATCCGAAAGCCGCTCATCGCTGCGGTGAACGGCTTCGCGATTGGGGGCGGCTGCATGCTGGCGATGGCCTGCGACATACGCATCGCCTCCGAGAATGCGGAGTTCGGCATTCCGGAAATCAAGTACGGCTTCCCTCCTGGCATGGGCGCTCCCCAGCGCCTCCCACGCCTCATCCCGATGGGCGCCGCGATGGAGATGCTGCTGACCGGGGACCGGGTCAAGGCCGACCAGGCGCTGCAATGGGGCCTCGTAAACCGCGTTGTGCCGCAGGACGAGCTGCTCGACGCCGCGTTCGAACTCGCCAACCGCATCGCGGCCAGCCCTCCCCTTGCCGTGAAAGCGACCAAGGAGATTGTCTACAGGTCGCGCGAGATGTCGTTCAGGGACGCTATACGCATGTCGGAATTGCTCGGCTACATAGGACGCGGCACCGAAGACGCCCAGGAGGGCCTGCGCGCGTTCGCCGAGAAACGAAAACCCGACTTCAAGGGACGCTGAGGCCGCAGCGAGCGAGGTGGGAGCAACCGGAGGACGAGTTGACGACACGCAACGAACTGTCACTGCACGAAGCCGCAGCCGCCGTGGGGACCACCATCTCGGACCACAGGTCGCCCATCAGCCGCCACGCGGATGTCGGCATCCGTCTCCACTATCTGGACTGGGGAAGTGAAGACAAGCCCTGGCTCCTGTGCTTGCATGGCGCCGCCCAGAACGCCCACATGTGGGACTTCACCGCACTGGCGCTGTGTACTCGCTACCACGTCATCGCAGTCGACCAACGCGGCCACGGCGATAGCGAATGGGCGCCGAACGGAGAGTACGACCGCGCGTCCTATGTCGGAGACGTGGGAGACTTCGTAGATCGCCTTGCCATGGAGAAGCTCGTCCTTATCGGTCTCTCCATGGGAGGCAGCAACTCGGTGGCCTATACGGCCGCCCACCCGGACAGGGTCAAGGCGCTGGTCGTGGTCGACGTCGGGCCGGAGCCCGCCCGCGGCGGTGAACGAGCCGTCAACAATTTCGTCACCCAGCAGGACGTTCTGGACACCTACGAGGAATTCGTCCAGCGCGTCATCGACTACAGCCCCTTCCGCCCGGAGTGGCAGATCAGAAGCTCCCTGCGCCACAGCCTCATGCAGCGCCCCGATGGGAAATGGACGTGGAAGTACGACCCTGTCCTCAGAGATCCGGCCCGCCGCGCTCAACGGCAAAGCGCGAGAGAAGACCCCGCGTCGCGCTGGGAGCTTTGGAAGCGCATAGCTTGTCCCACGCTTATCGTTCGTGGCCAGAAGAGCGACGTACTGAGCAGCGAGGTCGCAGAGCGGATGCTGGAGCGCAACGCCAACAGCCGGCTGGTGGAAGTCCCGCAGGCGGGACATCGCGTTCCCGGCGATAACCCGGTGGCGTTTGAGGAGGCCGTTCGCGCCTTTCTCGATGACGTCGACCCCGTATAGCAATGCTTGCCGGCAGGCGCGATTCGCCGCGCCTGCGTCGCCGGCCTTTACCTTGTCTGAGGAGGCAGCCGTCTTGGAACCGCAGGTGTTTCGCTACGAGGTCCCGGACAATGAGCGCTCGAAGAACCTCACCATGCTCTGCAAGACCGACCGCCTTGCGGCGGACATGCAGCTGGTGAAGGAGGGGGGAGAGAACAGGCTGCACAGCCATACATCCAGCGACGGCTTCTTCCTGGTGCTGGAAGGCAAGGTCAGGTTCTATGGCGAAGGCGACGTCGTCCTGGCGGAACTCGGCAAGGACGAGGGCATCGTCATCCCGCACGGGTTCCGGTACTGGTTCGCGAGTTCAAGCGTGGAGCCGCTGCGGATACTGCACGTCGCGGCAAACGACCCCAACGTTGCGGACGTTCGCGTTGGGCCGAGCCGCTCGGAGAATGCGGACTGAAGCGAGTCTCGAGCGCTTCACGCCACGCGGTAGCGTTCGATGACCTTCATGTCAGGGTCGACGCCGAGACCGGGGCCAACAGGCACGCTCAGGTGGCCTTCCTTCGCCACCACTGCATCGCCCAGCGGACTGGCCAGCAGGTCGCAGTAGCGGTGCTCGCACGGCGTCTCGGTCCGCATCGCGGCGACGATGTGGATGGTCGCCAGCAGGCCGGGCCCCACGAATGGGCAATGCGGCACGGCTCGCATCCCTGACGACTCCGCAATCTCAACCATGCGCATGACGTCGGCGATGCCTCCGTGTTTGACCACGGACGGCTGAACGATGTCGACGGCTTCGCGCGCGGCCATCCATCTCACGTCGTAAGGGTTTCCGATGTTCTCCCCGTTCGCGACGGGGACTCCTCCCTCGCGGCGAACGCGCGCGAGTCCGTCGTAATCGTCGGGCGGAGACACCGGCTCTTCGAGCCACGTGAGGTCGTAAGGGCGCATCTGCTTCGCCATCTCTACCGCCTCGTCGGGATACCACGCGCAGTTCGTGTCGACCATCAACGGCGCATCCGGCCCCAACGCATCGCGTGCGGCGGCCACTGCTTCGACGGTCCGCTCGTGCAGTTTCACCATCCGGTACCCGCGTTCCTGAGCTTTTGACGCGATGCGGCGTACGGTTGCGGGTTCGTGCAGGCGGAACAAGCTGGCGTATGCCTCCACGCTCTCTTTCGGCATTCCTCCCAGCATCCGCCAGACCGGCTCGTTGTGCGCCTTGCCCAGTATGTCCCACATAGCGATCTCGATACCTGAGAGCGCGAAACGGGCCGGGCCGCCGCGCATCATGTTCTGACAGCGCCGCTTGATGTCCTCGCTGACTCCCGCGATGTCCGTAGGATCCTGCCCCACCGCGAGGGGCCCTATCGCGCGCTCGATGGCCGGAATCGTCACGGGCACGGTCGCGAAACTGAACGCTTCTCCCCAACCCGTAATCCCTTCGTCCGTCTCGACCCTTACGAAAAGAGCGTCCTGCATCTCGCGGCGCTGGCCGGTCCCTCCC